>WRAV01000003.1 GCA_009780025.1 Oscillospiraceae bacterium | reverse complement strand
GTCAAAGCCGTATAAACATGATACAAATCCGCAGCGCCACATCTATTATATCTGCCGGGTAGCTACTCCCGCCAATATAACAAAATCTACGAAAGGAAAAGTAATGGAGATACCCCTTGAAAAAAGATAACTCCATTATACGTGAACCGTGAAAATAAGACAGATTACCTTCTTAGGTATTGTGCTGGCCATAGTTTTTGTCCTCTCCGCCATGGAGTCTTTGCTGCTGACATTGCCTTTTTTGCCCCCACACGCAAGGCCGGGGCTTTCTAATATAGCAGTTATGTATTGTCTGCTCTGCGTGGGATACAGGCAAGCCGTTGGTTTAAATGCCGCCAAATCTCTGTTCGTCTTGCTCACGCGCGGGCCGACAGCTGGCCTGCTAAGCCTATGCGGTGGTATGCTCTCCATAGCTGTTATCGTTCTGCTATTAAAACTGTTTGACGGTAAAGGGGCCGGTGGGAAAATGTCTTACGCGTCTTTAAGCGTGGCCGGGGCAATCTCCCACAATATAGGGCAGTTTGCCGCCGTAATGGTAATTCTGTCCACACCGGCTATGGTATATTTTTTGCCCACGCTAATCATATCCGGAATTGTCACCGGGCTGCTAACCGGCACGCTGCTAAAAACCTTAATGCCGGCGCTCACAAGAATAAGGAGGGAATAAAATGCGGCTTCGCCTTCTGGCAGTTCTTGCGGCGTTGCTGATAAGCCTTACGGCCTGCTCGCCGAGCTACCACCGCTTTCAGGCTCAGATTATAGGGCCATTTGACACGGTTACTGTGTTCATAGGCTATGCCCAAAGTCCGGCTGCCTTTGACCGATACTCAGCCCTTGTTTTCGAGCGTTTGGAATATCTGCATCAACTATACGATATTTTCGGCGGCTACGGGGACCTTAACAATTTGCACACAATAAACGCCCAGGCCGGTATTTTTCCGGTGGGCGTGTCGCAGGAAATTGTTGATATGCTTACAGTTGCCAGGGAAGCCTATGACCTTACTGGGGGCCAGACCAACGCGGCTCTCGGGCCGGTGCTTCGCATTTGGCATGACTACCGCGCGCAGGCGTTGGCAGAGCCCAACGTCGCGCAGCTGCCCTCCCTGTCGGCGCTCGAAGAGGCCGCGGCTCATATATCTATGGCAGACGTCGTCATCGACGCTGAGAAGATGACTGTGTTCTTGCGCCACCAAGACATGTCCCTTGATGTGGGCTCAGTGGCCAAAGGATACGCGGCGGGGCTGGCTATGGACGCAGCCACGCAAGCCGGCCTGGAGTCCGCGCTGCTGAACGTTGGCGGCCACGTGGTGGCAGTGGGCTCCCCTCACGGGCGGGATCATTGGAACGTCGCCATCCAGAACCCTGAGGCGGACCTTGACGGCGCATCCCCCGCTGTTGACACCATATATTTAACAGACGCCACTGTATCCATTAGCGGCGTCCATCAGCGATTTTATGTTGTTGACGAGCAAACCTTTGGGCATATAATCGACCCCAGCACCCTCATGCCTGCAAATCTGTACAAGCAGGTGGCGGTCATTCACCCATCGTCTTGGCTGGCAGATGTGCTCTCCACAGCCCTGTTCATTCTGCCCCAGGCAGAGGGAGCTGAACTAGTCGCAGCCGCCGGCGCTGAGGCCCTCTGGATTGACCTAGAGGGCAACTGGTTCGCCACCCCCGGGTACCAGGCCCTTTCCCGCGAACTAAAAGACCTGTCCTAGTCGCTTAAAACGCCACCCTAGCACGGTTGTTTCCGTTTGGGTGGCGTTTTTTTTTGAATGTTTTGTAAGTTTACCGTTTCACATGGAACATAATTTGCAATTTATATTCGCAAATGTTAGTTGAATATACAAGCCTTGCTGCAATTTACGACACGCTTAGCTTATGAATACAGCCTCTAACTGACCGGCTCTCGGTTGAACTCATGCACACATTTGGTGGGACAAGTTTCGGCACAGTGACCGCAGTCAGTACATTTTTCGTAGTCTATCTTGGCTAAGTTGTTCTCGACTGTAATCGCCTTTTCTGGGCATTCACGCATACACTTGCCGCAACCGAAGCAGCAGTTTGTGCACTTTTTGCGCGCCTGCGCGGCCTTTTCCAGGTTGCTGCAGGCGATAAATGTCTTCCGTCTACCATCTTCCATTGCGATAATTTTATTCGGGCAAACCTTTATGCACATCCCACAGCCTCTGCAGAGTTTTCTGTTCACACGGGCAAGGCCGTCATCCATGCAGATAGCGTCGTCTGGGCAGACGGCAACGCAGTCACCGAAGCCCATGCAGCCATAGGCACATGCGCTCTCGCCGCCAAACACCTGCTTTGCCGCATAGCAAGTCTGTATGCCTTCGTAGCTCATCTTGCTCTGCCGTGCCGTCTGGTTGCCCCCGCAGCGGACAACAGCGATTATGAAGATAGCCTCCTCGGGTTCAATGCCGAGGATTTCGCTTATGCGATTTATGGCGTCTTCCCCGCCCGGCGGGCAAAGATTTGACTTCACGCCTTCCCCCGAAATAAGAGCTTCGGCGTAACCCGAGCAGCCGGCGTACCCGCACGCACCGCAATTAGACCCCGGCAGCGCTTCCTGGATTTTCTCCAGACGCTCATCGACATGAACATACATGACCTTCGAAGCTATACATAGCAAGGCCGCGCAAGCCGTCGCGATTATTGTTACAGAAGAGACAGCAACTACCATACTGTTCATTTCTGCTCCCCCCTCACATTACGAGAATAAATTTTCCGCCACACCGGTAAAGCCGAAAAACGACATCGAGAGAATCGCCGCCGAAATAAGCGCCATCGGCAACCCTTTGAAGGACTCGGGCGGGTCGGCGTTTTCTGTGTACGCGCGAATCCCCGAGAACATGACCATAGCCAGCAGGAACCCGAGCCCCGCGCCAAAAGCGTTTGTCAAGGCCTCTATAAAGGTGAACCCTTCGTTTATGTTTACAATTACAACCGCCAGAATCGCGCAGTTCGTCGTCATCAACGGGAGAAATACGCCCAAAGCTTTGTATAGCGCCGGCACATACCTTTTCAATACGATTTCGATAAACTGCACCAGTACGGCTATTATCAGAATAAACACGACAATCTGCATAAAACCCATGCCGTGCGGGTCGAGCAGAAACCTCTGAATCGGCCAGGTGACGGCGGATGCCAGCATCATAACGAAGATAATCGCAAGGCTCATGCCGACCGAGTTCTTCAGCTCTTTAGAGACGCCTAAGAACGGGCAGATACCCAGAAATTGTCGCAAGACGTAGTTGTTGACCAGCACCGCGCTCATCATAATTACGACCAAGGCTTGAAAATCCACTACTTAGCGCCCCCTTTCCCGCAGACAAGGGCCGAGGGGCAGTTGTCGCAGCCGAACTCTTTTTTCTTGATTGCCGTGCCCTTTGAGATTTTGTTGACCAGGGCAATCAGGCAGCCGAATACTATAAACCCACCGGGAGCCAAAGTCAGAATAGGAATGTTGACGTAGCTCAGGCCCGGCAAGTCAAAGCCAAACAGTGTACCTGCACCGAAGGCCTCGCGTATCGACGCTATCGCAAGTATGGCCAGCGTAAAGCCGAGACCTATCCCAAGGGCATCTATAATCGAGTTACCGACTGTGTTCTTGTTAGCGAATATTTCAGCGCGGGCGAATATAACGCAGTTACACGCAATTAACGGCAGAAATATACCCAGCGCCAGGTGCAACTCAAAGGCGTACGCCTCTACAATCATTTGCACAAGAGCAACTAATCCGGAGATCAGAACAATATAGCACGGAATACGCACTTTTGTAGGAATCACATTGCGCAATAAAGATATTACTATGTTCGCACCTAGCAAAACAAATGTAGTCGCAAGGCCCAGCCCCACGGCGTTTGTGGCCTGGGTTGACACCGCAAGCACCGGACAGATGCCGAGAATCAGTACCAGCACGGGGTTCTCTTTTACGATGCCCTTCGTGAAGATCGAAAGTTTGCTCATCTTGTTCACCTTAGGCCCCCCTTATGGTTTCAAATGCTTCAAGCGCGCCGCCAAGCGCTTCTTGGTAAGCGTGAAGTGTAATCGTAGACCCAGATATAGCATCAACATCAAGGAGACTGCCGCCTTGGTTTTCCCTATCCGAGGCCACATCGAAAATCCCGGTTCCCAGGCCTACGGTCTCCGAGTGGGCGAGCACCACTGACCGGATTATTGCGCCGTCCTCGTCCACACCGACGATGATTCGCATCTCGCCGCCGTAGCCCCTAACCGATACAATAAAGACATACCCGGCGTCATTTGTTGTCGCATACGCCGCGAGAACCGACGTGGACAGTGACTCGATGTCTACCGGTATAAACCCTTCCGCGTGAGGTATTACTTCCCTTCTCGCCGCCTCGGCCCGCTGGGCGGCACCCTCCGCAATTATTGGGTAAGTGATGCTGTTTACCATCGCCAGCGCACCCGCCATAACAAGGCAGATTAGAGACAGTGCAAGTATCGGCAGCACAAATTCTTTTTTCATATTCCCTTCCCCCCCAGCGGCTTGGTCATAGTCACCTTGTTGATGAAGGGGACAAGCACGTTCATAAACAAAATAGCGAAGGACGCGCCCTCGGGGTAGCTGCCGAACAGCCGGATGATAACAGTCAAAAAGCCGCAGCCTATGCCAAAGATAATTCGCCCTTTGCTTGTCTGGGGCGATGTGACATAATCTGTCGCCATGAAGATAGCGCCCAGGAACAAGCCGCCGGCAAACATATGGAAGAGCATAAAATCAAGCGACAGGCTACCGAAAAGGAAAGACAGAACAGCAACGGTCGCGATAAACGTTACAGGTATATGCCATGTAATAACACGGCGAACAAGCAAGTAGACGCCGCCTAAGAGCAACGCAAGCGCGCTGGTCTCGCCTAAGGAGCCGCCGCGGATGCCGGCAAACATATGCCACATGCTGGGCAGGTATTCCACCTCGCCTCTAGCTAGGAGTGCAAGTGGTGTTGGACCGGCCATAGTGGGCGTTGGGGCCGCCATGGTGTCAGAGAGCAGCACCCAGCTGGGGGTATATTCGGGAAGGTTCCAGGCGGTCATAGTGGCCGAAAACGCAAGGAACATAACAACCCTTGCCACCACCGCAGGGTTTGCGAAATTTTTGCCAAGGCCGCCATAGAGTTGCTTGACCAGGATGATCGCCACAGAACAACCAAACATAGCCTGCCAAAGCGGAATGGTCACCGGCAGATTAAACGCGATGAGCAGTCCTGTTATAACAGCGGAAAAGTCACCTACTGTTACAGGCCTTTTCAGAATCTTCTGGCATATGCCCTCGAACCCGACGCAGGAAAAAACACAGACAGCCGTTACCAGCGCAGCGCGTGGCCCAAAAATTAGTATCGAGGCTATAAACGTGGGGATGAGAGCAATCACGACATCGAGCATTATGTTGCTTGTTGTCGTTTTGTGTCGAATGTGTGGAAAGAACGAAACTGTTAATTTATCTGTCATTTTTGCCTGGCCTCCCACTGCATGTTTTTGGAGAGTACCATCACGTGGGACAGTGGTCGTCTTGCAGGGCAGACATACGCGCAGCAACCGCACTCAACGCACATGTTGACCTTGTACTTGTTCAGCAAATCCACGTTTTTGAGCTCATATGCGTCTTCAATGTGGGAGGGCATTAGGTTGATAGGGCAATTCTGAATGCAGCGCCCACACTTTATACACGGTGTCGGTTCAAAAGCTTTGGCGTCTTTAGCTGTGAACGCCATGACAGAGCCCGTCACCTTAACCGTAGGCATATCCAAACTTGGAACGGCAGAACCCATCATCGGGCCGCCCATGATAATCTTCTTTGCGTCTTCGCTAATGCCGCCGCAGAACTCGAACAGCGCCCTTATCGGCGTTCCGATTGGAGCGATAACGTTCTTGGGAGACTTTACAGCCGAGCCGTCAACAGTTATGCTCCTGTGTGTAAGGGGCATGCCCGTCTTTATGTATCTTGCAAACACCGCAACGGTCGTGCAGTTTACAACGATGCACCCAACGTCTGTTAGCCGCCCACCTTCCGGAACAATCCGATTTGTAACATTGTACACAAGCACCTTCCGCTCGCCCTGGGGGTATCTGGAAGGCAACGGACAAACCTCAAGCCCGTCTGAATCTACCGTGAGCGCTTTTAGCTTCTCAATCGCTTCCGGCTTGTTGTCCTCAATGCAGATGATAACTTTTTTTGGGCCCAGGTATTTCTTCAAAAGCATACTGCCCTCGAAGACATATTCGGCGTCGTCAACCATAGTCCTTGTGTCTGAAGTGATGTACGGCTCGCATTCCGCGCCGTTGATCAGTATGTAATCCAGGTTAGTCCCTTCCCTGAGGGTGAGCTTCGGCGCTGTCGGGTAGCCCGCACCGCCAAGTCCCACCACGCCGCTGTCCCGCACGGCGGCCAAAAATTCAGAGGTGTTTGTGACAACCGGCGGCGATAAGCCCTCGAAAATCGTTTGCTCGCCGTCGGCGGTTATAACGATAGAAGCTGACTTTTCTCCTTTTTCGCCCGTTATGGGGTCGAACTCGTCTATGCTCTTTACTTTGCCCGAAACGCTGGCGTGAACCGGCGAAGAAACCTTGCCGTCCGCCTCTGCGATAAGCTGCCCAACTTTTACCTGATCCCCCACAGCAACAACAGGCTTTGCAGGTGCGCCACCATGCATAGACATGGACAATCGAACCTCTGGGGGTATCGGCATTGTCTCCGGCACAAGCTGCGCCGTATTTTTACAGTGTGGTATGTGTAACCCTTTTATTTTTTTCAATATACAACCGTCTCCTCCCGGGGCGTGTATCGTCGTCTTAACCTCACTATTATATAGTAAATAGCGACAAATTTCAAGGCCGTAAGCACTCCAATCTTTGTCTATTTTTTCACATGTGTGTTATCATTTAGACAGCCCAACCTCTAAAAGAGATTGGGCTGTCTTTTCACAAGCAAAAATCAATATATTCTATTACTCATCGATAAGGAAGTCGGCGCTGACCCAGCCCCAGTGACCGAGGTGCTCAACGTAGACCCAGCCATCGCTCTCATCGTGCGCGAATACGGCTTGCTCATCAGGGATTACCATAACCACGTGGTAACTCGTTCCGGGACCCATTCTCATGCGCAGGCCGCCCTCGGCGTTTATCCGCGCTGAGCTTGGGTTCATGCTGCGGGTTCCTGATGTGACTTCGTGTTCTACCGGCTCCTCCAAGAATCTGGGGTCTCCCTCCCGGATAAGAAACTCAGCGCTGACCCAGCCGGAGGCGTTGCTATACTCCACCAGGGCCCAGCCGCCCTCTTCTTCAAGGATAGTGATGTGTTCGTAGTTAGGTATTAGCACAACTATGTCGTAGTCTACGCCGGGGCCTTCTCTCATTCGCAATCCGCCGCCGGCGTTCACGCGGGCCGCTTGTTCCGCCTGTGCGCCTGCTCCCGGTCCAACCGGATATTCCGGCGGTCCGTCGGGTGCGACCGGATCATCCTGAGACGTTTCCGGCGTCGGCTGCGGCGGACGCGGGTTCTCCGCGAAATCAAGTATGCTAAGTACCAGGAAAACTAAGGCGGCTACAAGCACCACAGCCACACATATAATGACGATTGTCTTTACCTTTATACGCGGGCGCTCGGGCTGCACTTCCGGCTCGTCGAATTCGCAGCCACAGTATGGGCAGTTGAGCTCGTCACCGTCAATTTTGTTGGAGCATTCAGGGCAGTACATATTAAGTCCTCCTATCGCGTTGTCTTGGAACCTGCATTCAATAACGAAAATTGCCCACTAACCGCTTTAACTGACGGCATAGCCAAATGAAGTTAACGCCCAGCTTGCAATTCGGGGTTTCCATCATTATACAATTATGGAAGGCAATATACAATACCGCACCGCAATTATCTTGCATATGTATCACTCTGATTCGCATCCAATATACTGCAATCTTCGTGTCGTTATTGCATAGTATTTGAAATACTGTTGATTATCTTCACGATACATACTATAATACCCACAGAGAGGCGCGAGCAGAAGGGCATGGTGGATATAGTTAACGGACTTGAAAATCACCCCGTCAACTATATATCCGTCTCAATACACTAGGGAGGGTAAAACATGATTTATTTTGACCAAAAGAGAAAGCTCTTGATGGAATCGCAGTACCGCTACGATTTGCAGGAGCGCGAAGACCCAAACTTGTACCGCGACATCTTCCCATACAAGGAGATTCCCAAATGCACCTTTAACCAGCGCATTAATCCAATCGACCCAGCAAACGAGATTTGGATTACCGACACAACTTTCCGTGACGGCCAGCAGAGCCGCGCTCCATACACACCCGACCAAATCGTCACACTCTTTAAGATGCTGAGCAAGCTTGGCGGCCCCAGGGGCGTTATCCGCCAGTCGGAGTTTTTCTTGTACAGCGAGAGCGACAAGACAGCGCTGCGCAAATGCCAGGAGCTCGGCCTGTCGTTCCCCGAGATTACCGGGTGGATTAGGGCGACCAAAAAAGACTTTGAGCTCGCGAAGGATCTGGGACTCAAAGAGTGCGGCATCCTTGTGAGCTGCTCGGACTACCATATATTCAATAAACTGAAGATGAGCCGCGGACAGGCAATTGACCAGTACCTCTCCATTGTGGCTCAGGCGCTGGACGTGGGCATTCGACCGCGCTGCCACTTTGAGGACATAACCCGCGCCGACTTCTACGGCTTTGTTGTGCCATTTGCCCACGCGCTCAACAACCTTACCAGAGGGACAGGCTTTACTGTTAAAATCCGCGCCTGCGACACGTTGGGTTATGGTATCCCCTACTCGGGCGCCTCGCTACCGCGCAGTATTCCCGGCATCATATACGGGTTGCGCAACTACGCGGGCTATGAGTCTGAGCAGCTTGAGTGGCACGGCCACAACGATTTCTACAAAGCTGTCGTAAACTCCGCTATGGCTTGGCTGTACGGTGCATCCGGTGTCAACTGCTCACTGCTTGGAATCGGCGAGCGCACCGGCAACACCCCGCTGGAGGCCATGGTAATAGAGTACGCCCAGCTGCGCGGAACTCTCGACGGCATGGACACGACAGTTATCCGCGACATAGCCGACTACTACGAGCGGGAACTCGGGCACACTATCCCGCCGCAGACCCCGTTTGTCGGGCGCGACTTCAATATGACCCAAGCCGGTATCCACGCCGATGGTATACTCAAGGATGAGGAAATCTATAATATTTTTGACACTACCCGGATGCTGAAAAGCCCTCCCGGCGTGGCGATTACCTCTACTTCCGGCAGCGCAGGCGTTGCTATGTGGCTGGGCAAAAACATCTTTACAAACGAAACTATAGGAAAAGGCGATCCCCGTGTCGAAAAACTTAAGGGCTGGATTGACGCCCAGTACGCCGCAGGTCGGGTAACCACCATAAGCTCTATTGAAATGCACGCGGCGGCTGACGAGCTGGGCATAGCGAGCTACACTAGCAAATAACAAAGGTGCATGGCACACCATATAGGGACGAGCGCCCGGTCGTTCGGGGGATGCGCGCAACTACGGGGCCGCTGTGGTGATAAGAGGGCGCGCGATGCGCCCCTACACAGGCCGACAGCCCCTGACCAAGTGGGGCGCGGCGCCCAACAACCACCAAGGAGGAACCTTATCCATGAGCATATTTAAACAGATTATCGCGGAGCATTTGATTTCCGGAGAGATGACCCCCGGCAGTGAAATTGCTATCCGCATTGACCAAACCTTAACACAAGATTCCACCGGAACCATGGCTTATTTGCAGTTTGAGGCGATGGGCATACCCCGGGTTAAGACCAAGCTGTCGGTGGCGTATATCGACCACAACACCCTGCAAACCGGCTTTGAAAACGCCGACGACCACAAGTACATCCAGACGGTAACAAAGAAACATGGCGTATATTTTTCCCGGCCGGGCAACGGTATTTGTCACCAAGTACACCTGGAGCGCTTTGGTAAGCCGGGGCTGACCCTGCTGGGCTCGGACAGCCATACCCCCACCTGCGGCGGAATCGGTATGTGCGCTATAGGCGCGGGCGGACTGGACGTGGCCGTTGCCATGGGCGGTGGGGCCTACTACCTGTTGATGCCGGGGGTCTGCCGCGTCTGGCTGGAAGGCAAGCTGCCTTCTATGGTCTCGGCTAAAGACGTGATTCTCGAAGTTTTGCGCCGCCTGACTGTTAAAGGCGGGGTGGGAAAAGTTATTGAGTACGCGGGGCCGGGGGTAGCCACTCTCAGTGTGCCTGAACGCGCGACTATCACCAATATGGGCGCGGAACTGGGCGCAACCACCTCCATTTTCCCCAGCGATGAGACGACCCGCCAGTTTCTAAAGGCTCAGGGCCGCGAGGGCGATTGGCAGGAGCTGCTCAGCGGAAATGACGGCGATTACGAAGAGACCATCACCATAAATCTTAGCGAGCTCGAGCCATTGGCCGCAAGGCCCCACAGCCCGGATAACGTTGCGCCTGTCCGCGAGATACCCGGCCTCAAGGTGGACCAAGTTGCCATTGGCAGCTGTACAAACTCGTCCTTTACAGATATGATGAAAACCGCCGCTATCCTAGATGGCAAAACTGTGGCAGAGCACGTCAGTTTGGTGGTCGCCCCCGGTTCTCGACAGGTGCTGGATATGCTGGCGCAAAACGGCGCACTGGCCAAAATCATGGCATCCGGCGCGCGAATTTTGGAGGCGGCTTGCGGGCCATGTATAGGCATGGGGCAGTCGCCTGCTACCGACGCTGTCAGCTTGCGTACCTTTAACCGAAACTTCCCCGGACGCAGCGGAACGGCCTCGGCACAGGTCTACCTGGTCAGCCCGGAGGTCGCGGCAGCCTCAGCCATAACCGGCGTGATGACCGATCCGCGCACGCTGGGTGAACTACCGGCAATGCAAGAGCCGGAAAGCTTCCCTCTAAACGATAACATGGTTATACCGCCGGCGCCGGAGGGCAGTGAGGTCGAAGTTGTGCGCGGGCCGAACATCAAGCCCTTCCCGATTGGGAAGGTGATGCCGGGTACTGTTTCCGGGAAGGTGCTTATAAAATTGGAAGACAACATCACCACCGACCACATAGCACCCGCCGGGGCCAAGCTGCTGCCCTACCGCTCGAATATTCCATACCAGGCGGAATATTGCCTGAGCCCCTGCGACCCGGAGTTCCCGGCAAGGGCAAAGGCGGCGGGTGGCGGTATAATCGTTGGCGGCGAAAACTACGGGCAGGGCTCCAGCCGGGAGCATGCGGCGCTTGTGCCGCTTTACCTGGGTGTGCGCGCAGTGCTGGTCAAGTCCTTCGCTCGCATTCACCAGGCCAATTTGATTAACAATGGCATTCTGCCGTTGACCTTTGTAAGCCCCGCTGACTACGACAAAATCGACCCGGAGGACGAGCTGCTGATTGAGGACGCGCCACAGCAAACCCGCGGCGCTGTTGACGGCAAAGCGATAACCATACGTAATCTCACCAAGGGTGTGTCGTTTGCAACAAATGCGGCGCTCTCACCACGCCATGCTGGGATGCTGCTGGCGGGTGGGCTGTTGGCTGAAATTAAGGCGAACGGGTAGGCTATCTGATGCAAGGCAGGTCGGGACTCCGCACGCTGTGTTGCAGGGTTTGCGCGCTCACGCAGCTCAGCCAGACAAACGGACATCGCAATAAAGCGAAGGGACGCGCGGAGGCGCATCCCTTACAAGGAGGCTACACCTATGTATAACGTAACATTAATTCCCGGCGATGGCATAGGCCCGGAAGTCACCGGCGCCGCCCGCAGGGTACTAGAGGCAACCGGCGTCAAGTTTGATTGGGACATCCAGCAGGCCGGTGAGGCTCAGATAGCAATCCACGGCAGCCCTATGCCTGAGGAAACCATGCACTCTATTGAGCGCACCAAGCTCGCGCTCAAGGGGCCGGTTAACACACCCAAGGGCGGCGGTTTTCGTAGCGTGAATGTCTTGCTGCGGCAAAAGTTTGATCTTTACGCCAACCTACGCCCGGCTAAGACTATCCCCAATATTATGTCTCGCTACGAGAACGTGGACATTGTAGTTGTGCGCGAAAACACCGAAGATCTCTACGCCGGCATTGAGCACATGGTAGGCGAAGACGCCGCCGAGAGCATCAAGATTATCACCCGTAAGGGCTGCGAAAGAATTGCGCGGTTTGCCTTTGACTACGCGGTCAAGAACGGGCGCAAAAAAGTGACAGCGGTTCATAAAGCCAATATTATGAAGTGCACCGATGGTCTATTTCTGAAGGTGGTGGGCGAGGTCGCGAAGGAGTACCCGGCCATCCAATTCGAGGACGTAATTGTGGACGCCATGTGCATGAAGTTGGTGCAGACGCCCGAAAACTACGATGTGCTCGTGTTGCCCAATCTCTACGGCGATATTGTCTCCGACCTTTGTGCCGGGCTGGTAGGCGGGCTCGGAATCGCACCTGGGGCGAATATCGGCGTGGGCTGCTCGGTTTTCGAGGCGATCCATGGCGGCGCGCCGGACATAGCCGGCAAAGGCATCGCTAACCCCACCGCGGTGATTTTATCCGGCGCGATGATGCTGCGGCATCTGGGCGAAGCCGCCGCGGCCGACAAAGTTGAATCCGCTATTGTGGCGCTCATCCAGCGGGGTGAAGTTACCCGCGACCTAGGCGGCAGCCTGGGCACCGATGCCTTTACCGACTCGGTTATTCGAGAAATGGCGCGGTAGCACCACCGGCAGCAAAGCAAATACTAGACGCTTATATAGCTATTAAACTTGAAAAAACACTTTCTTTTTCAAGTTTACACACTCGGAGAGTGTGTGGCGGCAACGCCGCAAATGGCGTATACACGGGCTTTCCGGCGCATAGCGCCGACTGCGGCAAGCTGAGCGAATAAAAACACGCATTAATCCCCAAGCCCACGACCTTTTGTCGCGGGCTTGATTGTTTCTCGGAGGTGAGTCAAATGAATCTAATTCTAAACCCATTCCACGAGCCGGCATTTAACCTGGCGCTGGAGGAGTATCTGCTGAGCGCGACCACACTTGATCTTATTATGCTCTGGCGCAACTCTAAAGCTGTTATTATAGGCAACAACCAAAACGCGATAGAAGAAATTGATGCAGACTATGTCCGCGAGCGCGGTATTGCGGTTGTTCGCAGGCAGTCAGGCGGCGGCGCTGTCTTCCATGACTTGGGCAATATAAACTTTACCATAATCCACGCGAGCACCGGGGGCAGTTTTGGAGGGTACGAGGCGTTTACAGCCCCGGTCTGCGAGTACCTTAAAACCTTGGGCGTAAACGCACAGTTCAGCGGCCGCAACGACCTTGTTATAAACGGCCAAAAGTTTTGCGGCAACGCGCAGGCACAAAAAAAAGGACGCATCATGCACCATGGGTGTATACTTTTTGACGCAGACTTTACCGATCTTGCCCGCTCGCTTAAACCGAGAGCCGGAAAAATTGAGAGCAAGGGAATTAAATCGGTGCGTAGTAGGGTGACTAACGTAAGCGCACACCTCAAGAACTCTATGTCTCCCGAGCAGTTTTTTGATGGGCTTGCGGGCTACTTCCACACGAGTGTGGAGGGTATACGCGAGTATGAACTCACAAATGATGATATAAGCGCCACCCGCCTACTGGCGGACGAGAAGTATTCCCGCTGGGACTGGAACTTCGGTAAATCGCCCCCGTACAACTGGGAAAACAGCGGCCGTTACCCATTCGGCTCGGTGGACGTGAGGTTAAACGTGAGCGCCGGAGTTATCGAGGATGCGAGCTTTTACGGCGACTTCTTTGGTATATTGGACAAGCACGGCCTTGAAGAAGTCCTGCGCGGGGTACGCCACGAGCGAGGCTATATAGAGTGCGCCATTAAAAACCTAGATATAGGGCAGTACATACACGGCATGACGCCTGGGGAGCTGCTTGAGCTTTTATGTTAAATATCCGCACCGTAGGTTGAATTTTAGCCGATGGCCACCAGCGAGCTTCCCCAGCATTCCCAGCCCGCAGGCTGAGTTAATATTAGGCCCTTGACCTTGAAACTTGACCCTGGCGGTCAGGGATGGAACCCCGACCCTACAGCGCCAGGTTGGGGTAAAGCATGGGGGCCGATGTAAACCATGGGCGGGAGAATCCAGCCCCTACAACGATGGGCTCGTGGGGAAAGGTAGGACGCCCAGGAGTACCACGGGTTTGTGGGGAAACATCGGTACGCGCAGGGGCGCGTACCGTACTGCTACAGCGGACAAGCATGAGGTAAACCCCGGGCGGTTGAAAATCGCACCTACAACGACAGGTTCACGGGAAGCGCCGGGATGCCCAGTGCATCCCCTACAACGTTAGACCTTCCTTGACCTCAAAACCCTCCCAACCCTTAGGGCAATTTTGAAGCTCGTCAACTATAACTTCAAAAAGTCCTCTCTCTGTGGCGTGAAGATGTCCAGGAGTATGCAGTTGTCCTCGAGCGTTTTTACGCCGTGCACTACGCTCGGCTCGACATAAACCGAGTCCCCTTCCCCGATTATGCTGCTCTCCTTACCCTCTTGGATAAATTCAAGCCTGCCCTTTTCCACGTAGATGATTTGCTCGTGGGGGTGGCTGTGCAAACCCGGGTCGTCGCTCTTCTTGTGGAAAGTCACGTGCACCAGCATCATGTTTTCGCCGTGCGCCAGTATCCGCCTGGTCATGTTCTCGCTTGATGTTTGCACAAAGGCGTCGCTGTACTTGACGTTCATATACGTGCCCTCCCCCATTATTACGCTAAGACCTCATAGCCAAAATATCGCGCCACATTGCGGTATGAGATATTCTTCGCCATTTCGCCGAGAACTTTCATATCCGCCGGGTGCTCGCCCCGCTCGACCATATCTCCCAACAGGTTGCAGAGAATCCGCCTGAAGTACTCGTGGCGGGTGTAGGAGAGGAATGACCTTGAGTCGGTGAGCATTCCGATAAACGTGCCCAATACGCCGGTGTTCGCGAGGTTTAGCATCTGCTGCTCCATGCCTATTTTTGTATCGTTAAACCACCAGGCCGAACCGTGCTGAATCTTACCCATTGCTCCGGCCCCTTGGAAGCAGCCCATAACGGTGGTCAGCATGGCGCTGTCGTTCGGGCTAAGAGAGTATAGTATGGTCTTGGGAAGCTTGCCGTCCACCTCCAGTGCGTTTAGGAAGCCCGCTACAGCTTGGCTGCACTCGCGCGTACTGATGGCATCGTAGCCCGTGTCCGGCCCGAGGCGGCCCAGCATGGCCGTATTGTTGCCCCGCAACGCCCCGTAATGCAGCTGCATAATCCAGCCCAAGCGCGCGAATTCTCGACCGAAGAAGAGCATGAGGGCGGTTTTGAAGGATTCTGCTTCTGCCTCTGTGATGGGTGCCCCCTCAAGTCCCTTCCGGAAGATAGACGCAACGGTCCTCTCGTCCGCCGGGCGGAAGATAACGTAATCCAAGCCGTGGTCCGAGGCACGGCAGCCCATCTCGTTGAAGAAGTTGATGCGTTGTAGCAGCGCGGCCTTCAGATCGTCCACTGTTTTTATGCCCTTGCCGGTAAGCGCACCAAGCTTTGCGATGTAGTCGGCAAAGTCCGGCTTGTCGATGTTGATTGCCTTGTCCGGCCGGAAAGTTGGCGACACAACGGCCTTGTTGCTGGGGTCGTCCCGCAGGGCTTTGTGCCAGCGCAGGTCGTCCAGCGGGTCGTCTGTTGTGCCTATAGCCTGCACCCCAGAGCTGGCGATGATTCCCCGGACGGATAGGGCGTCATCTTTTAGCTTCTTTTCGGTCAGTTCCCAGACTTGCTGCGCTGTGTCGCCGTTAATAACGAGGTCGCAGCCAAAGTAGCGACGTAGCTCGAGGTGTGTCCAGTGGTGTATTGGGTTTCCTATGCAGAACGGCAACGTTTCGGCAAACTTCTGGAACTTTTCGCGATCGGGGGCATCTCCGGTTATGTAGCGCTCCTCGACCCCTACCGCACGCATTAGTCGCCATTTGTAGTGGTCGCCACCCAGCCAAGCTTGGGTGATGTTGTCAAAGCGGCGGTTTTCCATGATCTCGGCGGGGTTGATGTGGCAGTGGTAGTCTATGATAGGCATTTGTGAAGCATAGTCGTGGTAGAGCACCTTTGCCGTGTCACCCCTGAGCAGGAAGTCTTTGTCCATAAATGGCTTCATCCATGCATGCCCCCTTATCTAAGCTCGGGCATGGGTATAGTGTCCATATCCGTAAAGGTCTGGTTTTCCCCGCCCATTGCCCATATGAAGGAATAGCTGGCGGTTCCGCAGCCCGAGTGGATGCTCCAGCTGGGTGAGATGACAGCGTCGTAATTTTGAATAGTAAGGTGGCGCGTTTCCTGGGGCTGACCCATAAAATGAAACACCCCTTGACCCTCGGGAATATCAAAGTATGTGTAGATTTCCATACGACGTCCGTGAGTGTGGGCGGGCATTGTATTCCAAATACAGCCCGGCTCCATAATTGTCATGCCCATCATCAGCTGGCAGGTCTCGAGTACAGCGGGATGGATGAACTGGTTGATTACACGCTTATTACTAGTTTCGATACTGCCTACCGGGCTCTTCGCCGCTTGCTCAATAGTTAACAGGCGGGTCTCGCAGACCTTATGGGCGGGTGCGGAAATGCCATAGAACTTAGCGGGATTGTCCGGGCTCGCACTCTTAAACATCACCGTTTTTGAGCCCTTGGTGATGTAGATGCAGTCGCGCAAACCCATGGCGTAGTCCGTACCGTCCACCGTGCAAACCCCAGGGCCGCCGAGGTTAAAGAAGCCGACCTCACGCCGCTCGAGGAAGAATTCCGTGCCGAAGCTGCTCATTACGTTTATGCCCTTGTCAATGGAGACAGCTTCCTTTACCGGCATGATGCCCAGGATTATCATCCTGTCCACGTGGGAATAAACGGCGGTTACTTCGTCCGGCTTATACAGGCCGGTGACGAGAAATTCGTCTCGGAGCTCCTGGGTAGTATAGCGTTTAACATCTCTATGGTTTGCACTGTATCTTATGTCCATAAGTCCAAGCCTCCTTGTGGTGAGTTATGTTACGAAACTAAACCAAATATGCGGGGAAGTGTCAGAGTGATTGCGGGAACATAGGTAATGAGCATCAGCGGTATTAGTAGGCAGAGATAGAAGGGTATGTTTGCCTTAATCAGCCTTTCAGCGGGCACTTTTGAGACAGATGAACAAATGAACAACACTGTGCCGACAGGCGGGGTGATCAGGCCGATACCGCAGTTGAGTATAATCATTATTCCGAACGTGACCGGATGCATACCGGCTTCCATAGCCAGCGGCAGCAGGATAGGCGTGGTTATAAGTATAACAGGCGCCATGTCCATAATACTGCTTATAAGCATCAGGAGTACGTTGATGAGCAGAAAAATAACAATCGGATTATCAGTAAAGGCGGTAACCAGCTCTGCAGCAATTGCAGGAACCCTTAAGAAGGTGAGGGCAAAGCCAAACGCAGAGGAAATACCGATTAGTATCATTATAACGGACAGCATGTTAACGGCCTCGGTGAGTACTCCCCAGACCCTCCGCCACTGCAAACCCTTGTAGACGTATATTCCGACAAACAGGCAGTAGATTACGGCAATAGCGGCGGATTCGGTGGCGGTAAATATGCCCGCAACCACCCCTATAACAACAATAAGTATAACCGCCATGGCCCAGAAAGACTTGAACATTTCCCTTAGTAGGACCATAATGTTGAATCTTTCACCTTTGGGGTAACCCCGCTTAACTGATAAAAAATACACAGTGATTATAAAAGATACCGCCATAATAGCTACAGGTATATAGCCGGCAAGAAACAGAGCGCCAACCGAGACCCCGCCAGCGGCGGAGGCGTATATGACCATGTTGTGGCCGGGCGGCTTGACCAACGCCATCAAAGCGGTAGACATGGACAAAGCGCCGCTGAAATCGTCTTTGTAACCGTTCTTCACCATTTGAGGAATTATCACACTGCCGATAGAGGCGACGTCAGCGCCGGCAGAGCCGGAAATTCCAGAGAAAATTATCGAGCTTATTACGTTAACCTGCGCAAGGCCCCCACGCATCCAGCCGACCATGGTGTGGGCCAAGACAACAAGTCTGTCTCCTATTCCCCCGGCGGCCAGTAGTGCACCCATTGTAATAAAGAACGGAACAGCCATTAAGCTGAAAGATGAGATGCCCCTTATAGTCTGCTGGACTACAGCGGCCGGAGTAAAACCGAGGTAAAGCAAGCACGCAGTGGTCGAAATGCCGACGGCGAAAACTACCGGCAAGCGTAGCACTACCAAAAACAAGAGGCCGCCTATGAGGATAAGTATAGCCACGTTAGGATCCGGCGTCATTTCAATTCACCATCCTTTACAAAGAAAGCTTTTATGTGGTTACAAGTCACTTCAATGCTGAAGAATATCATGAAGAGACCGCCAAGGGGCATGGGCAAAAACCGCCAGAACAATGAGACGGTTGGCATACTTGTGAAGAAGCCTCTGCCGCCGATTGTCATGGCATATGTCCAACCTTCGGTAAGCAACAAGATGCTGAAGTATATAATGGCAACGTCGGCCAGAAGATCAAGAACTTTAATTGCGGTTTTGTTGAGGAAAGGGTCCAAGGCCACCATGCGGATATGCGCGCTGCGCCGCACAGCCAAAGCCGCACCCAGCAAGGTCATGTATGCCATAAATGTGAGTATAACCTCTTCGGTCCACGGGAATGACGGAATAAAACCGATGTATCGGCCTGCTACCATCAGGCAGGCGATAAGAACTGTGGAAACCAAAAATAGCTTCGCTACCTGCAGGACGATGAAATACACCACGTCAAATAACGGCTTTGCTTTGTCTATTTTGTTAAAGACAGCAGTGGCATCCATGCAAACCCCTCCTTTGTAATTATTCGCTTGTGCAAAGCGTAGGGACGGTACAACGTACCGCCCCTACGTTGCAGTCTAAGTAAAAGGTCTATAACTTTTAAAGGTTAGGCCATGGCAAGTATAGCGTCGTAATCGGCTTGATTGGCGCGGATGACTTCGGCGATTGATTCTACGCCGGCAGCCGCATCTCTCCACTCCTGCACATTGGTGACCGGAACGAAGGTAACGCCGTCAGCTATAAGTGCGTCAATAGCTTCGTTTTCGAAGTCCTCAGACAGGCCCCTGTTGAATTGGCTGGCAATCCTGCCGGCTTCCATAATGACAGCTTGCTGGCGCTCAGTCAGGCGGTTCCAAGCGTCGTCCGACATGACAACTTGGGCGGCTCCAAGAGTGTGCGCGTTCAGGATCATGTAGGGGGCAACTTCGTGGAAGGAGTTGGCCAGGTAGTTTACGATGGGTTGCTCTGCGCCGTCAACAACACCGGTCTGGAGAGCTGAGTACAGCTCGCCGAAGGGCACTACAGTAGCGGTTGCGCCCAGGCTTTCAACCATTCCAACCATGATTGGGTCGGTGGAAACGCGAAGTTGCAGACCGGCCAAATCATCCTTGCCGGCTATTGCGCTTCTGGTGAAAAAGTGGCGGAAGCCCTCTTCAACGTAAAACAAACCGCGGATGCCAAGGCCGATGTCGTGGGGCTCCATGAGCAGCTCGTCTGCAAGCGGGCTGTAAGCGTATCTCCAGAAGTGGTCGCGGTCTTCAAAAGTGAAGGGTACGCTGAGCAGGGAGGAGCGAGCCGCGCCATATGGGGTAAGGGAAAACGCGGAAACGCGGGCAAGGTCAATCATGCCAACACCGCCAAGCATACTGTCCAGCACGTCACCTTCGGCGCCAAGTACGCCGCTGGCCTGAATGTTGATGATGATCGAGCCACCAGAAAGCTCTTCAACCGCTCTCTTGAATTCCTGGGCGGTTTGGCCCATAAGGGAGTCAAGCGGGTTGACTTCGGCGTAGGTGAGCGTGACAACCGGGTCATTTTCTACGCCGTCTGCACCCTCTGGAGCGGGGGCCGCCGGGTCAGCCGGAGCTGCGGGTGTCGCGGGCGCCGGCGCTGGCGAACCGCAAGCTGCCAAAACCAGTGCGATAACCAACAATAGTGCTGCAATCTTCTTCATTACTAGAACTCCTTTTTCACTTTAATATAATCAAGAGCCGGCTGTACACTAGCTTGGATTAAACGGCTCTTAATTTAACATAGATAGTTACAATTGGGGCCGATTTATGTTATTATAGCAAAACATAAACAAGGAATTAGGAGAACGGGGTGCGGTAAATGAACAGCCAATCAGTGACGGTAAACGTAGTTGTGGACGCGAAAATCTTTCATCGGTTTACCGTGTTCGATAATCTTGTGAGGAAGCGCGGCTTGCTCTTGCCGGCCGGCTTCGCTGTCGGCATGTCGGCGCTTGCGTGGGTGTTCTTCGCGCCTCTTGACCAGAGAGTGCTGGGCAGTATGGTGCTTTTTATTGGATTGGTAATCCCGGTGTCTCAGGTGTGGGGATTTTTTCGTTCGATAAAGATGCAGATAAAAGCCTATGATTTGGAGCACCCCAAGACTGTGTATTCGCTCTGTTTTGCGCAAGAGCCAAACGGGATCGAAGTCACCAACCACGGCGGCGGGGACGAGCCTTTGCGCTACGAGTGGGACAACCTTTACGGCGTCTACCGCGTGGACGGATGCGTTTATCTGTACGTGTTGCCAAACAAGGCCTTCCTGCTACCCGACGGGCAAGCACTGGAGGGAACGGACGCCCTTTGGGAGATGCTCACCAAAATGCTGCCGCCTGAAAAGTTGCACGATCGGCGCAAGAAAAGGTAGGCCTGCCTCTAGTTGTCACATCTGCTGTACATACTTGCGCAGTGTCTCTCTCACAGCGCCCGGACCACTGTAGAGCTCGGCTACCATGCCTTCGATCTTTTCGCCCAAGCCGACTTCGTATAGGTCTACACCGAATACGTCGTTGCGGCTAAACAGCCTCCGTAAGGGACTCATATCCTGCGGGCCGACCCTGACCTCGAAGCTCGCCACAATGGTCGAAAGCTCTTCGAGCTTGGGGTCTGGGGACGGGGTAAATGGCACTCCCCTATCGTCGATTCCTCTGAGGTAGCGTGCATACACCGCAAATGTGAGCGGAATCAGGGTAAGCGCCTTCACATCCATGCCGCGCTCTAAATATGCTTTAATGGTTTCGCCGAAGCGGATTGGCAGCTTTTGCGAGGTGTCCGTGGCGATGCGTTGAGGCGCGTCCGGCAGGAACGGGTTGGGGAAACGCTTTGTCAGCACTGTTTCCAGGAACTCCTCGGGCGAGATTACACCGGGGTTCTTAATGATGGGCAGAGCCTCCCGGTGGGCTAGCTTGGTTATGAAGTCCACTATATCCGGGTCCTTCATCTCCTCCGAGATGCGGGTGTAGCCCAAAAGGCAGCCGAAGAGCGACATAGCGGTGTGCAGCGGATTCAGACAGGCACCCACCTTCATCTTTTCGACTAAGTCCACAGTGTCGCGCCCTGCGTAGATGGCCCCGCCAAGCTCGAGTGGCGGTCTGCCGTTTGCGTAACTGTCTTCCATAACAAGGTAGCCGACTTCTTCGGCGTTTACGAAGGCGCTCGCGAGGGTGCCTTTTTCTGTTGTAGCAATTTCGGCGTCCAGAAAACCATCCGCATGGAGCATCTTTTGCACTTCTTCGTCCGGGCGAGGGGTGATTTTGTCGATCATGCTCCAGGGGCAGGCTACACGCTTTTCATCCTGTAAGTATATCAAAAATGCGTCGGGAGCCAGACCGGCTTTACACCACGCGCTCGCGTAGGCGCAGATAGCGGCCCGCACAACGTCGCCGTTGCGGGCGCAGTTGTCCATGCTTTGCAGGGTTATTGGATGAGCACCGGCCAGGAAGCGCTTTAGAAGCAGGGCCGCGACTTTTCCCATTGGGCGCTCGGGGGCGAGGCCGCGCGCAAGGTCGTCTTCTGGGGAGGCGTAGCCCTTCTCGGTGATTGTAAAGCTGACCATCTGCAGGCTGGCATTCTCGAATATACTCGCAAGGCGGACTGTATCCTCCGCGAATTGTCTGTCTGCCCGAAGGCTCTCGGTTACGGAGGCGATGACGCGCTTTTCTACGCTGCCGTCTGATTTTAACTCGACCAAAAGGCTCAGGTTGTCATATTCGCGGTAGCCGCGCTCTATTGCCTGCGTGTCGTGGCCACCAACAACAATTACGCCGCGGTCGTACCCGCCCTCGTCCAGGACTTTTTGCAGGAGCGCAGCTGGAAACGCACGGAAGATATTGCCGGCGCCAAAGTGTACCCAAGTCGGCTCGCGGTAGGTTTTCTCCCGCACAGACTGCACATCAAACTTTGGAAGCAGGTAGCCCTTTTCTTCCCAGGGAGCCGGGTCAAATCCGAGCTTTAGAATATCCGTTAGTTTCATAGCGCCTCACCGCTTTTCCGCAAGTTTGTCAAGCATATCCCAAATGCCCAGCATGTACATGATTCCAAGGGCACGGTCATAGAGTCCGTAGCCCGGTCTGCACTTTTCGTCCCAGATATGTCTCCCGTGGTCGGGGCGGATATAGCCCTCAAACCCGCAGTCGTGGTAAGCTTTGACGATGTCCAGAATCCCACTGTGGCCGTCGCGGTCACGGTGGGAAACCTCCGCAAAGTCGCCGTTTGGATAATGCCTAACATTGCGTATGTGCGCAAAGGCAATGCGATCGCAATGTTTGCGCACCATGTCCGCCACGTTGTTGTCCGGGTTTGCGCTGAAGCTGCCCGAGCAAAGGGTCAGGCAATTGTGGGGATCATCCACTGTGGTTAGCAGCCTGTCTATGGCCGCTTCGTCGATAATCAGGCGGGGCAGTTCGAATATGTCCCACGGCGGATCGTCGGGGTGAATGGCCATTTTTATGCTGTGCTCGCGGCAGACGGGCATTAGCGCCTCCAGGAAGTATATTAGGTTTTCCCAGAGCTGCTCTTTGCTCACATTTTTGTACGCCGCAAAGAGTTCGTCAAGACGGGCCATCCGCTCCGGCTCCCAGCCTGGAAAGGTCATGCCGTCTCGTTGCTTGCTCAGAATATACTCGGCCATCTGCTTGGGGTCATCTTGAATTATCGCGTTTTCGTAGTACATAGCGGTCGAGCCGTCTTCGAGCGGGAAGAAGAGGTTAGTTCGCGTCCAATCGAAGATCGGCATGAAATTATAGCAGATTACCTTGACACCGAACTTGCTGAGGTTTTCGATAGTCTGTATGTAGTTTGCGATATACCGGTCTCTGCCGGGCCCGGCGGTCTTTATGTCGTCGTGAATATTGACCGACTCCACCACATCCATGTCAAACCCGTATGGCTCGAGTTGCTTTTGAACCCTGGCGATCTCAGCTTCCTCCCAAATTTCGCCGGGCAGCTTATGGTGCAGCGACCATACGATGCTTGTAACGCCCGGAATTTGCTTGATGTCCGACAGCTTTATGGTGTCGTTTCCCTCTCCGAACCACCGGAATCCCATTTTCATTGGCGCGACCTCCTCGAATTAAATGCAAGTTAAGAACCTGTGTTAATAAGTGAGCAGTGCCGGGGCGGGGCTGTGAGCTATGAACACAGGTTCTAAGTAAGCCGAAAAGTTTCCCGCTCTACCAAGTGGCAGGCAATGGATATTTTCCGAGGAACATTTTTGCCGTTCAGCACATCCACCAGCTGGGTAACCGCAATTGTACACAGGCTGTCCAGCATGTTCTCCATACTGGTGAGGGACGGCGTGGCACACCGCGCGACAACGGAGTTGTTGAATCCAATTGTGGGCAGGCTTAGCCCGCGTGCGGCCATAGCCTTGTAAGCCCCGATAGCCAGAATATCCTCGGAGGCCAAGATACCGTCAAACGGGCAGTCGTCGAACAGGCTGTCGGCAGCTTCCATCGCCGCGTCTAAATCTTTTTTTGTTTGGACAAGCAAACGCTCGTCAAAGTCCTTGGCCGCCTTGCGGTACCCAACAAGCTTTGCCTGATTTGCGGGAGAGTCGCCGTCGTAAAAGTAGGCAATCTTATTGCACCCGGCTTTTTGCAGGTGGGCAACGTTCTCGCGCATGGCCTGCTCTTGGTCGCTAAGCACGCCGTAGAATCCCGGTATATCCAGGTGTAGGTTGAGGCCAATCAAAGGGCACTGTTTGGCCGCCTCCACAAGATGGGAGTTCTCGTTGCCCGCCCCCATGGGAGAGCCAATCAAAATTATCGCATCCACTTTCTTGCTGAGCAAAAGTTCCAGGCTCTGCTTTTTGCCAGAAAGCTCTTCTCCCGTACAGCACAGCACCGCCGCTAAGTCGTATTGTCTGAGCTGCTGTTCTATGCTTGACACCGCCTTGGCAAAAAAAGCGTCGGACACATCGGTGCAGAGCAGGCCGATCAACTTGATGCTCCCCAGCCCCAACCCTTGAGCAAAAGCATTTGGGACGAATCCATTTTTATCGATTATGCTTTGTACCTTTTCGCGGGTTTGGGGGCTAACTTTATCGCTGCCGCTGAGCACCCGGCTGACCGTGGCGGTCGAAACACCCGCAGCCTGCGCAATATCGTAAATATTCAAAGCTCTCCACCTCGCTTCAAGGCAATGTAACCTCTTACACTGATTTTTGTCAATTTTATCATGCCCGATTGTAAAAGACAATAGTTTTATCAAAAAAACATCATGTAAGCGTGTGTATTTGGGTATGATCACATATATAAGTCCGGGTAATTGGATATAATGACGACGCTCAAAAATGTAAGCGCTTCCATCATTTCTATTTGAACGAAAAATAAACCCGAGCTTATCCTGACGGCAAAACCTGCCGGGATAAGCTCGGGTTAAATGATTTGAGCGAGTGTTCACTCCTGTTTATGTATGTCTAGCCGCCTTATATCTCGTGGCTGGACAGCTTTTCAAAAGATAGCATCATCGCTTGGGTGCCCAGCCTTCCGCCGCCATCCTGGGCCTGAACAGATTTTACAATCTGGGTGCCCAGAGCGGTAACTGGAGAAAAGAGCTTGTTTGCCCTTTGAGCTTGATGCACAATCTCTAAATCCTTGGCTAAAAGATCCATTAGGAAGCCAGGGGAGAAATCCCTTCTCGCGATCTTTTCGCCACAGATTTTAAGTTGAGCCGACGCCGCGGCGCCTCCACTTACAACGTCAATAAAACGATTAATGTCCAGTCCTTCTTTTGAGGCAAGCAAGAAACCCTCGCAGATTCCCATCAAGGAACCTATAAGCAATACCTGATTGCACATCTTGCAGGCTTGTCCGGCCCCTGACGGACCCATATAAGTAACGGTCTTGCCCATCGTATTCAGGAGCGGAGTGCACCTGTTAAACACAGCCTCGTCGCCGCCTACCATAATTGTGAGGGCAGCGTTTATCGCACCTATTTCTCCTCCGCTTACGGGGGCATCAAGCAGGGAGGCGCCTTTTCCCGCGATTTTAGCGTAAAAGCTCCGGGTAGCCTCCGCAGATATCGTGCTCATATCAATAACCACTTTGCCTGGCTCTAGGGCGTCATGCACGCCGCCCTCGCCAAAAAGAACCTGCTCCACGTCAGGGGTATCGCTTACCATGACAATAATAATATCGCTTGCTTTGGCAACTTCCGCCGGGGTGTCCAGCACTGCTGCGCCTTTATCTGCAAGCCCGCTTGCCTTTGCTTTTGTTCTATTAAAAACACTGAGGGAGTAGCCCGCCCCCATTATATGCCCAGCCATGGGGACGCCCATAATTCCTAGCCCAATAAAGCCTATTCTCTCCACAATTATGCTCTCCTCGCTAATCTAATTTTATGGTTGCTAATGTCCGCCAAAAAGCCAGCTGCCGCTTTAGAGGCGAGGCGTTGCGCACCGTATAATGTTTGCGTCCTTCTGAGAACATTATACCACAGCATTATCTTGTTTTAAAGTGGAAGTTGCACAAATTCTTTGGTCGCAATAATAGAAAACAGACTGCGTAGTATAATTTTCGCGAGAGAAGCGGTTGGCATACTGCCCAACCAAGGTGTTTCTAGGTAATACCCCATACTACATACTACCCACCCACAAACCAACATTCCACCGTTGTGCCCATATTTGAATCGCTTGTAAGCGCAACTTTGCCGCCGTGATGTCCTACGATATGCTTAACGATAGACAAGCCAAGCCCTGTGCCACCTGTTTTCTTTGAACGGGATTTGTCCGCCCGATAAAACCTTTCAAACACATGACTTTGATCTTCTGGCGAAATTCCTATACCAGTATCAGCTACAGCGATTTTAAGAAGCTCATTTTCTTTTGACAGCATAATCGTGACAGAGCCGTTATCCATATTGTATTTTATTGCGTTATCAATCAGGTTATACAAAAGCTCGTCAATCATTTGCTTGTTAGCTGTCATCGGAAAGTGCTCACCGATTATCTCTATGGCTATATGCTTTTCATCCGCTTTTTCGCGCAAAATTTCCACCACGGATAGCGCCAAATCATATAAATCGAACTCTGTGAACTGCGCAAATATTTTGTCCTCGTCAAATTCGGAAAGTTTGATAATGTCCTCTATAATGTTTATAAGCCGCTGTGACTGCAGGGTTATTTTTCCGGCGAATACTTTTATATCGCCTTCTTTGGCCATACCGTTTTCAATCATCTCACTTAGTGCAGAAATCGTAGTCAGTGGCGTTTTAAGTTCATGGGATACATTTGCCGAAAACTCCCTACGCTGCTTTTCCGCTTCATGCTTTTCTGAAATGTCGTGCAAAAAAATCACACCGCCATTGAGCTCCCCGCCATCGTATACAGAGCTGAAATATACGCTGTATACTTTATCCCCACGCACAAACACAATCTCAGAGTTTACACCGGACAAACATTCTTTTACTCCGCTAGAAAAATCTATATCGCGGCAGACATGCCGAATGCTTTTCCCAGGCATATCTTTTTGGGCAAAAGCAGTCGATGCGCTTTTGTTGGCAACCAGAACGATACCGGCTTTGTCAATTAAGATAAGCCCCTCTTTCATGTTGCCGGTTATTGTCTCAATGGTATCGGCACGATTTTTTAGCATTACGATTTGACTTGCGATCTCACTTTTTTGCTGGTCGATCTTTTTCACATAGGGCAAGAGTTCATCATATACATTTGTATCATCACTATCAAAATTGATATTGTTTAACGGGTCAATGATGTTTTTTACAAGCCTGCGTGCAACTACAATTGACAACAGTAGGATGAGCGCTGCCACACCAACAATAGTGGGAAGCACAGCGGTAAATACCCCGGATATGCGATCCATTGTTTTTGAAACGCGCAGTATATTGCCGTCGTCAAGCCGTATTGCATAGTAATAAGTTTCCGCGCCCAATGTGACGGAATAGCGTATCGCTTCGCCGCGCCCGGTTCGCATAGCTTGCCTAAACTCATCTCTGTCGCTGTGATCTTCGAGAAACACAGCAGGCGCCTTGTTGTCGAGCAACACTGTGCCATCCGGTGCAATAATAGTGATTCGCGCGGCATCGGAGTCATGGCTGTTAAAATCGGAAAAACCCTCAGCCCGCACGGAATTGTTCAAAAGGTTGGCGGCGAGGTTCGCCCTGTCTCTGATAGCGTCCATTTCTCTATTTCTTATCGCGTTATAAATAATGCCGCTGACCGATGCCGACAGCAGCAACGCACATAGCAAAACAAGAGCAAAAAAGCTAATGTAAATGCGTTTTTTCAAGCGGCTCACTCTCCCAGTTTATAACCGACGTTGCGAATTGTTTTGATATGCCCACCCGCCGGGCCCAGCTTTTGTCGCAGCGATCGGATATGCATATCAAGTGTGCGGCTTTCTCCCACAAAATCATATCCCCAAATCGTTTCCATGATTTTCTCCCTATCCAGTGCCATCCCTCTGTTGAGGATAAGATAATGGAGCAGCTCATACTCTTTATAAGTCAGCGTTACCCCTTCATCGTTTATGCTTACAGCGCGGCGGGTATTGTCGAGCAGGATGCCGCCGTATTCTATTTGATCGTTAGATCGGGAGGTTGTCCCGCTTCTTCGCAACATAGCATTAACACGAGAAATTAGCTCCATGACGCCAAAAGGCTTGGATATGTAGTCATCCGCGCCCAAATCCAACCCTTTTACTTTGTCGAGCTCACTGCCTTTTGCTGTGAGCATGATAATGGGCAGTGTCTTGGTCTGCGAGGCATTTCGCAGCTTTTTGAGTATAGACAACCCATCATCGCCCGGCAGCATAATATCGAGCAAAACGAGAGCGGGCAGGCCGGTGTCCAGCGCTGCAAAAAAATCTTCGCCACGTTCAAAATCCGCTGCCTCAAATCCGGCAGAGCGGAGTGCGTACATCACAATCTCGCGGATGTCTTCGTCATCCTCAACAATATAGATTTTCCGCATGGTCGTTACCCCTTTGCATTCCTGCCCGTGATGGAAAACACAACCCACTCGGCGATGTTCACCGCATGGTCACCGATACGTTCAAAGTATTTGGCAATCATCAAAAAATCCAGCGCCTGCTCACCGTTTGTGATGTCGGCGTGGATAAGCGCTATCAATTCAGATCTAACCTTGCCGAACAAATCGTCAACCACATCATCAGATTTTATTACCGCATGGGCAAGCTCTAAATCGTTTTTCACGAAAGCGTCGATACTGTCTGTTACCATTTTCACCGTGGCCTGCGCCATTAGCGGGATATGTTCCAGTTTTTTGATATATGGTGTTCCGGCAAGCATGATTGTAATTTCGGCGATATCGGCAGCTTGATCGCCAATGCGCTCCATGTCTGTAATCATTTTCATTGCCGCAGAGATCAGGCGCAAATCCCGTGCTACCGGCTGCTGACGCAGGAGCAATTTCAAGCAGAGCGCCTCTATGTCCTTTTCTTTTTGGTCAACTTCCTGCTCATATGCAATGGCCTTTTTCGCAAGCTCTATATCTTGCTCTCTAAGCGCCTGTGTTGCCAGCGCGATAGCGGTTTCAATCAGCGTGCCCATCTCAACAAGCATGTCGTTAAGTTCTGCGAGCTGCTCTTCAAATTTGCTGCGCATTAACCAAACCTCCCCGTGATGTAGTCCTCGGTGCGTTTGTCTTTAGGCATAGAGAAAATCCGGTCACTTTCGCCGTACTCGACCATTTCGCCAAGCAGGAAAAACGCAGTCTTATCAGAGATTCTCGTGGCCTGCTGCATGTTGTGGGTTACGATCACGACTGTATACTGCTTTTTTAATTCAGTGACCAAATCTTCTATCTTTGACGTGGAAATCGGGTCAAGCGCTGATGTCGGTTCATCCATAAGCAATACCTCGGGAGCAACTGACAGTGCCCGCGCAATGCACAGTCGCTGCTGCTGCCCGCCGGAAAGTGAAAGAGCACTCTTTTTCAGCCTGTCCTTAACTTCATCCCAAATCACTGCATCTTGCAGAGCCTTCTCAACAATTTCGTCCAGCTTATATTTTGACTTTATGCCGTGTGTCCTCGGGCCGTAAGCGATATTATCGTAGATGCTCATGGGGAACGGGTTAGGCTTTTGGAACACCATACCCACTCGTTTGCGGAGCAAATTGATGTCAATCTCACCGTAAATATTCTCACCGTCCAGCAGAAATTCTCCGATAATCTTGCAGCCTTCCACAAGGTCGTTCATACGGTTCAAGCTCTTGAGCAGTGTAGATTTGCCGCAGCCGGAGGGTCCGATAAAAGCCGTGATGGCCCCTGCCTGTATATTCATTGAGACATTTTTGAGCGCCTTGAAGTCATTATACCACAACTCTACATTGCGAAGCATAATTTTATCCATTTCGATACCTCTTTACGATTTGGTAAATTTCTTTGCGACAAATCCGCTTAGCCAGTTTATGATTATAACCATAACCAAAAGCACCACGCCGGTAGCTGAAGCTTGGTTGACATGGAAACCCTCGCTGGCCAGAACATACATATGTACCGCGAGCGTCCTGCCGGAGTCCATAACATTGGGCGTTATCTGGGCTATTGTACCGGCTGTAAACATGAGCGCCGCGGTCTCGCCCACAACCCTACCCATACCAAGTATGACGCCCGCTAAGACACCCGGCATAGCACTGGGCAACACTATGCGGAATATGGTGCGCAGCTTGCCTGCCCCAAGAGCGTAACTGCCCTCCCGGTAAGAAACCGGTACCGAGAGCAGCGCTTCCTCGGTTGTACGCATGATTAGCGGCAATATCATAATAGACAGCGTAAACGCGCCTGCCAGCATAGAGAATCCCCAGCCCAGCGCCATGACAAAGAACAACATACCAAAAAGCCCGAAAACGATGGACGGTATACCCGAGAGCGTCTCAGTGGTAATGCGCACAACCTTGATTAGCTTGCTGCCGGTACCCGCGTACTCCACAAGAAAGATGGCACTGAATATTCCCAGCGGCCCAGCCAAGATCAGCCCGAGAATCACCATGATGATTGTGTTGATAATCGCCGGCATCATCGAAACATTGGTGGTGTTATGTTCCCATTCAAACAGGCTAGGTGTCAAGTGAGGCAGGCCGCGGGCAAGTATATAGCTGATGAGAAATAATAGAACAGCGAAAGTGAGAAGCGCCGCAAGCGCGACAAGAAGGAATAAGACTGCCGAAGCAGGGTTCTTTTTGTACCCATGCAGCCTGTCTTTCCATGTAAGCGTGTTAATTGCGTTCATCAGTATTTCTTCCTCCCTCTCAACAGGTTAAACAGTAGGTTTATAATCAGGATAAAAACAAACAGTACAACGCCTGTCGCAATCAGCGCTTCGCGGTGCAGCTCGGCGGCGTATCCCATTTCCATGACGATGTTAGCCGTTAATGTACGTGCACCTCTGAATAGGCCGGTCGGCATTCGCGCTTGATTGCCCGCGACCAAAATAACGGCCATTGTTTCACCTATCGCCCGCCCGATACCGAGAATTACGCTGGTCATAATCCCTGAGCTGGCGGCGGGTACAACAGCCCAAAACACGCTGCGCTCATGGCTGGCCCCCATTGCCACCGAAGCTTCGTAATAGCTATCGGGAACAGCGCGGATAGCCGCCTCGCTCACACCGATAATGGTAGGTAAAATCATAATGCCAAGCAGAATAGATGCTGTGAAGATGCTCTGCCCGCTGCCGCCAAAATGCTCTCCGAAAACCTCACGCACAAAAGGTACAATCACAACCAGCCCAAAGAATCCGTAGACAATCGACGGTATTCCTGCAAGCAACTGGGTCGCAGGCTTCAGTATCTTATACAAAGTCGGCGAACAAAATTTTGCCATAAATATCGCGGTGAGTATGCCAATTGGTACACCTACAATGATAGCACCTGCCGTAACGTAGATGCTGCCGAGTACCATGGGCAGTATCCCGAAAAGTTGTGGGGTATCGGCGGGTGCCCACACGCGCCCAAGTAGAAAGTTGAACGGGCCAATCTCGGCCATTGCCGGTATGCCGTTCCAAAACAAAAATACGCATATTAGCAGCACCGCCATAATAGAGGCGGTTGCTGCCAGCATAAATACGTATTTCATAATCGTTTCCCTTGCATGCTTACTCATATGTATTATCCTTTTGTTTACTGAATATCAGCCCATCTGCTAAGTTCCCCGGTAAAAACTTGACGAACCTGCTCGCTTGTTATATCGGTGATTGGATTATTGTTATTTACGATTACCGCGATTCCGTCCATGCAGATAGTAATTTGTTGTCCAAGCTGCTCCATTTCGGAATCTCTAATTTCACGGCTGGACATGCCTATGTCAAGAAGCCCGTCAATGGTACCAGTAATGCCTGCGCCCGAACCGCTGACGTGAACTTCAATATTAGCATTGGGATTGAGGGCGCGGTAGCCTTCGCTCAAACGCTCCATGACAGGAGCTACCGAAGTGGAACCGCCGATTACGATAGTGCCGCTGTGGCCAGCGCTCTGGAAAGCGGGAGCATTAAGTACAGCGGGGATGTAGCGTTCTGCGACTATTTCCTGTCCCAGCTCAGACATAATAAAGTCGATAAATTCTCTCGTCAGCGGGTCAATATCTTCAGCGGTGACAATGATAAAAGGGCGGGCGATTACATAGCTTCCGGCCAGAATATTCTCTGCAGTAGGAGCTACACCGTCAACACTGAGGGGCCTTATCGTATCGTTAACAGAACCGGTGGATATGTATCCGATTGCATAGACGTCACTCGAGACGTTGGTCATGATCGCGTTGGTGCCGTTGCCGATGGTGGCTTCCAGGCTTGTCATATCAGTTACGGTACCGTCCTCGCCCCGAACTTCGACGCCAGTCAGCTCAATGAACGCACCTCTGGTGCCCGAGCCACTTTCACGGGATATAACCGTGATCTCTCTGTTGGTGTTAAAGTTTGAAGCGTCTTGGTCCACAACAGACTGCGGGCTCTCTGTCCCTTGCGTGGTTGGGTTGTCTTGAGAGGCCTGGCCACCTTGGGCGCATCCGACAAGTGCTGCAAGTACAAGCGTTACGATTACTACTAATGCCAAAAGTTTATTCATGATTTTTCCTCCAAGTTTTGTGTTACAGGTAAATCATAACTGGTGAAGGTAAAAATCAAATACAGGTGCGTGTAAAGTTTAGGTAAAAAATTTTTATGCTTCGGTGGAGATGTGCGTCAGAAAATTCAAGTCGCCCTGCTCATGTGAGCAGGGCGACTTGATGTATGATGAGTGTGGGGCATATAATTAACTGGATAAAAGATAAATCCGAACTATTCGCCGATTTTCAAGATCGGCGAATAGTTCGGATTTAAATGATTTGGTGCGGCTGACAAGACTTGAACTTGCACGAGATTGCTCCCACTAGCCCCTCAAGCTAGCGTGTCTGCCGATTCCACCACAGCCGCGTTTGCATTGGTAATTATATCAACAATAAGCGACCATGTCAAGCACAGTTTGCGGTTTTACCTAATTTGGCCGTTCGCCCACCGAGTGGAGCAGGTTACCCACCCGTTCGGCCAGCGCTTGGTGCTCCGGTAATGCAAGGGCAAAATCCCGGGTCAACAAGGCTTTTGCCTGGGCTTGGGCTCTCTGCATAATGGAAATATCGTCGGCCAGGTCGGCTACTTTTAGGGTGGGCAGACCGTGTTGTCGGCGTCCAAAAAAATCTCCCGGCCCGCGGATAGACAAATCCTCTTCCGCAATTTTGAAGCCATCCGACTCTGCTTTCATCACCTCCAACCGGCGCAGGGTAACCGGGTCTTTGCTGTCGGTCACTAGAATACACCAGCTCTTGTCTGTGCCGCGCCCAACGCGACCACGTAGCTGGTGCAGCTGGCTAAGCCCAAAACGCTCGGCGTTCTCGATCATGATTATAGTTGCGCCTGGCACATCCACACCAACCTCCACCACAGTCGTTGACACCAGCACCTGAATTTCCCCCGCCTTAAACCGGCGCATTGTATCTTCTTTGTCCTTTGCCTTCATCTTGCCATGCAGAAGGCCTACCCGGTACCCCCTGAGCTCGCCGTCGCTAAGATCCGCCGCGTACTCGGTCGCAGGGCGCAGGTTGTCGGCAAGCTCCCCGGCCTCGATGAGGGGGCAAACTATATACGCTTGCCTGCCCTCGTCCAGGTTTTGGCGAACAAAGCCCATAGCCCGGGCTCGCTTGCCTCCGTCAATCAACAGGGTTTCAATTGGTTGTCTCCCAGGCGGCTTTTCGTCCAGCACAGAGAGGGAGAGGTCGCCATAAATAATCAATGAGAGTGTGCGCGGTATGGGCGTGGCCGACATGACAAGCAGGTGGGCGCTCTCGTTTTTCTGTGATAGCTTAGCCCGCTGCGCCACTCCAAAGCGGTGCTGCTCGTCGGTGACAACCAGCCCAAGGCGAGCAAACTCAACCCCGTCCGAGAGCAGGGCGTGGGTGCCAACCAAGAGATCGATCTCTCCGGCTTTTAGCTCAGCGAGGATTTTTCTTCTCCGCGCGGCCTGGACGCTACCGGTAAGCAGCTCGACCCGCATACCAAAGGGTGCAAGCATCTTGCTCATGGTCGTGTAGTGCTGCTCGGCCAGTATAGCGGTGGGCACCATCACCGTTGACTGGCGGGAATTTTTTGCCGCCATATAAGCGCAGGCTAGCGCTACCAGGGTCTTGCCCGAGCCCACGTCCCCCTGGATAATTCGATTCATGGGGACGTCGCCGGTCATGTCGGCCCCGGCTGTTGCAATGCAGCTGAGCTGTGCCCCTGTCGGCGAGAAAGGTAAGCTGGAAAATAATGCGGTAAAGTCAACCGGCTCCATCGGCTGGATCTTAGCTTTGCGGTGTGCCATGCGGGATGTTTCCAGAGCGCAGCTGAGCGTAAGCAGCTCTTCAAAGATAAACCGCCGTCGGGCAGCGTTCGCGCTATCCTGGTCGGGCGGAAAGTGAATGTCCCGCAGAGCGACGGCAAGTTCTGGTAGGTCTTCTTCCTCACGCATTGCCGGCGGTATCGCGTCGGGAATCTCGGCTATATCCTGGGACATCTGGCTGACATTGGCCGCTATAGCCCGGCTGGAAAGCCCGGCTGTCTGCGGGTAAACCGGAAGAATCCGCGTGCTTGTAACGGCGGGGTATATGTCCGGCGAGCTCATCTCCCGGCGCAAAAGGCTACCGGTCAGCTTGCCGTAAAATATGTATTCGGTGTCCAGCTCAAGCCGCTCGACAGTGTACTTTGCGTTAAATATAGTCAGCTCAAGCTCACCGGTGTGGTCGCTGGCAAGCAGCCTAAAAATGCTCAACCCACCCCTAATACGCTGCTCACCCGACTTGTAATTCAGCACCGCGCGCACGGCGCAGGGCTCAAAAACAGGTGCCTCCCCTACCCGGTATGGCGCGCTCAAATCTATGTAGCCCCGCGGGAAGTGGTAGAGCAAATCGAGGGTGGTCTCGACACCCAACTTGCGGTAGAAGCCGGCACGCTTCTCCCCCACACCCTTGAGGTATTGTACACTTTTTTGTGTCAGCCCGGCCAAAGTTGTCGCCCCCTTGCTTTTCCACACCCTACTTTACCACTATATGGATAAAAATGCAAACTGGGGCATGTGTTTTGTAGGGGCGGCCATTAGCCGTCCGCGATTAACCACATGCGTTGGTAAGACCGCGGACGCGCAATGCGCGCCCCTACAACCAATCAGTGTTATTTTTGTGCAACATCGCATTCAGAGGTTTGCCCTGCCCACATACCCGTACAAGTTGCAAATGCACGCAATATCGTTTATTATATAGGCATGATTGCATCACTTGAGAATATTAGATTTAGCTTTGACGACAAAACTTTTATACTGGACGGCGTGACCGCGCGGGTGCACGGGAGCAGCCGCATTGGTCTAGTAGGCGCAAATGGGGCGGGCAAAACCACGCTGCTGAATATCATCTGCGGCGACCTTGAACATGATGACGGTGTGCTGGCTATCGCCAAAAGCAAGAGTATCGGTGTGCTGCGCCAGGACAGCGGGCTCTCAGGGCAAGGTTCGATTATCTCGGAGATGCGCGGTGTCTTCGAGCACCTGCATGAGATGGAGCGGGAGATGCGCCGGCTTGAAACCGAGATCGCCGGAACACCGCCGGACGACCCTCACTATGATGAGACCCAGCAGCGCTACGCCGAGCTGCAGGTTGATTTCGAGACGCGGGAAGGCTACCACACGGAGGTTAAAATCGCTACAGTGCTCACCGGCATGGGCTTCGGTGGGGTAGCCGGCGATACCTCTGTCGAGGTGCTCAGCGGCGGCGAGCGAACAAGGCTCGCGCTCTGCAAGCTGCTCCTGCAAACGCCGGACTTGCTCATTCTGGACGAGCCGACCAACCACTTGGACTTCAAGACGCTGCTGTGGCTGGAGGATTACCTCGCGGGCTACAAGGGCGCGCTGCTCATTGTCTCCCACGACCGGTACTTCCTTGACCGGCTCTGCACCACAATATGGGAACTTCACCAAGGCGAACTGCTGGCCTACAGCGGCAACTACAGCGCTTATCTGCTGCAAAAGGACGAGCGGGAGACTTTTCTCCGGCAGCAGTACGAGGCCGGGCAACGGGAGATTGCTGAGATGAAGGATTTTGTGGCGCGCAATATTGTACGCGCTTCGACCACAAACCGCGCCAAGTCTCGCCAGAAAGCCCTTGAGCGCCTGGAGGAAAATCTGGAGAAACCGAAAAAACCGCCAAAGCCACCGGTCATCCGGTTCCAGAAGTCGCGGGACCCTGTCAATGATGTGCTCACGATTGAAAATTTGAGCTTGTCGGTTGGCGAGGGCGATGGTGAAAAACAGCTCATCAGCGGCCTCAACCTTGAGGTCAAACGAGGCGAAAAACTGGCGTTGATTGGCGCGAACGGCGTGGGCAAGACCTCGTTTTTCCGTGCGCTCATGGGAGAGCTACCACATGGTGGCGAGATTAAATGGGGCCGGGGCTGCGATCTCTGCTACTTCCACCAAGGCGAAGACGGCTTTGAAGAGCACAAGACCGCGCTCGACGAGCTCTGGGACGCCTACCCCCGCGAGTACGAGCACACAGTGCGCACGGCTCTGGGGCGGGTGGGCTTGTCTGGCGAGAGCGCATTTGGGCTGGTCTGCACGCTGAGCGGTGGTGAGCGTGCGCGGCTCAAGTTCGCCAAGCTTATGCTCTCGCATGGCAATGTGCTGCTGCTGGACGAGCCCACCAACCACCTTGATCTCGGCTCTAAGGAGTCCGTGGACAAAGCGCTCACCGAGTACGACGGCACTCTGCTAGTGGTCTCTCACGACCGTTACTTGCTCGACAAGTTCCCCGATAAGATTCTCGAGATGCACCCAGACGGCGTAAAGGTTTACCCGGGCAGGTATGAGCAGTACATCGCCCGGAAGCGGGCGGAGGCACAGGATGCGCCACCCCCGGACAAAAGGCCGGATAAAAAAACTGAGCCCGGCGGTAATTACCGCAGCAAAAAACAGCGCAGCGAGCAGGCGACCCACCGGCGGATACTCACAGAACTTGAGGGCAAAATCGGCGCGCTTGAGACCGAAATAGCGCAGCTTGAGCAGGAAATAGCCAGCCCGGAGCTCGCCTCCGACTACCAGCTTTTGCAGGAGAAATGCGAGCTGCTTGAGGTTAGGCGAACGGAGTTGGACGACTGCCTTGAGCAGTGGAGTGAGCTGGACGCATAATATAGTCAATCAACTTGAAAAAGCGTCCTTGTTTTTCAAGTTAGCTCGCGTTCTGTGCGAGCTTTCGGCGCAGCCAAAGATTTACGTATACACGGCTTTCCCGGCGCGTGCGCCGGTGCGCGACGCTCTTTGTCGCGCCTTCAAAAGTGGGCTTCTTTTGAAGTGGAATGAGTATAAATTGAGAGCGTCGCACGGTTTTCCGTACGGCGCTCTTTTATTGTGCTGACATGTCAGTCTAATTCTCTCCCTATTGTAGGGGACACGCCCCTGCGTGTTCCGCATTTCGGTAAAGTTTGCAGTAATCGGCGTGATGCGCTAGGGCGCATCCCCTACACCTAGTCCATATTGTTGTTATACTAATGAAAACTAGATTGACATGTTGCGCGGGTTTAGCTGTCACTCTCCAAGTAAGCCCTCCGTCCGGTCTCGTACAAGTTCTCTCCATTGGCGTCTATTATCGCCCGGGCCGGAAAGTTCTCCACATAAAGACGATGAACGGCCTCGGTGCCGAGGTCTTCAAAGGCAATGACCTCACAGCTTTTGATACAGCTTGCCAGCAGCGCCCCCGCCCCGCCTATTGCTCCAAAGTAGACGGCTCCCGCCTCTTTCATAGCGGCGACGACTTCGGACGTGCGCTTGCCTTTGCCGATCATACCGCGCAGGCCAAGCCTGAGCAGCTGTGGGGCGTAGGCATCCATCCGGGAGCTGGTGGTTGGCCCCGCCGAGCCTATGACCTGCCCAGGCTTTGCAGGGGTTGGCCCCACGTAGTAGATAACCGCATCCTGAAGCGGAAAAGGCAGCTCCTTACCCTCGCTGAGCAACTGGACAATGCGCTTGTGGGAGGCGTCCCGTGCGGCGTAGATTTCGCCTGTAAGGTAGACCGCGTCCCCGCTTTTTATGGCCGCGGCGCACTCTTTTGTCAGCGGCAGCCGGATATGATGCTCCATCAAATCACCTCCGTGGCATGGCGGGCTGCGTGGCAGTTCATGTTGACTGCGCAGGGCAGCCCGGCTATATGGGTGGGCAGGTGCTCTATGGCCACCGAGAGTGCCGTTGTTTGCCCGCCGTACCCTTGCGGGCCGATTCCCAGGGCGTTTATTTTTTCCAGCAGTTCGGCTTCCAGTGCGGCGTAGCGCGGGTCTCCATGGGGCTGGCCAACCTGGCGGAGCAGCGCTTTTTTTGCAATCAGCGCGGCTTTGTCAAAGGTGCCGCCCAAACCTACACCCACAACAATCGGCGGGCATGAGTTGGGCCCGGCGTCCTCAACTGTCTGAACCACAAAGTCGATGACGCCCTGCACGCCGTCGGAGGGCAGCAGCATCTTGATTCGGCTCATGTTTTCGCTGCCAAAGCCCTTGGGCGCAACTGTCACAGTGATTTTGTCTCCCAGCACATACTCAGTGTAGAGCATAGCCGGGGCGTTGTCCCCGGTGTTTTTGCGCTCAAACATAGGCTCCGCAATCACCGATTTGCGCAGGTAGCCTTCTCGGTAGCCTTGGCGCACGCCTTCGTCCACTGCGGCGGCAATGTTGCCTGAAATATATGCGTCCTCGCCAATTTCCAGGAAGACGCAGACCACGCCTGTGTCTTGGCAGATGGGCAGACTATCCGCCTCCGCCAAGCGGTAGTTCTCGATGAGCTTACCCAGGGTGTCTCGGGCGATAGGCCACTGCTCAACTGCGTGACAGCCCTCAATGCAGGACTTTACGTCCACGGGTAGGCGGCAGTTTGCCTCTATGCAGAGGCGGCTGACAGCCTCGGTGACTCTATCTGCTTCTACTACGCGCACAGCACACCCTCCTAAAATACAATCCGATTCAAATCCTCATCAATTGTCTGCCCGCGCTTGCCCACCAGGCCTACCAGCAGGTACCTGTCCGCGTGGGAGTCGTACAGAATGCGCTCCAGCAGGTTGAACACCTCGATCTCTCCGGTGCTGCGAACATGTATGCGCGGCCCGGTGCAGTGGTGCAGGTAGTCGCCGATGTAAATGTGATGTTCGTCCGCATAGGATATTGAAAGGTCGCTGGCTATGAGCTCCTTCATCTGTTTGGAGAGCAGCGGCAGATCGAGCTCCGGTTTGTTCCTAAAGCGTAGCACAAAACCATTGCGTACGTCCCCGTGCTCGTAGTCTTCGTCTGTCATGGCCGAGAGCAGATACTGCATCGAGTCCTCAGCACTGTGAGCCATCTTGCGAAACTTTATGGTGTCAAAGGAAATTTTGGCAACTTCATCCGGTAATGGCCCGAATATTGACGGTCGAGTGATAACTATTTCCCCGCCAACGCCAATCAAAATGTCGGCGTTGCGCTTTTCTAGGAAGGGATAAAGCAGCTCGAAGTGTTCGACCACCACCCGCTTGCCAAGCTTTAGTGCCGACTGCACAGCCTCGGCCAGCTCGCCCATCTGGGTGAAGGCCGCCTCGAAGCGCACATCTATGTGGTAAGTGTGGCTTGAATAGAAGCCTGCACTCTCTATATCCAGTATGGGCAGGGGGCGGATGTTGACGCCCTCGTCGTCGTTGGTGAGCTCTAGCCCCGGGAACATGCCCTTTACCAACAGGCTCTTGCCCGAGCCCGCCTCGCCCATAACGCCAATAAGCTGGTCGAAAGGACTCAGATGCAGGTGGCCCAGCTGCATACCCAGCTGCACCATTCGTCTGCTGCCACGGGGCGCGAAAAACATGCTGTACAAATGGTTCTGCTGCAAGGGGTTGTAGCTCTGGGCCATGGGATTGTCCTCCTGTCCGGGTGGATTTTAGGGGCGTGTACTGCGGTGCCCCTATATAGGCGGGTGGATGTAAATGGCCGGGACGCCCGGGTGTGCGTCCCCTACAATCTCTTTTTTCATGATAGCAAGCGCCTCCTCGGGGTGTTCTCCGGCTAGGAGGCCGGCGGCGGATAAAATATACCGCCGGTCGACCAGTATCTGCGCTGACTTTGGTCGCAGGGACTGAGGCGCTGCAGGGTCGTGCAGCGCGTGTGCGGCAATCTTCGCGGCGTCCTTACCCCTGATGAGCGCACCGCCGATGGCTATAAGCGTCTTTACCCGGGTAAGGTCTTTGCCGGTTTGCAGCCATACCTGGCCGGTGGGTGTGTAGTGCTCTTCGATGATTCCCGCGTGGCGGGCTGTTGCCACTTCAACCGCCGCGCTTGCCAGGGCGAAGTCCAAGGCCGATTGTTGGGGGGTGTCCGGAAGGGTGGCTGGGTTTCTCTCGATTTGGCGCACCAGCTCTTCCACCGCGTCCTGCTCAAGCCCGGAAAGTTTGGCCAGCCGCTGCGAGCCTACGGCATCCAGAACTCCGGCGGCGGTGTAGCGCATACCTATGTCGCCCTCGACTGTTCGTTTGGCCCAGGGTTCGGGCAGGCCCTTTATCACGGTGTTTTCCCGGGTAGGTGCGCCCTCCGCCATAGAGTAGACGTCGGTTGTCGCGCCGCCCAGGTCCACAGCGACCAGCTCGCCCAGGCCGGGCTGGCGGTCGGTGCCTTTGGCCAGCAGCTCCACCCCACACAAAACGGCGGCGGGAGTAGGCATCATTATACCGCTGAGCAGTTCGGCTTCCCGGCTGAGCCCCTTGGCGTATATAATCTTGCGCAAAAACAGCTCGCGGATGCGCTGCCCGGCCGGCTCTACATTGAGCTTGCCCAGGGCGGGCAACACGTTCTCGCAGCGGTAGACCTCACGCCCGGCGAGTAGCTTTTCGCACTGGGCCGCGCACGAGCGGTTGCCGGCAATCAAAATCGGGAACTCGGCTTTGCAGCCGGCCAACATTTCCGCATTATGGAGGACGCACTCCCGGTTGCCGCCATCTGTGCCGCCGGTCAGCAGGAAAATATCAGGTCTTGCCTCTGCGATTTCATCGACATCCTCACCGGTCAGCTCATACGAATAAACTTTGACAACCTTCGCACCTGCCCCCAATGCGGCCACCTTTGCGGCTTCGGCGGTGAGGGCCGGTACCAGCCCGCTTGCAATCATCCTAAGGCCGCCCGCCGCGCTCGAGCAGGCCAGGCGGGTAGCAAAGTTTATGTTGCCGGTTTGTCGGCGCAGCTCGGCCAGGGCGGTCGCAAGTCCATAGCCCACGTCGGTTTCCACCGTGGTGTAGGCCGCCGCAGTACCGATTATCTCGCCGCTTTGCAGACCGGCGGCGCTCACCTTGGTGAACGTGCTGCCAAAGTCGATGAGAAGTGCGGCTTTAGCGCTCACCTGAGTTAATCCCCAAGTCTGCGCGCAGGTGTTCGATAGCGGTCTCGGGCGTGGTGCCAGGTGGGTAAACCCGGTTGAAGCCCATGGCCAGGAAGCGGTTTTCGACTTCGTCGAAGGGCTGCTTGCCCACCACGATGTTGCCGCCCACGTAAAGCAGAATTCCGCCCAGGCCGGCTTCGTCGCACTTTTCCCTAAAGCCCCGGCAGTCGAGCTCACCGTGGCCGTACAGGGATGATACGATAATTGCGTCAGCCGCCGACTCTATGGCCGCTTCGATATACTCTTCCTGGGAGACCATGACCCCCAGGTTGATTACCTCGAACCCAGCGGCCTCAAAAGCGTGGTAGAGTATCTTGTTCCCCACCGCGTGAACATCAGCGCCGATTACGCCGATGATTAGTTTTTTCCGTTCCATGGTACACCCCTCTTTTCAAGTAACACACGTACCTTTGGTGTAGGGGTCGCGCAGGGGCGCGACCCGATAACTACAATGACGCTGGGGCATAAAGGCGAGGTCCGCACGGGGGCACGGCCCCTATTACAAATCAAACTCCAGCCCCAACAGTGGTGCGTGCTGCTGCGCTCCGTAGACGTCCGTCTCGCCCAGATTGCCAGATGGGATTGGGCGCTTAATAGTGATTTTCATCGCCTTGGCTGGGTGGAACTCGACAATGCCTATGATGTCCTCTCGCTGCACTTTGAATATGTCGCAGACTAGCTGCTCGTTTATTACGCCCGCTTTGCAGACCCTTTCGAACCCGTCGTAGTCCCGGAACATTATGTCGAAAGTGAGCTCGTAGGGCCCCGCGTTTTTGCTGCGGATAACCTCGGTGATGTCGTTAAGTTTGGTTTTCATAGTTGCCACCTCACAGCTCTATGATGTCGATGGGGAAGAGCGCGGCCGGGTCCTCCACTTTTAGCAGATGGTAAACGCTGAACTCGTAGACTTCGCCGGCGTGGAAGTCGCTGGGCGAGTACGGGAAAGCCAGATTACCCGCGGTCGAGCGCCTGCCCTCGTAGCCATAATGAAGCATAGTCGAGCGGGCAAATGCGCAGACGGTGTCGGCTTCCTTTTGGGTGTCGCCGGTAGCTTCAATTATAATGCCGAGCTCGTGGCAGTCCTGCGTGGTGGGGGTTGGCTCCATCCCCGCCATGACGCCGTCGCGGCCGTAGATATTAAAGCGCAGGTGGTAACTGCCCAGCTTGCCGGCAAAATTGTCGGCCACCCGGGCCTTGACCCCCTCGATGATCTCGTCGATTCCCCCGATCATCACCGGGTCGCGGGTGCCTGCTATGGAAACGGTACGGTAGCCGATCCGCTTGGCACCCTCCAGCTTTACGGTGTAGGGATTCGCGGGGACGAACTTTGTGCCGCTCACCCGCACCGTGTTCTCGGTCTCTTGCTCGAACTTGCAACCGTGTAAATCCAGATGACCGCCGGGGCCTGGCAGAATGTATGGGTTTGTCTTCTCGTAAAGGGTGTGGGCGGCTACCGAGAGCGTGGTGCATTTGCGCACCGGTGAGAGCGGCTCCAGCCGGAAATAGTCCTCCCCTATGTAGCCGAATATGCAGTCGCTCCCGCTGCCCGGCGTGGCACATATAGCCGCGCACTCCAGGATTTTGCCAAGGTGCAGCGAGAGCGCCGGGTCGTATCCTTGCTTGATGGCCAGTGCCGCAAAGCAGGTGGGGTCGTAGGCCCTGCCTGCCAGAATTACATCCGGGGCGTGGTCGAGGGCTGCAATAAACGGCTCGACGCCCATCTGGGCCACAACGCGGCTGGTGGCGTCCAGCTCCTTGGCGGTCAGCTCAGGCGCGGGTGAGAGGGGGGTGATATTGCCCGCCGCAAGCTCCTGGCGCAACATGTCTTTGTCCAGCTCGGAGTGAATGAGCGCCAGCCTGAGGCTCAGGGAGTTTTCCCGGGAAATCTCCTGCACAATCTCCCGGCACCACTCGAGGTGGGGGCGCCCGCCCGAGCCTCCCGCAGTGCCCACAATAACAGGGGTGCGCCTTTCCAGCCCCGCCTTTATCATGATTTCGAGGTCGCGCTTTACGGCCCCGCGGTCGGTGAAGGAGACCCCGGCACCCAGGTAGTAGGGCCCCGGGTCGGTAGAGCCGCCGTCAACAGCGATTAGGTGCGGGTTGCGCTTCATCCCTTCCTCAAAGGCGGCCATTGGGAAGCCGTACCCCAGTATCGCGGTGGTGGATAGAATCCGGAATTCTTCTCTCATACGCGCCTCCTGTCAATCAATGGTAAATAGCAAGGTGTCGGGTGACGCTTTTATATGCACAGGCAAAGCGTCACCCTATTGGCCTGTAGGGGACGATAAGCCTCTGCTTTAATAAACGTCCCTTCCGTCCCCCGCGCCACCCGAAATGTTAGATAATGGTAAGTTGGGTGGCGAAAGGGACGCGGGGGACACTTTGTACATGCAGAGCAAAGTGTCCCTATTCGCCGGGCATGTAGGGGCGGCCAGTGGCCGTCTGCCGTGTACGCAATGCTTCTGGTTCGCGGACACGCAATGCGCGCCCCTACAGCATCGCTATAATCCGCTGCATCTCGTTGTTTACAATCATGTAGCCCTCGTCGACACCCATGCCAGGCTTGGCGAGAATCTGGTCTGGCTGGGTGGCCATGGCCAAGTGAACACAGACCTGCGCCGAGCGGTCGGTCTCGTTGCAGGTGCCGCCTTGGTATGCGCCGATGCCTTTTTGCTTGCAGTATAGCACGGCCTCGACCGTGTTGCCAACCCCGCCGAGGTCGGGGGTCTTTATCTGCACCATGTGGCCGGCCTTGTTGTCGGCAAAGTAGCGGATGTCCTCCAGAGTGTTGCACCACTCGTCGGCCACCAGCTCGACGCCAATACTGCGCTGGTCAACCAACCGGGTCAGCACGGAGAGCGCCTGCATCTGGCCTTCGCGGTTTTCGACGTCCATAGGACCTTCGATCCGTAGCTTGAATGGCTTTGCGGCCTCTTCCAGCTGGGCTAGATAATCGGCCATGCCGGTGTAGTTGTCGTTGCCAAACACCTGGCCTATGGTGCCATAGACGTCTATATGCAGCACCGGGGCGTAGCTCTCGTCCCGGCGCAGGGCCAGAATCCGGTTGCGCAGCCAGGCCACGTACTCAAGCAGCAGCTCGCCCTTCTCGCCCAGCTTGGTCGACACGTTGTTTATCAGCCCGTGAGGCAGCACTTGCGCCCCCTTGAGAATCATCTTGTCGGCGTTGTCGTAGCGGCTATCCCCTGACTGGGTGAAGATGGGTATCGGCCGCGCGGATAGCCCGGTGCCATACTCCCGAGCGATAACCTGACACATCATCATATTCTTGGATTTAGCTACAGCATCTAAAATTGCCTGAGACACACCGTAGCGAATGGCGGTGTGCAACTGCTTGCCATCCACCGACATATTCTCCAGCTCGCTTGCCATCCGGCGGAAGGTGGTGATCTCCCTGCCCACCAGCGCAGGAAAAATCTCACGCTCAATCACCGGGATAAAGTCCGCCGCCAGGAAGAGCGGGTCGCGCCCCCCGGCCCCCGAATACTGTACCGCCGCGCAGTCCCCGTGGGCTACCTGGCCGTCCTCGAGAATCAGCATAACCGAGACTGATTCCCCCGCCTGGCGCACCGCCGTAAAGCCCGGTGTCACCGGAGAACCCCTATAGCTGGCGCCGTCGGCCACAGCACCCGCCTTTATCGCCCGCTGGTCGTCAAAGAAGAAACCAGTCTTCCCGGGGGCGCACACTGCCTTTAGTATCTTCATGGTATCCTCACTCCCAAAGTTTTGGTTTAGTTGACAGTTGACACCTTCGAGCGTAGAGTGCTATAATATAAACAGCAAGGGCCGCACAACTCTGTCGGCAAACCGCACTAGATATTTTCTTTCAATAAGGTCTTAAGAAAATAGCCGCTTAGCTTGGAGGCAGGGCGGCTATTTTCGTGCGTTTAGCAACGCCACTACAAACGTACTAAAGGCCAACAACAAGGTAAGCGCTTCATATGTAGTTAAGGCATCACCCCCTTTCGGGAGCACAATTTCGCCGCCAAAGTTGGCTGAGCAACCCTTGCTAGGTAAAGTATACTAACAAGAGGCTATGTGGTCAAGAAGACTTCCTTTGCTAATACGGCCTACCCACCAGCCGCCCTTTGCTGATCGCGTATACATCGTCGATGACCATCTGGAAGGATGGGTCGCGCTTCTCTACTTTTGCACGAGCAGCCACCTTTTCTTTGTGGAAGTCTCGCAGCTCGGATGTAAGCGGCAGGTCACCGGGGTTAAAAATGCGCACCGCGCCGTCGTTGTCGCGCACCGGCAGCATTTTGCCGGCGTTTGCCCGCGCCGGGGCGAATGGTATATCTATCACTCCGGCCTTGAAGGCCCGCACGATGCCCACGGCAACGTCGCCCTCGCCCAGCTCAAAAACTTTATCCACGATGCAGCGGGTCTCGGCCGCGATAATCGCCTTCTCGTCCTTTAATGCATCAGCGTTGATGCCCTGGTCGCGCAGCATGGAAATAACCTGTTTGGTGCAACGCAACCCCTGAGCGTTGGCCTGCATAGTTGGGATACCCAGAGCCTCGTGCGGGGTCTTTACAATGACTTTGGTTGCCCCCGAAAGAGCCGCAACCGCGCTCCCCCAGGAGATGACTGAAAACGCTTTGGCCTCGTCCGGCGGGAAGCCGCCCATCCACTGGTGGAGAACGGTGGTAACGTCCGCGCCGGCGTAATCGTATTTTTGCAGGTACTCGTCGGTCAGAGTCTGAAGAGTATGTATAGCCGCTACGTCTTGTATAAGGTTGCCACACTGGCCGTAACCCACAGTTATACTGCGCACCCCTTGCTCAGCGGCTAGCAGGCTCTCGATAATCGCCACCGCGTGGGAGACACATGGTGGCACGAGGGTTCCGGTAAGTGGGCCGAACGGCTCGCGGTTGATGGGCACACCCGCCTCTTCATACATACCGGTCAGCCGGTCTACATACTGCCAGTCAAGTATCGTCTTAGTTAAGTCTGCGCTTTTGGCGTAAGGAATGTTGTAGCTTATACCACCGCCCTCGTTGCTGGTGAAGCCACCCGCGTAGGTAATCTCGGCGAGCAAGCGAGCGTCCGGGGTTCCGTGGCGTACCTGCACCGGAATATCCAGCGCCTCGATAATCTGGCGGCAGCCCTCTACCCCGTGGTTGACCGCCGGGAACCCGTTGAGCATCGACTTGCCAGCCTTAACCGATTCCTCGATACCCTCCTGAGCCTTTTGGAAGCGGTTCTGGCGGGTGTAGCTGTCTATGGTAGTGGGCAGAAGGTCGGCCTCGCCCTCGTTTTGCAGATAGCTCAGCAGCTCGATGTGCTGCGGAATCAACGCCACCCCCGCCCTCGGCTGGATAAGCGTCTCCCCCGCTGCCTTAGCCGCCCCTAGCTTGAGTGAGAACACCTTGTGCACCGGCAGGTTTTTGTGGTAGTCTATACCCGCCTGTATGTCCACCCCCTGGCCGGTCGGCCACTGGGCCAATACTTCTTCGCGCTGGGCGTAAAATTCCTGCTTGCTGAGCCGCTTGTTTTTAAGTTCCACAATTACACCGCCCTTATTGAATAAAATTATTCATTACGACCAGTTTATCATAATTAACAAATATTTTCCATTGTAAAATTAAAAAAAGATGCAATTGAACCGCCCGATTAAATATAGTACAATGATCTCAGAGGATTTTTAACATTGCTGTGAGGTAAAGCCATGAAAATACTGGTAGTCAACGGCCCTAACTTAAATCTCTTAGGAATCCGGGAACCGGATATCTATGGAAGGCAGGACTATAGCACCTTAGAGCAACTAATACGTGATACGGCCAGGAGTGAGGATGTTCAGGTTGAAATAATGCAATCTAACCACGAAGGCGTCATCATAGACGCTATACAAGAGGCGCGGCTGACTTTTGACGGTATCGTTATCAATGCGGGGGCATTCACCCACACCAGCCTAGCTATACACGACGCTCTCAAGGCTATCGGGTTGCCTGTGGTGGAGGTTCATATCTCCGACATCAGCCTCCGGGAAGATTTCCGCCACTTCTCTTACCCAGGGCTAGTTGCGATAAAGGACTTTGTAGGGTTGGGCCTGGATGGCTATAGGCAGGCTATCATATACTTAAAATCACACCTAGAGCAGGTATAAAATTATTGGGAGGTTTCGGCATGGAAAAACTATACGAGTTTTTGGCAGAAATAAAAAAGAACCCCGACATGGACGCAGCCTATGTGGAGATTCCCTTTGATGTAAATGCAGAGTTTGGCAAGGGGCGGGTAGCGGTCAGCGCTACCTTTGACGGCCAGCCTTATGACGGTCAGCTTGTCAAGATGGGAACCGAGTGCCATATCATAGGTATCCGCAAAGATATTCGGGCCAAGATTGCCAAGCAACCTGGGGACAGCGTTCGCGTTACCCTGCGGGAGCGAACCCTGCCGACACCGGATTACACCACCGTTGATGAGTACATCGTCCGCTACGACGGAGATGTGAGGGCGCGGATGGCAAAGCTGCGGGAGCTGATCCTCGGCTGCTCGCCCGACATAACCGAAAAGATTTCGTGGGGTATGGCCACTTTTGTGCTGGGCGGCAATCTTGTGCACTTCTCCGGGGAGACGCGGCATATGGGTTTTCACCCTGCGCCCAGCGCTATCGCGGCCTTCTCCGGGCAGATAGCCCAGCTTGGGCTGAAGCACTCTAAGGGCACCGTGCAGCTCCCCTACGACAAACCAATGCCTTACGACCTGCTCCGGGAGATGGTGCTCTTCCGAGTAAAGGAACAGCTGGAGAATAAGCGCTAGATTCTCTGCCCCAGTGCTTCCAGCAGCCCCTCACAGACAAAGTCGACCACTTTTACGTTCAGGTGGGAGTAAATGGGCAAGCAGAGCAGTCTACCCGCCAATATGCTCGCGTTTGCCAACAGCTCCCCGCTATCGTAGCCGCTGAGCGTTTGAATCCCGCAATGCGGCAAGTTGCAGGGAATGCCCATCCCAATTAGGCGCTGGATAACTTCGCCTCTGCGCTGGTCGGGCAGAGTGACTACCAGCTGACTATGCACGCTCTCGCCGCCTTCAATAAGCTGCTGAAATTGTACCTTTCCCTCAAGGTTTGCGTGGTAGCGCAGCGCGGCCTTTTGTCTGCCGGCTTGCTCCTGTTCAAAGCTTTCCAGCCGGGCGTGGGTAAGTGTGACGTCGGCGCTGCGCATATAAGGAATTCGGCTGCGGGGCTGCAAGGACTGCTCTCTGCATTGCCTGCGCAGAGCCGCGACCCTCACAGCATCCTCCTCATCCCGGCAGAAGATAGCACCCCCGCCCGGCTCATCCCAAAGACTGTTAGTGGCGAATGATGCCACCGAAAACCGCACAAAGCTTCCCACTTTACGGCCCAAGTATTCGGCTCCAAACGCCTCGGACATATCCTCTATCAAGGTTACTCCGTGGCTCTCGCAAATCTGTTCAAGCTCGATTAGTTGGCAAGGCCCGCCGAATAAATCGCTGGCGATGAGGGCGCTTGGCACACCTTCGCCCTCGCCGCGCATTTTATCCAAGGTATATTCAAGCTGGAATGGATCTAACGTGTATGTATCCGGGTTAACGTCAGCGAAGAGCGGTATTCCGCCGGCCAGCAGCACCCCTTGCACAGGCAGTGCACACCCCAATGCCGGGCAGATAACTCTGTCACCGCTATTGACGCCGGCGGCTTTTAGAGCCAAGGCAATCCCGCTTACCGGGTCGGACACCGCCACGCAGTGCTCCGCGCCCACCCAGCTCGCCAAGCTCCGCTCTAGCCGGCGGGTCTCCTCTCCCAATACAAGTTCGGTCGGGCTGTCGTCAAACTCTCTGCCCCGCCAGGCTTCCCCATAAAGTAGCTTTAGTTTTTCCATGCACTCCTCCGAAAGAATAACTTATCTCCATTATACGCTCAGTAGAAATCACATCATGTCGGAAGCCGCCCGAAATTCTTTGTGTTACGCGAAAAAAAATGCTATACTGACCAGGTGAAAAACTCACCCAAAATATTTTCTAAACGGAGACGATGCAAAATGAAGAACACTGTCATAACCTTCCAAAAGGCGAAGGAAGAGGGCATCAAAATCTCTATGCTTACAGCCTACGACTGCCCTACCGCAAGGCTTATCGACGAGGCCGGGGTAAACAGCATATTGGTTGGCGACTCCCTGGGCAACGCCATACTGGGGTATAAAGACACTCTGTCGGTAACTATGGAGGACATGATCCACCACGGTGCGGCGGTCGCCCGCGGAACAGAAAACGCCCTGTTGGTTATTGATATGCCCTTCATGTCCTACCAGTCTTCGGTATACGACGCTGTGGTAAACGCGGGACGGCTGGTCAAGGAAGCCGGAGCAAACGCTGTTAAGCTAGAGGGCGGTGCGAGTGTCTGCCCGCAGATTAAGGCTATTGTGGAAGCCGGTATCCCCGTAGTTGCGCACTTGGGATTGACTCCACAGTCGGTGAACGTGCTAGGCGGCTTTAAGGCCCAGGGCAAGGACGAAAAGACCGCGCGAAAGCTTCTCGACGATGCAAAGGCCGTAGAGGCAGCCGGCGCCTTTGCTGTGGTGCTGGAGTGCGTACCCTCTAAACTCGCGAGGCTGGTAACGCAGTCACTGAGCATTCCAACCATTGGCATAGGCTCCGGGAGCGGCTGCGATGGCCAGGTGCTTGTCTCTCTTGACATGCTTGGCGTATTTGCGGGCGCCTCGCCCAAGTTCGTTAAGAAGTACGCCGGCATGGGCAAGCTTATGAAGAACGCCTTTGCCGCTTACCACAAAGAGGTACAGAGCGGCGAGTTCCCCTCCAACGAGCACGAGTTCGCAATCTCGGATGAGCTGATAGAGCGGTTGTACTAAGTCTTCTATAGAAGCCCAGAGAGTGATGACAAAGGGTTGTTATTGGCGGGCAAGGGATGGAGCCCTGCCCTTACAGCTCCAACATTTTGGTATGTTTTCGTAGGGCCGGGCTTCCATGCCCGACCGCTCACCTGGTTTATCTACAGCACATAAAAAGGGAACAGCTTAAGCTGTTCCCTTTTGACGTTTATTGAGTGTGCTTAGTCCTCGAAGCGATCGAAGCGGTCGATTACGTCTCGCGCCGGCGAGTACATCATGATCTGACCGTTGATGAACGCTCCCCGCTTGATTTCCAGCTCGTCGGTGGTGATGTCGCCCAAAATAGACGACTGAGCGCCGATTGAGACCATGTGGCGGATTTCCATATTGCCCTTTACCTTGCCGTCAATCTCCGCTTGTTGGGCGCGGATATTGCCAAGCACCCAGGCGTCGCTGGAGATGGTTATCACGTCTTCACAGCGGATGTCGCCGTCCACTTGGGCATCGTAAATATAGGCATTGGAGGCGGTGGTGTTACCGCGCACTTTGCCCGCCACCACTATGTTCGAGCGGCATTCAATGTCTCCCAAAACCTGGCCGAGCAAGCGAACAGAGTCTTCGGTTTGCAGGGCACCGCGAATAACGGTGTTCTTGGAGATGATGGTCTTGCCCTCGTCGTAGACGCCGCCGTCTTCAAAATCTATGTAGCCTTGGCCGCCGTAGTTTCCGTTTCCGCTTCCATTGCCGCCGGAAACCAACGCCTCGCCGACGTCGTATCTTCTAAACGAAGATGTGCCACCCGAGGTGTCGGAGCCTGTTTTACCGGCGCCGTTGCTCTTAAGGGGCCCAGCATCTGCCTCGACTTTGGCGGAGCTTGCGTCTGTGTAACCTTGAACCGCGCTCTCTCTTTGCGGGGTAGGCGAAGAACTTTCCTGTTGCGCTGCAGCTGCCTCGGACGCAGTTTGCTCAGCCTGACCCGGCTCACCCTCCTGCGTGGGATCCTTCTCCTGCGATAAATCTCGCTTTACACTGCGCAACGCCTCTACAAAATCGTCCTTAAAGCTCACACACTCACCCTCTTCTATTAGAATGCGCATAAACACATGCCAATTGCTTATTCACTCGGCCATATAGCCAGCTTTTAGTTTACGTCAAATACTTGCCATTGTCAAGCAAAAATGACAAATTTGGCCGCAAATCGCACCCATTTACAGGGTTGCGGGTGGCAGGACTTCAGTTCTTCCAAAGCCTGAGCACCCCTGAACGGTGCAGCCCCACCAGTATCTGCGCCAGTATAGGGAAAAAGACCATCCCCATCAGTCCCATCACCCTAAAGCCCGCATAAATAGCGCAGAGTGTCACCAGCGGGTGCTGCCCCAGCTGACCACCCACAATCTTGGGCTCGATAAAGCCGCGCACCACGCTTACAATCGCATAGAGCACCCCGAGTCCGATTGCCAGGGTGAAGTCTCCGCGCAGTATTTCGAGCACTATCCAGGGTATCATGATGCCGCCGGTGCCCAACACCGGGAAGAAGTCGAACACCGCAATGCCCAGCGCTATCAGCGGTGCACCGCTCACCCCCAAAATTGTAAGGCCGACCGCCAGCTCTACAAAAGTAACGCACATAATTTTTAGGTAGGCCACAAAATAGTTGCCCAGCGTTCTTTGCGCGTCGCTGCGCACCCTTGAGATTAACGAGCGGTACTTCTCCGGTATCTGCCGGCTGAGAAAACCGGTGACTTGGCCGTAGTTCATGCTGATTATGAGTGAGGACATAATGGTGAAGAAGAAGGCCAACAAAAAGCCCGGTATGTTTGCGCCCAGCGCCCCCAGAAAACCCAGCACCCCGGTAGAAATGGCAAGCAGCGCACTCTGGAAGTCCTGCAAGGTGATAGCGAGGGCGTCTTCATCTCCCAGACCGGGTATGTAGTCGCCGAACGCGTTGCTAAAATAGAGGCTTATCGCGCGGATGCCCGGCTCTATGGTGTTCTCGTAGAAATAAGGAAGTCCGGCAAACAGCCGACCGATTTGGGTCAGGGCCAGTAATCCCCCCCAGGTCAGCAATAGGCCGATGAGGGCATAGGCCAAAATAACCACCACAGCCCCCGATAGTTTGGGCCCCAGCCCAGCCCTGCGGCGCAGGAAGCGAACAGCCGGCCCCAGCAAAATCGCGATGACGTAGCCCAGAATAAGCGGCAATAGCCAAGGCACCAAAAAACGGGCAGCCAAATAAAACAGCGCAGCCACAAGAGCAAAGTACGCCGTGTTGATTATGAAAGTTTGGCGGCTGCGGATTTTTTCATCCATATGTTCAACCTAAATTTTGTCAGTTTTTTTCTGCTCAAGCAAGCGAATGGCTTGAGCCAGCAAATACTCCCGGGTGTTCTTTTCGGGGTAGCGCCAGACTAACTTTAAAAGCTCGCGGAGCACCTTGCCTGTCTGCGGCCCCGTGGGGGCAAGCTCAGCTAAATCAGCCCCGTTTACCGCAAGGCCCGCCAGGGTCAGGCAATCACCGGCGGCGAGCAGGTCGTCGATCATACCGGACAGTTGCTTGTAGAGCTGCGACCTGTCCCCGCATATGGGAGCTTTGGCGGAATTGTCCGCCGCTTTGACCTTTAGCAGGTCGCGCGTGAACACTTCGCCGTGCTCTCCCAAGAAGCGACGGATGACGTCGGGCCGGGGCGGCAGCTGCTTCGAGTGGAAGGCTACCAGCTTTTCGATGTGTTTGGCTACTTTTGTTGGGTAACGCAGCCGCTTCAGCACTTTCCTAACGATTTTGGCGCCCACACCGGCATGGCCTTTGTAGTGGCCTCGGCCGGCTTCGTCAATCGTTGCGGTGGCAGGCTTGCCAATATCGTGGAAGAGTAGAGCAAGGCGAACTTCTAGCTCTTTGGGGGCGCTGACAAGGGCCACAAAGCTGTGTTCATCCACCGTGAGGTTGTGGTAAGGGCTGCGCTGGTCGAATCCTATGCAGTGGGTAAACTCCGGCAATATCTCAGCCAGTACGCCGCTCTCTGCGGCAATACGGAGAGCAGCTAGGGCGTGCTCCCCCATAACCAGCTTGTCCAGCTCTGCCTGCACCCGTTCAGCGGAAATGGCCCTGAGCAGGCCGGCCCGCTCCTTTGCCCCGGCTAGAGTTTGAGGGTGGGGCACAAAGCCCAGCTGGGCGACAAAGCGCACCAGACGCAAGACGCGCAGAGCGTCTTCACCGAATCGCAGGAGTGGGTCACCCACACATCGCAACAGACCAGCGGCCAAGTCTCGCTGCCCACCAAAGGGGTCGATAAGCCCTTCCTTGGGGTTGTAGGCCATGGCGTTTACAGTAAAGTCCCGGCGGGCAAGGTCGTCTTCAATACTGGCGGAAAAATCGACACTGTCCGGGCGGCGGTGGTCGAGGTAGAGCCCATCCCGACGGAAGGTGGTCGCCTCCACCGACATTTTTCCCCCAAGGATAGTGAGAGTACCGTGGCTTAGCCCAGTGGGTACAGTGCGTATGCCTATAAGAGCCGCCTGCATCTGCTCAGGCAGAGCTGCGGTGCAGATATCCCAGTCCTGCGGAGTCTTACCGAGCAAGCTGTCGCGCAGGCAGCCGCCCACGACATATGTAGGGTGGCCACCCGCCTCCAAAAGTGATACACACTCACCGACGAATTTGGGTATTGTTATTTTCATACGCACATTGTAACACATTTTAGCAAAGCTTGTCCGCGAAAATTGATATTATCTGGCACAAAACAAATCCGCACACCTTCTGGGAAGGAAGCATGCGGATTAAACAGCATTTTTTACAGTGTTTACGAGTGTGGCATATATTTTAGATAGGGCCGCCCCAGACCATTTACCCGAGCAACCATAACGTTGTTCTCGCCATTGTGGCGCATGATCTCGGTGCCCTCCGGCAGAATAGTGGCGTCCCAGGGTCTAAATGCCTCTTGTATTCCGCTTCTCTGAACTTCGCCCGCGGCGGTGGCGTCGGTTAGATCGAGGCTGTTCATCACCCAGGGCACCCTGGTGGATTCAACAAAAAAAGTGCCGCCTTCGCCAATTATAATGTCGGCTTCCGGATAATTCAGAAGGTACTGCTCGGGGGAAGTAATTGTCGGGACTTCCTGGTACCCGGCCGGGGAGCCGCAGGCCGCCAACAGCAGCGCCAGCAGCAGACATATGGCAATATTTTTACGCATACTTGTAGAACTCCTTTGTGAGGTATCGATAAATTTGAGATAGCGTACGTGGCTTTTATCTATTATCCAATTGTAAATTTATGTCAAAAAACCCTTATCCATCGCAACTGCAATGAGGCGGCCCCCGACCACAAGATAGTTGGGGGCCTTTTGGCTGAGTCTTGTTCTAACCGCGCTCTACGCGTGGAAGTCTTTGCCTGCGTTATCTTTTTTAGCGCCTGGGTTCTTTTGGGTATTGCCGGCATTGTTGTTAGTTGCTGCGTTTTGCACTTCGGCGGTTTGCCCTTTGTTTTGTTTAGGTTTTTCTTTGTTTTTGTTTTTGGCCATTTTTTAGGTTCACCTCCCTTTTGTTCCCTTATAGTATCGGCAAAGTTTTGTGTATATATTCCAAAGATTAAAGGCGCCTCTGATTGTATTTACCGTCAGATTATGGTACAATGTGTCAGGATGTGTCACTTGCTTGCTGTAGCGTTGGCGCTACAGCAAGCAAGTGACACGCACTATAAAGTTAACCACTAAGGAGTTGCCACCACAATGACAAAGAATATATGTTTGGTTTGCGGATATATTCACGAGGGAGATACCGAGCTGGAAGTTTGTCCGCAGTGTAAGGCCCCGGTCTCCAAGTTCAAACTGATGGGTCAGAGCGACCTTGCCTGGGCAGACGAGCACAGGGTTGGTATAGCCGAGGGAATTGACGCCGAAATTCTCGAGAATTTGCGCTCTAGCTTTGCTGCCCAGTCCACAGAAGCCGGTATATATTTGGCCATGAGCCGCCAGGCCGACCGGGAGGGATTCCCGGAGACCAGCGAAGTATACAGACGGATCGCGCATGAGAAGGCCGAACATGCCGCAAAGTTCGCCGAGCTATTAGGCGAAAAAGTCTTTGACGACACCAAAAAGAACCTTCAGCTTAGCCTGGACGCCGAGTTCGAGGAATGCGAGCGCGAAAAGCGCGTGGCCACAAAAGCTAAACAGTTGGGCCTGGACGCTGTCCACGACACCGTGCACGAAATCTGCAAAGACCGCGCCCGCCACGGTTGCGCCTTAAAGGGGCTGCTGGATAGGTACTTTAAGTAGCCGACACCCAACCGAATAAGAGAGCGCCTACCATTCGGTAAGCGTTCTTTGTTTTTGCCCCGGCAAGTGCGACCTGCTACAAAAGCAGGTAAAGCAACGCCAATATAAGGGTTGTATCGGCCTTGTCGTTTATCAGGATGAGTATAAGCCCCAGGATGAGTATGCGGTCGTCGTCCAGCCCCACCCCACCCAGAACATCTTGCAGCAGTGTGGTGTCCTTTGGTTTTTCCGGGTTTTGGCTCGGGCCAGCGTTGGGCTGCCTGTTTGAGCGTGGTGGCGGCTGACGGGGCTGCTCCCCCGCTGCCTCCGTGCGGGTTTGTCGACCGGGCTGCCCATACTGCCGATTGGAATGTGGTGGCACAGTCGGGTTTTCAGGCTGCTCTTGTGTAGGCGGTGGGGTGTAGCTTGGTGGCTCAGGTGGCGGGGACGGTACTTGTTGCTCCGGCTCTTGCTGAATGGGGGGCTCCCGACGGCGAACATTGGGGTCTGTGCTCCAGTTGCGAAAGGCGGACGCACCCGGTGGCGTGTGGTGGACTTTGTCCTGCATCTGGCGAACCCGCGCCACCGCCTCCTGCGCGGAACGGCTCAAATCGCTGCTGGTATAACTCTGCCTAGCCTGTGCCATACGCTACCTCCTCCCCGTCAGCGAACCCAAAAGGCTGCTAATCCCACCCGCCGAGCCCGAGCCGGTCAGCCCGGAAAGTATGCTGCCTAACCCACCGGTGCCAGGCTGTCCGCCTCCAAGTAGACCACCTAGTTTAAAGCCGTTCAGTATCTCGTCAAATTTGCCGAAGATACCACTCTCTTTTAGAATAGGCAAAAATTGGATGATTTGCATCACCTTGACAGCGTCATCCACCTTGTTGATACGGGCCTGGTCTTTGAGTTGACCTTTCAGCGCCATCATCAGGCGTACGTTGCCAGCGTTTGCACTGATACCGCTCATCGCCTGCTGGAATTTGGCAAGCATGTTCATGTTCATCCCGAGCGGTCCGCTGCCTCCCGCCGAGCCCTCGTTGCCACCCAGCATAGCGGTCAGGGCCGAAACCCCGCTGGCCGGCGCCGCAGACTGCTTCTCTACACCACTGGTGATGCCGCCCAAAATCCCGGAAAGAGCGCTTAAATCGGGGCTGCCTCCCCCGCTACCTTGGTTGCCGGTAAGGCCGCCTAATATTCCCGAAAGTGCGCTGAGGTCAAGGCCAGAGCTCCCTCCGGTAGCCGGGTCAGGCGAACTAGAAGCTTGCCCACCACCCAGCCCGCTCAAGATACCCGAGAGCGCCGAGAGATCGAGGCCGGGACCGCCTCCGGTAGCCGGATCAGATGGGTTGGAGGCTTGCCCACTACCGGTAAGCCCGCTCAGTATCCCTGAGAGAGCAGAAAGGTCGAGTCCAGGGCCGCCTCCCCCAGCAGTAGCAGTCGGGCCGGGAGCTTGGCCGCTACTTAGCTCACCCAAAATCCCGGAAAGGGCGCTTAAATCGAGGCCGGGGCCTTGCTGGCTTTGATTCTGTGCGGACACCGGCTGGCTGGTGGCAGGTGGTTGCGGGGATTGTCGGGTGTTCTCGACCAGCTGCTCGAGCATGTTTTTTATGTAGGATATATCCTCGTTATCTCGAGGTGGAGGTGGTTCGGGCTGTTGTCTTTGCCTGCGGGAAGACGAGCCGCGCCCGCCTCCATGGCCACTGCCTCCACCCATTGTCCAGTTAAGGGGCGGCGGCTGTTGCCTTGATGAGCCCTGTGCATTTTGCTGTGGTGGCGGTGGCTGAGCCGGTGGCAAGGCTGTAACCGCTTGCCCACCCGACCCATCGCCGGTCCCGAGCCCAAGGGAGGCAGCCGCTTGCTGTAAATTGCGCATACTCTCAGGGTCGCTGAGAACCTTGTTGATCATAGCGGACAAATCATCCATAGCGGGCAAACCTCCTCACGGTGTAGGGGCGGGGTTCTGTCCCCGCCCGCAGATTATAGAAAAAACGGTGGGCTGTCCGGGCGGGGAAGCCTGACCCTGCAAAGCCTAACGATTGCCCATCGCCTTTAGCAGGTTTTGCACTTGCTCGCTGCCCAGCAAAGCACTGAGCTGCTGAGGATTTTGCAGAACGCTCTGTAGCTTTTGCTTTTGCTCATCACTCAGGCTATTTACAACGTCTTGCACCTGTCCGGATTCCAGCTTTTGCTTGAGCTCGGCGGGATCTTTGCCCAGTTGCTTGCCCGCCATCTGCAGCAGCGCGTTTTTCTTCATCTCGTTTAGGTTTAGGTTCGACATTTTTTAGCACCCCTATTTTCTTTAGTATATTTTTATGTTAGGATAGAAACCAGTATTACGATAATCTGGAGGTTATGGTTTGCAAGTCGTTGTCTTTTCCGATTCACACGGCAGCTTTGATGACCTTTGCCGTGTGATTGAAGCTCAGCCGAACGCCGAAATCTTCCTGCATCTGGGAGACGGCGAATATGAAGTGAATGACCTGCGCACCCTCTACCCCCAAAAACGGATACTTTTTGTGAGAGGCAATTGCGACTTTAGTTCTATCGCCAAAGACGAGAACATGATTAATGTAGCCGGCAAGCGGATTTTTTTCACTCACGGGCATATGTACGAAGTCAAGCGAGGGTTGGCAAAGTTAATCATCCGAGCAAACGATCTAGGTGCAGATATCGTCTGCTTTGGACACACTCACTCTGCTTTGTACGAACAAGCGGATAAACTTTATCTGCTCAACCCAGGCAGCGTTGCCGAGTCGCGTACCAATGGTGCGCCCAGCTACGCCACTATTGATATAGAGCCAGAATATCTGGCTGTAAGTATTGTAAATCTCTAGCAAGTGTCTGCATTATTGCCTGTCATCTACCCGCCTAATAGCCATGGTTCACTATATGCTACACTCATACATTTGGCCACAGACAAGTAATTTCACACAAAATCTGGGATCAGTTTTAATAAAACTTGCAAATTAAACAGCATTTAATAAGGAGCATTAAACATGAAAGAAATCCGCACACGTTTCGCCCCAAGCCCTACGGGGTACATGCATCTTGGGAACTTGCGCACCGCACTGTACGCTTATCTCATCGCTAAGAGCGGCGGAGGCAAGTTTTTACTGCGCATAGAGGACACCGACCAGGGCCGCAAAGTCGAGGGCAGCGTCGAGGTAATCTACGCCACCCTACGTGAGGCCGGGCTCGTTTGGGACGAAGGTCCGGATATCGGTGGTCCGGTAGGCCCATATATCCAAAGCGAGCGGATGGGCACCTATAAAGAGCACGCCATCACCTTAGTGGAGAAGGGTGCGGCATACCACTGTTTCTGTGCTAAAGTAGGAGACCCGCCCCTGAGCGTCCCGGACATGCAACAACCCCCAACCAAGTACGATGGCCGCTGCAGCCGCCTCTCCGCCGAAGAGATTGCCACCCGGCTGGAATCCGGCGCACCGTGGGTTATCCGCCAGAAGATGCCCCTCGAAGGCCGAACCGTCTTCCGTGACATTGTCTACGGCGAGATTTCGGTCGAGAACGCCGAGCTTGAAGATCAGATTCTCATAAAAAGCGACGGAATGCCCACCTACAACTTCGCAAACGTGGTGGATGACCATTTGATGGGCATCACCCATGTAGTGCGCGGAAACGAATATCTCTCTTCTTCGCCCAAGTACAACCTGCTATACCAGGCTTTCGGCTGGCCGGTGCCTGAATATATTCACTGCGCGCCGGTAATGAAAAATGCCACCGAAAAACTATCCAAACGCCACGGTGACGCTTCTTATCAAGATTTAATCGAGAAAGGTTATCTGCCCGGGGCAGTGCTCAACTATGTGGCACTGCTGGGCTGGTCACCGGGCGGTGAGCGGGAAATCTACTCCCTGCCTGAGCTTGTGGAGGCATTCAAAACCAGCGGTCTTAGTAAATCCCCAGCAATCTTTGACGGCGCGAAGCAGGGCCACATTAACGCCGAATGGATACGCGCACTAGACGCCGATGCTTTCCACGCGCTGGCGCTGCCCTGGCTGCGCAAAACCCTAGCACGCGAAGACGTAGACACCCGAATGCTTGCCACACTTTTACACGCCCGCTGCGAGATGCTCAGCGATCTACCCGAGAAAGTCGACTTCTTCGACGCACTGCCAGACTACGACACCGAGCTCTACGTCCACAAAAAGATGAAGACCACCAAAGAGTCCAGCCTTGAGGCCCTGCGAGCCCTGCGCCCGGTGCTGCTGGAGGTCTCCGACTGGACACAGGAGAGCGTCCACGGTACAATCTTCAGACTGATCGAAAAACTTGAGGTCAAGAATGGGATATTGCTCTGGCCGCTGCGTACCGCCATGAGCGGTAAGGCTGTCACCCCCGGCGGCGGGACAGAATTGGCCGTCCTTGTGGGTAAAAAAGATTGTATCGCGCGGATAGACGATGGCATAGCGCGGCTATCCACAGAGCTTGAATAGACACGCAACATAAAATTGTCCCCGCAAGTTCCGTGCATTCGCACAGAGCTTGCGGGGCTGTTTGTAGGGACGACCGCCCTGGTCGTCCGCAAATCGGCATTATACCGGTAGGAGCGGACGACCAAGGGCAGCCGCCCCCACATCCCTCCGGTAATGCGCCTCTTCGAAAGAGACTAAGTCCACTGCATCGTAGGCAATCTCCAGTGCTTCTGTGAGGCTAGACCCGATTGCCGTTACACCCAGCACTCGCCCCCCCGCAGTCAGGAAGCGGCCCTGCTCGTCTTTGCACGTCCCCGCGTGATAGATTTCAGCCTTGCCGGCAGGTAGCTGCCCGGTGGCATCAAGCCCTTCAATTGGCAGCCCAGTCCGGTAGCTCCCTGGGTATCCGCCGCTTGCCATCACCACACAAGCAGCCGCGCCGTCTCTCCACTTAACGTCGACTTCATCCAGCTTGCCGTCGCGTACGGCCAGCATTATATCTACTATGTCACTCTCTAACAGAGGGAGCACGACTTGGGTTTCAGGGTCACCAAATCGGCAGTTGTACTCAATAACCTTAGGGCCCTGGGCGGTAAGCATCAGTCCAAAATAAAGGCAACCCTTGAAAGGGCAGCCTTCGGCCTGCATAGCACGCAGAGTGGGCAGAAAGATTTCGCCCATGCAGCGCTGGGCCAGTTCGGGTGTGTAGTGTGGGTTGGGCGCGATAGTGCCCATCCCGCCGGTATTTGGGCCGGTGTCACCGTCATAAGCCCGTTTGTGATCCATCGAACTGACCATAGGTACAACGGTTTTGCCGTCGCAAAATGCCAGAACCGAAACCTCGGGGCCGGTAAGGAACTCCTCAATGACAACGTTGGTTCCACCTTCGCCAAAAACCCTCTCCTTCATCATTTGTCGGAGGGTGTCCAGGGCCTCAGCTTCATTCCGGGCTATGATTACGCCTTTCCCCAGAGCAAGGCCGTCCGCCTTGATGACCGCCGGCCAGCTGCCTAACCCGCGTATATATTCGACGGCCGCCTCGTGGCAGTCGAAGCTCTTGTGACCGGCGGTGGGTATACCATGGCGGAGCATCAGCTCTTTGGCGAAGACTTTACTATATTCAATAACAGCAGCGCTTTTGCTTGGCCCAAAGGCCGGAATACCCTGCGCTTCCAGGGCATCTACCAACCCCATCGCCAGCGGGTCATCCGGCCCAACAACCACTAGGTCGAAGGCGTTCTTATATGCGTAATCAATAATGGCCGGAATGTCGACGGCTTTAATTTGCCGACAGCAAACACCCTGGGCTGCAATTCCAGCGTTGCCCGGCATACAGTGTATCTCCCTGACTTTGGGACTCTCACTTATCTTTCGCACCAGAGCGTGTTCCCGGCCACCGCCGCCCACAACCAGTATCTTCAAAAAGCTCACTCTCCAAATTTTTGAGTTAGACAAGTATAGCATATGATGTGCGCCTCGGCAATCCCGCTCCAAACGCACTTGACAAACCTTCCCAGCTATGTTAAAATACCGACAATTTGTGTGTGTATGTGTCAAAACACCCCCCGCTTTGAGAGGAGGCAAAACGCTCATGAGAAAGCTTGTAGGGTTCGTGGTTAAGGAAAGGATACCCGGCGTTCCAGCCTATTGCCGAAAGAAACCCATACAGGATTTATCCGCTGTTGTCGGTATCCTGAATGGGTTATTTTTTTGCCGGGAGGTGCTGTAAAATGGGCGCGCTGCTAATTAAAAACGCAAAGCTTAGGGATTTCCAAAAATTACAAGATGTGCTGATTAAGGACGGCAAGTTCGTGAGAATAGCGGAAAACATTCAAGGTGAGGGCGTGGCGACAGTCGATGCCGCCGGAAACCTAACCCTGCCTCCCTTCGTTGACCCGCACGTGCACATGGACGCCGTTTTGTCCTGCGGGGACCTCAGCAGGCCCAACCGCTCGGGCACGCTCCTCGAGGCCATAGACATCTGGGGCGAACGCAAACCGTTGCTCACAAAAGAGATTCTCAAAAAGAATGCACGGGAAGTCGTAAAGTGGTACATTGCCAACGGCGTCCTCAGAGTGCGTACCCACGCCGACTGCTCCGACCCTACCCTACTCACGGTTGAAAGCCTTATAGAAGTCCGCGATGAAGTGCGGGATTTGATCGACATTCAGGTGGTTGCCTTCCCCCAGAACGGGATATTCACTTCCACCGAGGGCGAGGGGCTGCTCCGCCGGGCTCTAGAGATGGGCGCAGACTGCGTCGGGGGCGCACCGCATATAGAGTACACCCGTGAAGACGGTGTGCGAGACGTAGAGTGTGTCTACCAGTATGCCGAAAAATTCGACCGGATGATCGATATCCACGTAGATGAGACCGGTGACACCCACTCTAGGTTTGTGGAGGTCATGGCCAAGGAAAACATAATGCGTGGGTGGCAAGGTCGAGCCGCCGCCAGCCACACTACCGCCATGCACAACTACAACAACGACTACGCATTCAAGCTTCTAGGGGTGCTTAAAAAAGCCGATATGAATATGATTACCAACCCGTTCGACAACTCTGTACTCCAAAACAGGACTGACGGCTATCCGAGAAAGCGGGGTCACACTCGGGTAGATGAGCTCCTTGAGAAAGGCGTCAACGTCTGTATCGGGCACGACTCAATTATGGACCCTTGGTACTCAATGGGCAAGGGCAACATGCTGGCGGCGGCAAATCTGCTGGCCCATACCGCCCACATGAACGGCCACGACCAGCTGCTCGAACTTATGGATATGATCACTCATCGCTCGGCCAGAACCCTTGGTATTGAGGACAAGTATGGCATAAAAGAGGGCAACCCAGCCGACCTGGTTATCCTCGACGCCAAGGACGAAGCAGAAGCCCTGCGCCTTACAAGTGAATGCCTTTATGTACTACGAAAAGGCAAGGTCATCTGCCGGACAACACCGGCATTGCGGACTATTGACACCAGCGAAATAAAAGAGAACGTCGACTTTAAATTATAGCACAAACAGACAGCGCCCATCCCATGTAGGGGGCGATGTCTTCATCGCACCGCAAACTTCCATAACGGCGCGACGTGGACAGCGCGCCCTACAGTACGATATTATTGAGGAGGAATAAAAATGAGCGAAAAAGTAGGCAAGAAGCACGACGCGGAGTATTCACTGGAGGCAGTGCCGGAAAATTGCGCCGAGCGCAGGGGCTTTTGGTCAATGTTCGTCATCCTTGTGAGCTTTACCTTCTTCTCGGCCAGTATGAGCGTTGGCGCGGGCATGGCAAACGGGCTCAACCTTTCTAACTTTGTGCTGGCCATGATTATCGGCGGCGTTATCTTGAGCGTATACACAGGGCTGCTGGCATATGTTGGGCAGCGTACCAGCCTGAGCATGGATCTGCTCGCCCAACGCTCTTTTGGCTCCAAGGGTTCGTTCCTGCCTTCAGCGATGATAAGCTTTACCCAGATAGGCTGGTTCGGTGTCGGCCTTGGAATGTTCGCCTACCCGGTGAGTGAGCTGACTGGCATAAATGTTTGGGTATTGGTAGTTGTAGTCGGCGTACTTATGACCAGCACCGCCTACTTCGGGATGAAGGGGCTGGCGGTTATAAGCTCTATCTCCGTCCCGCTTATCGCCATACTTGGTACATACTCAATGATCACAGCTAGCAGATCGGGCGGTGGACTGACCGCGATTTTTGCCCAGCACTCGGGCGAGATGACCTTAACCGTCGCAATCGGAATGGTGGTCGGCTCATTTATAAGTGGAGGCACGGCAACACCAAACTTTGTCCGCTTTTCAAAAACAGTTAAGATTGCAGTCATTTGCACGATTGCCGCATTCTTCCTGGGCAACACCCTGATGTTCTGGTTCGGGGCGGTAGGCGGCGCTTACACCGGCCAGAGCGATATTTTCTACGTCATGATAGCCCAAGGGCTTGCGATTCCGGCCATCATTGTGCTGGGCGCCAATATCTGGACAACCAACGACAACGCCCTCTACACCGCTGGTCTGGGACTCTCCAACATGACCAAAATCCGCAAAAAGCCGATGACCCTAATCTCCGGGGCTATTGCCACTGCAGCTTCGCTCTGGCTGTACAACAACTTCATCAGTTGGCTTAGCTTCCTTAACGCCACACTGCCTCCGGTGGGTGTCATACTGGTTCTGGACTATTTCTTGCATAAACAGAACTACGCGCGCGGCGTGGAGCCGGGGCGAGCGCTCAACGTCTGGTCGATAGCCGGTGTTGTCCTGGGTGCGCTGGTTGCTAACTTCTGGCAGGTGGGCATCGCCTCAATCAACGCTATGATAGTTGCCGCTGTATGCTACCTCATCGGCGAAGTGCTCTCAAGGAGCAAAGCAGCCTAGAATGCCGAAATTTGACAAACTACGCCCGTCGTGCTACAATACTGCAAGATAAGCGGCTCCTTGTGCAGGGCGGTCGCTCAACCGTTTTGTGTGTTATTTAAAAGAAAGCGCCGCGCCGCCCAAGGTGCGGTTGCTTCTTTTTTAGAAGTCGAGGGCAGTCACGGACAAAACAAAACGCGCCCCCAGTAGCCCGGAAGCGCGATGTGGCCCGGCAAGTTGCCGGTTATTGGCAGGGGCGGAAGGAATCGAACCCTCGCTAAAGGTTTTGGAGACCTCTGTCATACCATTAGACCACGCCCCTGTGTGGTTGCCGGAGTTATTATATCAAAAAAAATACGCCGTGTCAATAAAACTACCGCAAGCTGGCAACATTAATGGAAGAAGATATTTCCTATGCGGCAAAGGGGTGGTAGTTATCGATACGATATCTCACAAGAGGGGAGCTGGAAGGCGGGTGAAGAGCACCGACTTGACAAGTGGCCTTGCGCATCCGGCACAGGCCGGCAACTCTTTGCTGGAGCGGATTTGTCCGCGCCCTGAGTATGGACTGAGCACCGCCCAGGTGCAGGCTCGGATACAGGCGGGCGGGCAGGGCAAAAAAGAGCAAAGCCTGACCCCGTCGGTCAGGCGAATAGTACTCAAGAACACACTTACCCTGTTTAATCTGCTCAATCTTTTTTTGGCCACGGTAATAATTATAGTCGGCCGCCTGGAGTACATCTGGAATATCATGTTTATCGGTGTGGCTATTGCGAACACTTTGATGGGAATCTTCCAAGAGCTCAAGTCAAAAAAGGCTCTTGATAAACTGAGCATTCTGGCGCGCAGCAGAGTAAACGTCGTGCGCGAAGGCGTGGTGCTCTCCGTTCCCCAGGACAACGTTGTGCTTGATGACGTTATCCGACTAGGGGCGGGAGACCAGGTCAGCGCCGACGGTGTGGTGCTCAGCGGGATGGGGCTGGAGGTCGACGAATCCCTACTCACCGGTGAATCCGACCGGATAAAAAAGGAGCCGGGCGAAACCGTGCTCTCGGGCAGCTTTGTCACCGGGGGGCAGGGGTTTATCCGCGCCATGGCGGTTGGAGAGCAGAGCTACGCAAACTCCCTAAGCGCTAAGGCCAAAAGCCGGCGGGGCAAAGTAAAGAGCAAGCTGCTGCGGATGATGAACATCATAATCCGGGTGCTCTCGGTGATAATTATCCCCCTTGGGCTGCTGCTATTTTTTTCGGGGCAGCGGATGGGTGAAGAGCTCTCCTCCAATGTTTTGGGCTCAGCCGCCGCCGTAGTCGGAATGATACCCAGCGGTCTGGTGATGCTGACCGGCATAACCCTAACCATCGGCGCCATGAACTTGGCTAAGCGCGGGGCACTGGTACAGTCGCTACCCAGCATTGAGACACTGGCCCGGACAGATGTTATCTGTCTGGACAAAACCGGCACTATCACCGATGGTCAGCTGGTTTTCGAGCGTGTAGAACCAGTAGATGGCGTCGCGGTCGATAAGGCGGCCCAGGTAATCTCTGAGCTGATGGGCACCTTGCCCGACGAGAACGCCACCGCCAAAACACTTACCGACACATTTGGCACATCTAACCGCTGGCGGGCAGCGGCAATGGCGCCATTTAACTCCGAGCGCAAGTGGAGCGGCGTCACCTTTGAGGGGATGGGCAGCTACCTTTTGGGCTCGCCGGGGATATTGTTGGCCAATACCGGCTCCCCTGCCCTTGTGCAGGCAAACCGTTACGCCGCCGCCGGGCACCGGGTCATCTGCCTTGCGCACTCGCCACAGGCTATAATGGGCGAGTCTTTGCCCCCAGGCATAAGCTGCGTGGCCCTGCTGCTGCTTTCAGACAATATCCGCCAAGACGCGCCGGACACCTTCCGGTTTTTTGCCAAGGAAGGCGTCACCCTGAAGGTTATCTCGGGTGACAATCCCCGGACTGTCGGAGCGGTAGCCAAGAATGCCGGTCTTGCCAACACCGACAAAACTGTGGATATGAGTACCTTCGGCGAGGGCACCGACTTCACCGCTATAGTTGAGGAGACCACAGTATTTGGGCACACTACCCCACAGCAAAAACTTGAACTGATAAAGGCCATGCAGCATAACGGCCACACCACCTGCATGACCGGGGATGGGGTGAACGACATCCTCGCTATGCGGGAATCTAACTGCAGCGTGGCCATGGTGGGCGGAAGCAGCGCAGCTCGCAGCGCCTGCGACTTCGTACTGCTCTCTTCCAGCTTTTCGGCTATGATAAGCGCGCTACGCCAGGGCCGGCGGGTAATCAACAACATCGAACGGGTGGCTGCGCTCTACATGGTCAACGTGGTATTCTCGGTGTTGCTCACCCTGATTTACACCTTTTTGCCTTTTTCATTCCCCTTCGCGCCATTGCAGATGACACCGGTAAACACACTCACCACCGGAATCCCATCATTCTTCCTGGCATTGCAGGCAAACTACGAGCGCCCAGCGGGCAGGTTTTGGGCAAACATCTTTGAGCACGCGTTCCCGGCGGCAATCATAATTGTCTTCAACACACTGTATATTCAGGCGGCCGGAGTGTTGTTCGGTATTCCTTACAGCGAGACCTCGACTATGGTGGTGTTTATGTCCGGCATTGTGGGCTTCTTCATACTATTCCGGGTAGCCGGTAAGCCGACAAAGGCAATGGGCACTATGCTCTGGTCTATGGTGGCAATGTTTGCCGGGGTGTTTTTCATCCCTGGGGTAGGCGAGTTCTTTGGGCTTGGTGGGCTGGTTGGCCCCAACGTCTTCTTCTACCTGCCGCTTATCTATATAAGCTATCACATCCACGGTATGCTGGGCAGGCTCTGCCGCAGACTGCTGGACTGGCTCGCGCAGCTAAAGCTGAACCGCCAGGCCGAGCAGGTGGAGTTCTAGTACTGTCAAAAAAGGAACAATCCGGTCTGGCATGGAAAGCCCTCCCTCACGGGAACGCGGGAAATCTGGGGTTGTAGGGGCTGCCTCCCAGGCGCCCGCAGGTTTTCGCGGGCCCGCTGCTGTAGGGGCGGGGTCATCCCGCCCGTGGGTTCTCGCACTGTTAAGGTCAAAGGACTTAAGTTCAAGACCAAATTTTAATTCAGCCTGCGGGCGAGGATAATGTACCGCTCATGCCGCGGAGGCAAATCTATATTAAGACTTTGAACTTGACCTTAGAAACCCGGACAGCCAACGACCGCCCCTACAACGATTGGTTCGGGGGAGCGCAGGGCCACATAGGGGGGCTCCCTCTGGGAGGGAGGTAGCGCAACGCACTGGAGGGAGCGCCCTCTGCACCCGCCCATGGAACCCCACCCAAACTACGTTGTATTTCTTTGACAGGCTGAGGAGGCTGCCGGTGGCAGCCTCCTCAGCGGATAACAAAATCACATTATTTTGGCTGCGCAACTTGGGCAGACATAACCCTTCTCGACTGCCAGCAGATCCTCGGATTGAGCCCGGCAAAGTGAACAGTGGGCCCAGGCTTCCCTCGCGACAACCGATCTTGCGGTGATGTCACCTATCGCTATTTCCAGTTTGGTGCCCTCTCCCCACCCCAGCGCCTCACGGATACCCTTGGGAATAACAACCCGACCAAGCTCGTCCATAGACCGTGGCACAGCTCCTTGGTCTTTCATCTTTCGTTGCCTCCTTTATTATTCGGCTTGGGCGAGGCATGGAGGAACCTCACCCAAGCCGTATTCAAAAGCCCCGAAACGAAAAAAACACGCGTATGAGGGTGCCCCCTCACACGCGCGCAATAAGATAGCGCCCTACCTCCGCCCGGCTTGTAAATATTATACTTTTGGTGTATAATGTGGTTGCCGTGTGGAAGTGTAAGGGTGGTGCTCTTAAACGGTTGGCACCTTTACCTGCTGTAAGTGCTTGCCGGCACTTACAGTGGCCATACGGCCCCTTTTTGTTTAGGGGCTTCGAAACTATACGCTCAGTGTAGCACTAATTGGGCGATTTGTCAACATTTGTCGACAGTAATGTACGATTTTTTCGAGTATCGGCGCTGTGGTTACAGCGCCGATAAAAGGTTGACAAACATCGCAAATACCAATAAAATATATGTTTAGATTGATTGACGCCTTACTGAAAGGAGACGCCATAGATGAGAATCGACGATGAATTGATAATGTACCTGGAGAACCTTTCCAAACTTGAACTGACGCCGAGGGAGCGTGAACAGGCCAAAACCGAGCTGGGCGCATTCATCGGCTGCCTGTCAAAGCTGAGCGAGGTTGATACCCAAGGATTGCCCGCGCTCTCCCACCCGTTTGGGGTAGTTAACCGCTTTAGGGATGATGTAGTCGAGCTCTCCCTGCCCAGGGAACTGGTACTGCGTGGAGCGCCGGAAAATGACGAACAGTGCTACCAAGTGCCACAGACGATCGAGTAATGTCCTCAGAAGGGCGCGAACATATATGATGCGCAACGCCTCGCCGCTAAAGCGGCAACCGGCTTTTATGCGCAATTATACCAACGCTACGCTTATGGTATAATGTCCCTAGAAGGGCGAGGGCATTATACGATTTGAATGGCCGCCTATGGCGATGCCAAATTATACCATCTCCTGAGGATATGGTATAATGATTCTGACTACCACGAGGGGAGAACCATATGGACATTCGCGAGATGACAGCCCTGGAGATTGGGCGGCGAATTAAGAATAAAGAGCTGAGCTGCGAAGAAGCGGTAAGCGCAGTCTTGGGCGCTATTGACGCCACAGACGGCAAGCTGGGCGCATATATCAGCGTGCAGAAGGAAGAGGCTCTTGCAGCTGCATATAGCGTGCAAAAGCGGCTGGACGCGGGAGAAGAGCTCTCGCCGCTGGCAGGCGTGCCTGTTTCGATTAAGGACAATATCTGCGTGAAGGATGTACCGGCTACGGCCGGGGCCAAGATGCTGGAAAACTTCCGCCCGGTGTACAACGCCACAGTTGTCGAAAAGCTCGAGGCTGCAGGTATGATCCCGATTGGCAAGCTAAACATGGACGAGTTTGGTATGGGCAGCACAACTGAATCTTCTATCTTTGGCCCTACCAAAAACCCCTGGAACCTAGAGCGGGTAGCGGGTGGTTCGTCTGGTGGGTGCGCCGCCGCAGTGGCCAGTGGGTCGGCGGCCCTGGCAATCGGCAGCGACACTGGCGGGTCGATTCGGCAACCAAGCGCCTTTTGCGGAGTGACCTGTATTAAGCCGACTTACGGCAGCGTCTCCCGCTATGGGCTGATGGGCTCGGCCTCCTCTTTTGACACCATGGGCCCTATGGGCAAAGACATAAGGGACTGCGCGGCGGCCCTCAAAATCATGTCCGGCCCTGACAGGCGGGACAGCACTTGTGTCATTGACGCACCCTTTGACTTTAACGGCTGCTTTGAGGGTGGAGTCGGGGGTATGACGATTGGCCTGCCGGAGAACTATCTGGGCGACGGGCTCTCCGTTGACACCCGTGAGGCTATTCTGAACGCCGCCAAGACCTTCGAGAGCATGGGCGCGCGGGTGGAGCGGTTCACCATGCCGATGGTTGAGTATGCGGTGCCCGCGTTTTACATCATTGCCTGCGCGGAAGGTTCGAGCAATCTCTCCGCATTTGATGGGATAAAATACGGTTACCGCAGCCCAGATGCTCAAAGTCTGGCCGAGGTCTACGTAAAATCCCGCAGCGAGGCCTTCGGTTTTGAAGCTAAAAAACGGATAATGCTTGGCTCGTTTGTGCTCAGCTCTGGATATTACGACGCCTACTACAACAAGGCCTTGCAGGTGCGTGGCCTAGTTGTGGACGCCTTTAAGAAGGCGCACGAAAAATATGACTTTATCTTGAGCCCGGTGACGCCCTCGGGCCCCTACCGCTTGGGTGAGAGCCTCAAAGACCCACAGAGAATCTATCTCGCGGACGTTTACACAGTACCGGTCAACCTTGCGGGGCTGCCGGCGGTAGCTTTGCCCTGCGGCCAGGACAGCGACGGGTTGCCGGTAGGTATGCAGCTGATTGGCCGTAGGTTCGGCGAGCCCACCATTCTGCGGGCGGCAGACGCCTTCCAGCAAAAAGCAAACTACCACACAAGGAGGTGTCCGCTGTGAGTTTTGAAATTGTTATCGGCCTTGAAGTACACGCCGAGCTGGCGACCAACACCAAGATATTCTGCGGGTGCACTACCCGTTTTGGCGGCGAGCCCAATACTCAGACCTGCGCGGTCTGCTCGGGCCAGCCGGGGGCGCTGCCCGTCTTCAACAAAGCGGTGGCCGACCATGCCATAACCGCGGGGCTTGCCTTGAACTGCGAAATAAACCAGCACAACCGATTCGATCGGAAAAACTACTTCTACCCCGACCTGCCAAGGGCTTTTCAGCTTTCACAGCTATTCTTGCCGATTTGCAAAAACGGCCACCTGGACATCGAGACAGGTAAAGGTACCAAGCGAATCGGCATCACCCAGATACACATGGAGGAGGACGCGGGCAAGCTTATCCATGACCAGGGCGCCCAGTGCACCTATGTGGACTATAACAGGGGCGGCACGCCACTCATTGAGATTGTCAGCGCCCCCGACCTGCGTGGCGCTGACGAGACCATCGCATACCTCGAGAAGTTGCGGGAGATTCTACTCTACCTAGGCGTATGCGACTGCAAGATGCAGGAGGGTTCGCTTCGTGCGGACGTCAATCTTTCGGTGCGACCGGTTGGCAGCGCTAAGTTCGGCGTGCGAGTTGAGATGAAAAATATGAACTCGCTCAAGGCGATACACCGGGCAATTGCGTATGAATCCCAACGACAGATTGATCTGATTGAGGATGGGCGCAGCCACGAGCTGGTCCAACAGACCCGGCGATGGGACGACGAAAAGGGTGTCAGCGTAGGTATGCGCTCGAAGGAAAACGCCCAGGACTACCGCTACTTCCCCGAACCCGACCTGCTGCCGCTGGAAGTCAGCCCCGAGTGGATAGAGCGGGTGCGCACCGCCATGCCCGAAACTGCCGCCGCAAAGCGGGAGCGATATGCCGGGCTGGGCCTCACCTCAGCTGACGCCGCCATGTTGACAACCGCTAAGCCGCTATCTGACCTGTTCGAGCAGGCGGCCGAGTTCTGCAAAAAACCCAAAGAGACCGCCAACATGATTTTAGGCGGAGTTATGCGGTTGATGAACGATACCGCCACCCCTGCCGATGACCTTGCCCTCGACCCGGGGAAGTTGGCTGACCTCATCGTGCTGATTGAGGACGGCACTATTAACCGTAACGCCGGCAAAGATGCTCTCGAAGCACTTTTCAAAACCGGGGCCGACCCGCGCGCTTACATCGAGGAGCATGGGCTCGCCATGACACAGGATACTGGTCTTATCGAAGAGTGCGTGGACAAGGCGCTCGCCACCAACCCCCAATCTATTGAAGACTTCAAGGCCGGCAAGGAAAAGGCTTTTGGCTTCCTGGTAGGGCAGGCTATGAAAGAGCTGCGCGGGAAAGGCGACCCACAACTCATCAACAAGCTGCTGAAGGAGAAGTTGGGGTGATGATGTGATAAATTGCCCCAAGTGTGGCGCCGAAGTTATCGAAGGTTATGGCTTCTGTGGTAACTGTTGGTTTGATTTGACTACCGTGCAACGCCCCAAGCAAACCGATCCCCCAGCGCCTGCACAGCCTCCTACACCATCGAAACCTGTTCTGCCGCAACCGGCACCGTCCCGCCAACCAATTTCGCCACAACAACCAATTGCAAAAACACCCAACGAAAGGCGCGGATTTGCTCCACGGCCTAGAAAGCGTTCGGTGTTCTACATAGTTATATTAGTAATTGGGCTTTTGGGGCTATGGTTTGGCGGCACGTTGAGCGTTACCACACAATTCGACGAGCCGCTGACTCCGCCGGAGCAAGAGCACACACAACCTGCGGTTGTGCCGCACGAGCAAGAGCAGTCACAACCGGCGGTGTTGCCTAGAATAGTGATGCCGCAAGGCTTTGGAGGCGGCGATGCGACAAGTATTGCGTCGGGTTCTTCTAATACTGCAGGACTGATGGCCGACGGTAGAGTTGTGCTTGCAGGCTCTACTGTCGGTATGGCGGATGTCGCTTACTGGAGCGATATTGTTGCGGTATCCACAGCCAGCAATATCACCGTAGGCTTGAGGGCAGACGGTACGGTGTTAGCTGCGGGCGCTGCTTTCGGAAGCCGTGTAGAAGTCGCTGATTGGCGTGATATTGTGGCTGTGTCGGCATCCTCCTCGCACACTGTTGGACTTAAGCTGGATGGTACCGTAGTCGCCGTGGGTGATTACGTCCTTGGTCAAGGGCAACTCAATGTCACCGAGTGGCGCAATATTATAGCAGTGTCTGCAGGTGCCGGTCACACCCTGGGGTTGAAATCAGACGGCACGGTGGTCTCCACGTGGATAGATGTATCTGATTGGTATGATATTGTGGCGGTGTCGGCATGCTCATGGCATGTTGTAGGGCTTAGGTCGGACGGTACCGTAGTGGCTGAAGGGTGGTTTGATCGCTACAATAAGCTGGACGTCTCAGATTGGCACGATATTATAGCGGTGTCGGCTGGTAGCCGTAACACCGTAGGATTGAGGTTGGACGGCACGGTGGTGGCTGTAGGATCAAATGACGATGGCCAACTTAACGTTTCCGATTGGGACGATATTGTCGCAATTTCTGCGGACAGCTCCCATCTCACCGGTTTCGTCTTGGGACTGAGAGCAGATGGCACCGTAGTGGCCACTGGTAATAATGAGCGTGGTCAACTCAACGTCTCCGAATGGCACAACATCAAAATGCCATAGTCTTTGCTTTGCTTTACTTTCCCTCTTTGGAGGAGTGGCGCGTATGCGCCGAGGTGGTTACCCCATCTCCGGCGCCGGTAAATCCAACAGCCCAAACTCAAACCCTTCGGCTCGGATAAGGTCAATCACATCGCCCAGCACTTCGGAATTGGTCTGCGAGACCGAGTGCAGCAGGTAAATTGCCCCCGGGTGCGCGCTGGTTACCATCCGGTTGATGGCGTCGATTGTTAGCGGCTGATTGTCCAGTTCCCAGTCCCTGTAGGCGAACGACCAGAAGACCGAGGTGTACCCGAGGCTTTGCAGCAGCGCCAGCGTCTGCTCGTTGAAGACGCCCTCCGGGAAACGGAATAGATGCATATCATAGTCAAAATTCTCTAGCACGTAGTTGTGGAACTCCATCACGTCATCCATGGCACCTTGCAGGGTCATCTCAGGGAATCTGAGATGACGGACAGAGTGGTTGGCCAGGACATGCCCCTCGTCAATCATCCGCTGTACGAGGTCGGGGTGTTCGGTGGCAAAGTGCTTGGTCAAAAAGAACGCGCCGGGCACTCCTTTATCCCGCAGTGTGTCCAGGATTATAGGGGTGAAGCCGTACTCAAACCCCTGGTCGAAGGTTAGATAAATGTGCTCAGAGTCCGGCTTTATAAAGTGTGCGTCCAGATGCACATATCTCCGCTGGAACATCAGCGCCCCAGCCGAGCGATTGCGCTCATCCACAGGTCCGCCATGGCCCCAGCCGTGAGGCTCCGCGCCCAGCTGGGCAATCGCGTCAAAGTCAGGGGCTCTTTCTATGTCTCTGGCAAGGGGACGTGATTCCGGCTCTGGCTCTTCTTCGACAGCAGGCGGCGTGGGCGGCTCCGGTAGCGGCGTCACTCTCCTGGCGACCTCAACATCCGCGCCAGCTTGGTAGGCAGGTGGCGCCTCGTACTCCGGCACTGCCGGCGGCTCTACTCTGCTTGCGCACCCAGCGGCACCAAACAGCAGCGCGGCAGCCAACAAAAATACCATAAACTTTTTCGTAAGCTTCACACAAATTCCTCCATCATTGGGTTCTGTAAATATCTTGCGCCAAAAAATGTAAAACATACTATTTCATGTTGTAAATATAAAATAGCATGGCGGCGCGAAGCGACGTCCACCGCATAGCTGCGAATATAGCAATCCACTTGAAAATCGGTTTTCTTTTCAAGTGTGCGACCTCTGTGAGGGCCGCAAATTGCGTATACACGATCTCCCCGGTGCAAAGCACCGGTCGTGGTCTGCAAGACCGCATCTTCAAAAGTGATCTTCTTTTGAAGTGGAATGAGTATAAAAGCCACGAATTTATTTCGTGGCTTAATTAAAACTCGTAAAGTTAGTTGCTAATACTTGTAGGCCATGCCGCTGTGCCGCCAGGCACTCAATCTCAAAGCGAACCCCGCCGTCGCCTGATATATCAAATCTGCCCCGCACATCCAAAAAATACCCGGACCCGCTAAGGCTTGCCAAAAACTCATGGTAACTCGCTTCACTGAGGACAGAGCCGGTAATTATTAGATCGTGGCCCCGGTAGATAAAGTCGTCTATCTCCACATGCGGGCCAAGTGCGGCATACACAACGCTAAAGGTTTCCAGCTGCCCGTATGGTATAAGCTCGAAACTGACATATGCGTTGGTTAGCGTGCGTGCAAACTTAAAAAATAAACCGCGAGCCCTCGCGTCCGTCAAAATAGCACCCAGCCCCACATCGTCCTCACCTGAGAAGACAGAGGTGAGAATCACGCTATGGCGGTAGGCGGCGCTTTCCTGCACACTAACTCTCACCCAGCCGGACAGGGCCGCTCCGCCCCAGACAATTCCAAAGGTCAGAGCCATGGCGACAGCCACACCGGCTACAGATTTTTTTACTCTCACAGTTCCCCCAAGTGGCATAAAATTACCGACAACGCAGCTATAGGTGCGGTCTCGCAGCGCAGTATCCGCCTGCCCAAGCTGGCGCAGACCACCCCCTGGTTTGTGGCAAAGTCCACTTCACCCTGGGAGAAACCGCCCTCGCTGCCCACCATAATCGAGACACTGCCTAGGTTCGGCCGCAGCACCTTACTGAGCGGCTGGCGGCTCTCCTCGTATAGGAGTATGGGCATCTCGCTGCCGGCCATTTGCACAAGCGCCCGGTCAATCTCGAGCAGCGGCATCACACGCGGAATAATGCCGCGACCGCACTGTTTGGCGGCTTCGTAAGCTATCCGCTGCAGGCGCTCGAGCTTTTTGTCCATGGCCTTGTGGCTGGGCCGGGAGATGCAGCGCGAGGTCAGCACCGGGGTAATTTCGCTTACCCCCAGCTCTACCGCTTTTTGGATGATAAACTCGAGCTTATCACCTTTTGGCAGGGCCTGGTAGAGCCGAATAGTCGCTTCGGTCTCACCTTGGCAGGGCTGGCTGGAAAGTATATCCAACGTCACGATTGCCGTGTCCAGCTTGCGCACCGCGCACAGATAGTCGGTGCCCCGGGCGTCGCTGAGGACAAATTCTTGTCCCAGTTTCGCGTGGAGCACCTTGGTGATGTGCTTCGCGTCGTCTCCCTCGATATAGGCCGTGGAGACGCTTGCGTCTATAGTGCTTAAAAAAAATCGCGGCATAATGCTTCCTCTATCGCAGTTAGTGGGCTTTAGGGCCTACATTCAATACTCGAGCCACCCTCGAACCGGAGATTTCTCCGTTATATTTCGTCAATTTTCCTTGGAATGCACAAAGCATTCCAAAGAAAACTTCCTCACCTAACAAAAAAATCGCTTCGGTTCGAGGATATAGCCCTTAAACTTGAAAAATTCACTTTATTTTTCAAGTTTACACACTCCACGAGTGTGTAGCAGCGGAGCTGTTAATGGCGTATACACGGGCTTTCCAGCGCGAAGCGCTGACTGCGGCTGATCTTGCCGCAGCTTCAAAAGAGTTCTTCTTTTGAAGTGAAACAAGTATAACTCTCGCTATTAAATGCAGGTTCTTACTCGTCTTCCTCCGGCTTGTGCATCTCCACGGCTTTGTCTTGGTAGACAATGCCCTCCAGGTGGTCGATTTCGTGGCAGAGCGCGCGGGCTAGCAACTCCTCCCCGGTCACCGTTATTGGGTCGCCATGGCGGTCCTGGGCAGTGACTATTACTTTTTTCGGCCGCGGAACCAGCCCGCTCTCCTTGGGGAAAGAGAGGCAGCCCTCGCTTGCGGTAATCATTTCTTCGCTCTCTTCAGCAATAACCGGGTTGATGAGCTCAATCCGCTTATCTATATCTATTATGACCGCGCGTCGCAGAATGCCTATTTGCACCGCCGCAAGCCCAACCCCTTCGGCTGCGGTCATTGTGTCGTACATATCGTCCAGCAGCTGGTGGAGCTTCCCGTCAAAAACCGTGACCTCGCGGCTTTTTTTCCGCAACGCGGGGTCGTCCCCGGGAAGAAATATTCGCTTAGCCATTAATCTGCCTCCCAAAAGTCAACTATATGCATTTTTACCATCCGTCATAATGCATATCTACGTAAGCGGTCACGTTTTTGACACTGCCATAAAACCATTCCAGTGTCTGCCTGAGCAGGCTGCGGGTTTCCCCGTTATTTTTGCACTTAACAATTAGCTTATACCGGTATTTGCCGGCAGCCCGCGCGACCTCAGCAGGGGTAGGCCCCAGTAGCCGCAGGGGCAGGTCTGGGCTATTTTCACGGGCAAGTGAGCTGAATTTTTCGGCAAATGCTTTTGCCGCATGGGTCACTTTTTTTTCATCTAGGCCGCTAAAACCCACCGCCGCCATCACGCAGTATGGGGGATAGATATGCAGCTTGCGGCTCTGCTCCTCGTCAGCAAAGAAGGCGGGGTAATCTTGCCGGGCAGCCAGGTTGATAATTGGGTGGTCGGGTAGGTAGGTCTGGATGAGCGCCCTACCCTCTAGCCCGCCCCTGCCTGAGCGCCCCACCACCTGAGTGAGCAGTGCGAAAGTTCGCTCGAAGCTGCGAAAGTCGTTGGCGTAAAGGCTTTGGTCGGTGCCGAGCACCCCCACAAGTGTGACGTTTGGAAAGTTGAGCCCCTTGGCCACCATCTGGGTGCCGACCATAATATCGTACTGACCATCGGCAAAGGCCGCGAACAACCGCTGGTGGCTGAATTTAGACATGGTGGCATCCATATCCACCCGCAGCACCCGCGCTTTGGGAAAGACCAAATTAAGCATTTCTTCCAGCTTTTGAGTGCCCTGCCCAACGTAGCGAAGCAGCTGATTGCCGCACTGTGCGCAAGCGCCGTCTCGCTCCTGCCGGTAGGCACAGTAGTGGCAGAGCAGAGCGTCGTTTGCCGCGTGGTATGTAAGGGCCACCGAGCATAATTGACACTCGGCTACGGCCCCGCAACCCAGGCATCGCACCAACGGCGAATGTCCCCGCCGGTTGAGCAGCAAGATGCTCTGCTGTCCGTGGGTTAGGTTGTATTGTAGCTCTTCCCGCAAGCGCAGACTGAACTCGGGGGTATCGGAGAGGTTTTCGTGTCGGCTCATATCGACGACTTCGACCGTTGGTAGCTTGTCTTTTCCGTACCGCAGAGGCAAGGAGACAAGGTGTGAGCGCCCAGTTTGTGCCGCGTGGTAGCTCTCTACCGATGGGGTGGCTGATGCCAACAACAGCAACGCCCCATGGTATTTGCAGCGGGCTCGAGCGATATCCCGTGCGTTGAAACGGGGCGATTTATCGGACTTATACGTATGCTCTTGCTCTTCGTCTATTACGATGAGACCTATGCTTTTTAGTGGTGCAAACACCGCAGAGCGGGTGCCTACAACGATGTCGGCGCCGCCGCCCTTTACCCTGCGCCACTCGTCCATCCGCTCGCCTAGGGAGAGTCCGCTGTGGAGCACCGCAACCCGCCCACCAAACCGGGCGTGGAAGCTCTCTAGGGTCTGAGTTGTGAGGGCTATCTCCGGCACGAGGACAATGGCGCCCCGGCCGAGGCTGAGTGTTTGTTCAATCAAGCGAAGATAAACCTGAGTCTTGCCGGAACCGGTCACCCCGTAGAGTAGGGCCGGTTTGTCCGGGTTTTCAAGGTAACCTAAGAGTCTGTCAGCAGCTTTTTGTTGGTCTCCTGTGAGATCGATTGGCGGCGCAGGCGTAAAATCCTTCCCCGCGTACGGGTTGCGCGACACCACCTGATCGTAAAACTCCACCCCGCCTTTGGTGCGCAGTCCCTGCGCCACCGTGCGGGTAATGCCGGTATAGTAGCAGAGCTCTTTGAGAGAAGCGCCGTCGTTTTCCGCGAGAAATGCCGCGGCCTTCTTTTGTCCCGGGCTGAGTTTTAGCTCCTCCCATCCCGGCGTCAGGCGCAGCATGGTAACTTTCTCGTCCAAAATTTTGCCTCGGCTGCGCTCCAGGCACTCAAGGGCACCCAGGGCAACCATAGCTTCGAGCTCCTGCTCGTCGACCCCAGTCGCCCCGCACAACCGTTGAGCTGAGAGCGCCTGCCCAGATTTTTTGAGGTAAGCAAGCACTTCCTTATGACGCGGGTCAAGCAGAGGCAACGCACCTTTTGCGGGCAGATATAGCGTAGTAAATACAATTCCCAATCCGGCAGGCAAAAGCAGCCTAAGCGCATCAAACCAGGTGCAGAAGGTCTGATCCTTTAGGTAACGCAAAAGAGCCAAACCTTCATCATCCAGCAGGGGTACTGGGTCGTAGAGCTCCAGAATCGGCTTGAGCGAGCCCGCCTCTTCAGCCTTAGACAGGCCGAGCACAATGGCCATCCGCCTACCTCCGCCTCGCCCAAAAGGCACCCGCACCCGGCACCCGGGCTGGACTTTACCTTCCAGCTGCGCAGGGACAAGGTAGGTGTATTCTCGGTCGAAGTGGTAGGCGGCCTTTTCAACCGCTGCCAGTGCGGTTAGATGCATATGGCTAGATAAAATCGCTGACGCGCACCGCGCCGCATGCAAATTCTTCCACCGCCAGTTTAACCGGCTTTTCGACCAGGGTTATCTGGTTTTGTTCGGCGGCATTGGCAATGTCGCGCGCGCGCTGGGCGACCGCCACCACAAACGCATAATAATTTTCGTGCTTGCCGATAACCTGAGACATGGATGGTCTAAGCATGATTAATAACCTCCCCTATAATATCTTTTTGGTGTGACGTGCGAAGAGCTGCGGCATTGATTATAACATCCAGCATCTCACAGCTTTCCTGTAGTGTGTGGTTAACGACGATATAGTCGTAAGCGCCAGCGTGCAGAATCTCGTTTCTGGCCGCCTTCATTCGCTTGTCAATTGACGCGATGGTCTCGGTGCCTCTGCCGATCAGCCTATCTTCCAGAGCCTTGAGCGAAGGCGGCATCAGGAAGACGAAGACCGCCTCGGGGGTGAGGGCGCGGATTTTTAGCGCGCCGATAAGCTCAACTTCCAATATGACGTGCTTCCCGGAAGCCAGGGTATCCTCCACCCATTTTTTGGGGGTACCGTAGTAGTTCCCGGCGTACTCGGCATACTCGAGCATTTCGTGCCGGGCTATCATCCCCTCAAATACTTCCCGGGAGACAAAGTTGTAGTGCTCGCCGTCTACTTCTCCCTGCCTGGGTATCCTAGTGGTGGAGGATATGCTCAGCTTGACGCAAGTCTTGCCCGGCATATACATCCGCAGCACCGAGTCCTTCCCCACCCCGGAGGGACCGGAAACCACAATAAGCACACCGCGTTTAGTCATCGCCGTTCTCTCCCCCATCCAGGCGCCCGGCAACTGTTTCCGGCTGTACGGCACAGAGAATTATATGCCCGGAGTCAGTAATGATAACTGCGCGAGTACGCCTGCCGTATGTTGCGTCGACCAAGCTGCCTTGCTCTCTGGCGTCCCCTATAATCCGCTTGATTGGCGCCGATTCCGGGCTGACAATTGCGATAATCCGCCCGGCTGAGACCATATTTCCAAACCCAATGTTGATTAGCTTCATAGTCACTCCTTGCAGAACATGTATTCAATACTCGAACCGCCCACAACCCTACGGTTTTCCACTATGCTGCGTCAATTTCTCTTTGAATACACAAAGTATTCCTGCGAAAAACTTCCTTGCCTAGCAAAAAATCGCTTCGGCTTGTGGACGATTCTCATTATTGAACACATGTTCCTATTCTATGTTTTGAATCTGCTCGCGAATCTTCTCAATCTCACTTTTTATCTCCACAACCACCTTGGCTATTTCTATGTCATGCGCCTTGGAGCCGATGGTGTTAGCTTCTCTGTTCATCTCCTGGACTAAAAAGTCCAACTTACGGCCTACCTGACCCTCGCTGGAGAGAATCTCCCTCAGCTGGGAAAGATGGCTGCGCAGACGCACAGTTTCTTCGTCTACTGCGGTTTTTTCCGCGAAGATTGCGGCCTCTGTCAAAATTCGCTGTTGGTCGACCTGTTGGTTTTCCAACACCTCGCAGAGCTTTTGATAGAGCCGCTCACGATACTGTTCCGCGATTATAGGGGTGCGTTCTTCCACCTGTTCCACATAGGAAAGGATGCTATCAAGGCGGCAGACAATATCCTGGTGCAGCTTTTCACCCTCGGTGCGGCGCATGGCCATATAGTGCTCCAGAGCCTGGGTGGCCACTTCCCTCACCGCGCTGCTCAGAGCATCCTCGTCCACTTCACTTTTGCGCAGGACGAATATATCGCCGAAGCGGGCAAGGCTGGAAAGGCTTATGTCGTCTTCGATGTCCAACTGCTGTCCCAGCTCGCGCAAGGCGGTGAGATAACCCGTTGCCAGCGGGCGGTTGAGCAGCACTTGAGAACCCGGCTCTTCCAGGGAAAGCACCGTCAGGCTCAGGTCTATTTTGCCCCGAGAAACCCGGGAGTGCACCAACCCTTTTAGCATTTCTTCCAGGTACCCCATTGAACGGGGCAAGCGGGTGCTGAACTCAAAAAACCGGTGGTTGACCGAACGTATCTCAACGCTTATGTCTCTGCCGTCGATAAGCTGTTGAGCCCGCCCATAGCCGGTCATGCTGTATATCAAGCAATCACCCCTTGTAAAGAATACTACCCCACCATCGAGCTGTCAAGTCTAGCTGTATGGGTAGCTCGCGGCAAACGCACGATTGTGTTATTTCACAAATTGTAGTGCGGACAACCGAAGCGGTTTTTGAGACTTCAGTTGAGTGGTTACGCGGACGACCGAGGGTGGTCGTCCCTACTATCTGGTGCCGAAAATTCTGTCGCCTGCGTCGCCCAGCCCCGGGACGATGTATTTGTTCTCGTTGAGGCACTCATCTAGCGCCGCACAGTAAACGCGAACGTCCGGGTGGGCTTGGGACAACGCCTCAAGGCCCTCTGGTGCAGCAATTATGCACATAAAGTGAATGCTGCTAGCACCTTTTTGCTTTATCATAGTTATGGCGTCCACAGCTGAACCGCCAGTGGCCAGCATTGGGTCTAGGACAAAGACATCCCTCTCGTTTATGTCGGCGGGCAATTTGCTGTAGTATTCAACTGGCAGGTGGGTATCGTGGTCCCGGTAGAGGCCTATATGCCCCACTTTAGCCAAGGGAATCATCGAGAGGATGCCTTCCACCATACCAAGCCCGGCCCGCAGGATCGGCACCACCGCCAGCTTGCGCCCGCAGAGAACTCTGGTCTTACAGGGGCCCATGGGGGTCTCAACCTGACTTTCGACCAGGGGGAGATCGCGAGTGGCCTCAAAGCACATCAGAGCCGCGATCTCGCTTATCAGCTCGCGGAACTCTTTGGTGCCGGTGGTTTTATCCCGCACAAAGCTAAGCTTGTGCTGGATAAGGGGATGGTCAAATATAACCGGATTGACACTCATGGACCAAGTCACCCTTTCGCTCTATTATTGGCTGTTATCGTGGGCTGATTCCAGCCGTTCCCGCTCGGCTTGGGGTAGGCGGAGATAGGCGGGGGCAAGGTCTGCGGCACTTACTAATTTCCCGTCGCGAACCATTTTCTGTGCAATTATCCCGACCGACGACGCCCTTTGGTGCAGGAATCGCTCGGGTGCCAGGCAGAGGTGCGCAGGCTCGCCCAACGTCTCAAAACAGAGGGCGGCCCCGTCTCCCACCAGCAAAACCGGAGATGACAGGCCCGCAAGCTCTTTGCCGAGCGCCTCTATCGAAATAGCTTCGTCTCCGCATATCCGATGCAGGCCCTCCGCGGTGTTTTCAAATGTGGCGGTGTACACTTGACTGCGCCGGGCGTCCATTGCCGGACAGATATAACCCCGGAACAGCCTGGCCCCGGCCGCTAGAACCTCAAGAGTGGATACCCCCGCGCAGGGCTTGCCCATGGCCATCGCCATTCCCTTTACGGCCGAGATGCCTATGCGCAACCCGGTAAACGAGCCCGGCCCGGTAGTGACCGCAAAGACGTCGATGTCGCCGGGAGCGGTCGCTGTCTGCTTGAGCAGTTTTTCAACTATTGGCATGGCCGTCTGAGAGTGTGTTAGGCCTATGTTTACAAAAAACTCCCCGGCGAGCGCCCCGTCCCGCAAAATAGCGCAGGAAGCCGCCCGGGAGGATGTATCCAGCGCTAAAATGTTCATCGTTTCACCCCGCTAGCAATTGCCAATTGTTATCACCCGCTGCCCTTCGCTTTCACCCAGCGCGATGTCTACTCTCACCCCGCCCTTTGGCAGCGCATGAACAATATTCTCGCTCCACTCTATAGCCAGTATGCCATCGCTGTCAAGATAATCGTAGAAACCGGTGGCGTACAGAGTGTCATCTCCCTGCACCCGGTACATATCGAAGTGGTAGAGGGTTGGCGCGCCCGGTCTGCGGTACTCGTTCATCAGGGCGAAGGTTGGGCTGCAAACTTGGGTGGAATCCAGCCCAAGGCCGCTGGCCAGCCCACGTACGAATGCGGTTTTGCCCATGCCCAAGCCCCCGAAAAGGGCCACAATATCCCCTGGGTGCAGGGTCTTCGCAAGCTCAGCGGCTATTTCCATAGTCTCTATCTCGCTGCGGGAAGCACGGTTGGTCATGGTGCCTTTGCCTCTTTGCGAGCAATTGCCGCCTCGACTAGGCCGCAGAAAATTGGGTGAGGGTTGTTGGGTCTGCTCTTAAACTCGGGGTGGAACTGCACACCAATAAACCAGGGGTGTGCCTCCAATTCGACTATTTCCACGAGGCGACTGTCTGGGGAAACGCCCGCTATACGCAGGCCATTTTTCTCGAGTTCTTCCCGATATTCGTTATTGACTTCGTAACGGTTGCGGTGGCGTTCGTAGATAAGGTCTTCTCCATATACTCGACGGCTTATGCTGTCCTCCCGAAGCTTACAGGGCTGGAGCCCAAGGCGTATACCGCCTTTTGGAGTTGCTTCGCTGCGCTCGGGCGCTATGTGTATGATTGGGGTTGCAACTTTATCTTCAAACTCGCTGGAGCCTGCGTCCTCATACCCCAGTACGCCTCGGGCAAATTCAACTACCGCCAGCTGCATTCCAAGGCCAACGCCCAAAAACGGCATATTTTGGGTTCTGGCATATCGGGTTGCTTCTATTTTGCCTTCCACACCCCTGTCTCCAAAACCGCCGGGGACAAGGATTCCGTCGCAATCACTTAGTATCTGTGCAGCGTTTTCGCGGGTAATGGCCTCGGAGTCTATAAGACGCACATTTACGCGAACCCCGGCCGGAATACCTCCGTGGCGCAAAGACTCGGAAATCGAGATATAAGCGTCCGGCAGCGCGACGTACTTGCCCACCACCCCAATGGTTACTTGGGTGTCCGCCTGCTTGATTTGGTCAACCATTTTCTCCCAGTCACTCAAGTCAGGAGCGGGGATGCTTAATCCCAGATGGTGGCAAGCAGCCTGGGCCAGCCCCTCTTTTTCAAGTATCAGCGGAGCCTCGTAAAGGCAAGAGACCGTCGGGTTATAGATAATGTCTTCCTGCCGAGTGTTACAAAAGAGGGCAAGCTTTTGGCGCATGTCCTCGGGTAGGGGGTGATCGGCTCGACAGACTATAATATTTGGCTGAATCCCCATGCCCAGTAGCTCTTTAACCGAGTGCTGAGTGGGCTTGCTCTTTAGCTCTTCCGAACCTATGACATATGGCACCAGTGTGACGTGGATTACAATGGCGTTGGCCCGGCCCTGTTCTATCACAATCTGCCTAATGGCTTCAAGGAAAGGCTGGCTTTCGATGTCGCCCACCGTGCCGCCTATTTCGGTTATGACCACATCGGTCTTTTCCTGGCCGCCAAGGCGATAGATGCGGTCTTTAATCTCATTGGTAATGTGTGGAATTACCTGGACTGTACCGCCCCCGTAGCCCCCTTCTCTCTCCCGGTTCAAAACCGTCCAGTAGATTTTCCCGCTGGTATGAGAGGAGGATCGGCTCAAGTTTTCGTCGATAAATCGCTCGTAGTGACCAAGGTCAAGGTCGGTCTCTGCGCCATCATCGGTGACAAAGACTTCCCCGTGTTGGTAGGGGCTCATATTCCCTGGGTCAACGTTTAAGTAGGGATCGCATTTCTTTATGGTAACACGGTATCCACGCTCTTTTAAAAGCCGGCCAAGGCTGGCCGCGGTAATGCCTTTACCCAAGCCGGAAACAACACCGCCAGTGACAAAAATATACTTAACAGACACCTCAAATTCCCCCCGCCGGTTTGCATGTCCAGAAACTATACACAACTGTAAATGTTACCATATGCGACAGGGCTTGTCAAGGAATAGAGGCTGTCTGCGAACGCACCGGTTGGAGGGTGTTATGCCTTAAGCGAAATTTATCAAAACCGCAAGCTCGTGCTTGCAAAATCAGCGCAGGCGCTGTATAACCTATAGATAACAAACAAAAAGCAAGCAGAGACAAGGTGCTACAACACCTTGTCCCCTAGCAGTCGGAGACATTCACTCTCCTATGCCAGCGGCCTACCGGCCGCGCTCGCATGTATTATTATACCGTTTAGTTTGCCGGTTTTCAAGTCGATTGGCAGACTGTGCGGGGAGTTTTTGCATTGCAGCGGTGTAAGGGTATGGGATTTTTCCCTGTATTCTTGCACTGCTTTTGTTTGTTGTACGCGGAAAAATTCTGTTGTGACAACATTTAAGGGGAGGCGTGGGTGCATGGAGCGGCGGATTTTGCTTGTTGGTATGATGGTTGTTTTGGCAGTTGTTGCGGTTGGTTGTGGTAGAGGTGAATTGGACGGCCTATGGGTGTGCCCTGGTAACAGTGAGTGGCAGATGGATACTTGGGAATTTTCGGGGAATCAGTTTACTTACACCGAGATCACCCCCATAAAGCAAGAGCCGTGCACACCGCACTAGGCCCAATTTTATTTCGCTATCCGCCAACTCCCAGCGCGTATATCCCATCTGTTATCTGCTTGAAAATCGGCGCCGCCACATGTTCACCGCTCCGGCCGCCCTCCACGAAAACGGCTATGCTGTACCTTGGTTCCTGGGCCGGGTAGAACCCGACAAACCAGGCGTGGACGATTTCAATGGGCTGGCCGTACTCGTCTACCTCCCACTGGCCGGTCTGCGCCGAAGAAGTTTTGCCACCGGCGCCACCGTAAATCGGGGCTGCCGGCCAGCCACTGCCGAGTTCTATTACATCTACCATTATCTGGCGCATTATTTCGGCTGTTTGCGGGGAAAGAACGCTTGTGCTCGCAAAGCGTGGGGCGCTTTGGGAAAGACTTATGCCGTTCTCGGTCAGGCCCTCAACCAGGCGGGGGGTAACCGAGCTGCCTTGATTTGCAAAGACGGCCATCATCTGCGCCATTTGCAACGGGGTAGCAAGGGAACTGCCTTGCCCAAAACTAAAGTTGCCAAGACCAGCCGGGCTGCTTAGTTCGTCCAGGTCGGGCAGATTTCCCCGTTGGGAAAGCATGCCCGGCGCAAGCTCCAGGGAGGCATCTAGACCCAAGTTGCGGGAGATGATGAGCAAAAGCGCCGGATCGAGCTGCAACCCAAGGCTGATAAAATAGGGATTGCAGCTCACTTGCATAGCTCGGGACATATCCAGAACACCATGACCCGCTAAGTTGTTACAGCGGAAAATCTGGCCGTCAACATTTATATATCCCCGACATTCGTAGCTGCGGCTGGGCGAAAATCCGCTTTCCAGAGCAGCCGCAGCGATTACCCCTTTAAACACCGAGCCAATGCTGTAACCACTCGTTGCCCGGTTGACAAAGGGCGAGTATGGACTCTCAAGGCTGGCGGCGATGTCTTTTTGGTCGAAGGCGGGCACACTGGCCATGGCCAACATATCCCCAGTGTGCACATCCATAACCACCGCCGCTCCCCGCTCTGCGCCGTCCGCGAGAGCGCGCTGGGCAATCAGTTGGATATTCGCGTCCAGAGTTAGGACTACCCCACCGGTACCCGTCATGTTGTGGCGCTCAATCACCGTTCCACCACCCTGCATAGTTCTGCCCATCGCATCCATCTGAAAGCTGGCCGACACGCCGGCCCCCTTTTCCCTCAGAACCTCATCGAAAGCGCGCTCAATCCCAGCTACGCCGCTGCGACCCTCATCGCTTAGATAACCCACCACATGGGGAGCAATTTGTTGCAACCCAAACCGTTCAGGCACCTCAAAGACATCTAGTCCCACCGCGTTGATGTCCATAGTATCCAACTCAAGGGCAAATGGGAGTCCGCCGCGCATGCGCTCGAGCACCGCGTAGCGCTCGTCTTCAGGTAGGACGCGGTAAAGCTCGGACATCGCCTGAGGGGTGGGCAACACCGAGGCCACAAAGCGGCTCTGGTTGTTCACCAACAGGCGCATATTTCTGTCGTAAATGCCACCCCTAGTTTGGGCCAGATTTAGAGTAAACCGCCCCTGATCCTGCGCTGCCGCGGCTAGGAAGGGTGAAGCTTCGATGTAGTGCAACCTAAATATGCAGAGGGCAAAAAGGGAGATTATGCCACAGTAAAGTCCTATGGTGCGTCGGTGCTTCATTGGGATACCTGCCTTTGGCTTTGTTTTGTTACCGAGTTTTGGCAAGCTGCGGGGGTTTTATGCCTTTGGTTGCGGCTGCACTGGAAATTTAATATAAAGAAAAGGAGCTAACTGACGGCCAAGATCAGTTAGCTCCTTTTGTATTTGGTTTTTACTTCCACTCGACACCGCAAGCCTTAACTTAAACAAATTTGTTTAGAAAATATGACTTGTAATATTCTTAATTACTTATATTATCCATATGTTATGGGCTATCTGATTTTCTGTTGCCATATTGTTGCCATTTTCACTGACTCGCACTTTCAATTTCTCTTAAAGTTTTACTATTATACTTCCATACTGTTGGGCCAGGAGTGTTGCCTCCGCAAACAATAATTCCTGCATAAGTAGAACTATTAGAAGGTACGTCTTTGATTACATCATATAATTTAGTGCTATCATTGTATTTAAGCGCACCATCTGCTATTAATTCTTCTCTATATTTCCGTATGTTTGGACTCGCTGAATCTCTATAACCTTTTACTGCAGTTGACCCAGAGAGTAACACATATTTTCCATCTCTAACTGCCATTTTTCCAATTGCATCTTTAACCTTATATTCATAAATTATTTCATCAACTGTTGAAGTAGGGCTTGTAGATGTAAAAGATAATCTTTCAAAAAAGTTTAATCTCAGTGAATGGACAAGTAGCTGTATTGCTTCCAAAAATTGTTGTATCTCTGCTCTATCAACCTCTGAAATTGTAGGTTCGTTCGATGATTGAACATTATCTAACTCAGCACGCTTAGCTTCTTCTGCTAAATTAATCAATCTTGACTCTAAAAATTTAACTTGTGTTTTTGTCAGATACTCGTCTTTCGAGGTAAAAACAAAAGCTTCTGTCCAAAAATCTTTCTTAATTGCATGATTCTTCAAGCGCTCCGAAACGGGATCACCCTCACCAATATACAACATAGACTTTAAGTTTTCATCTATTCGACTTCCGTACAGCATATAAACGCCAGGTCGACCAGCTTCATCTCGCTCTAAAAAATCTTTTAGTAGCGGTCTAGGAAAAACAGTTGCCTTAATAGTCATATTTGATATCTCTAGCGTTTTTAATCCATCTGTACTTCCATTGACCAAGAACATTCGTATTAACTTGCCCACGTGTACCTCCTCCTCAAAGTCTTTCATGATACTCACATTATTTGTATTATCCTACTCCCACTCGACACCGCAAACCTTAATCTAAACAATATTGTTTAGAGGATGTGGTTTGTGGTATTCCTATTGCTTATATTATCCATAGCTCATGGGCTATCTGATTTTTTGTTGCCAAAAACTTTACGGGGCAATTCCAATAATGACCAGCGGTACAGCCGGGGTATTCCTGCCTTGCCTTATAACGTTATATACTTCACCTTCATAATAAGCAACACCGGAAGACATCTCACTTGTAAGGCTCTTCATTGGCAAAATCTCTATCCCAAGATCAATTTGATTTGCCACATAGAAAGCCATATGCTTTACAAATAAGTCATATGCAACAAATGAATATTTTCCGAACTGTACTTCAGCGGCAATTCGATTTTTAATGAAATCGGTTTGGTTGTATGTAAAATGCGCCGTTTTCCCAGCATCTTCGATAATCCTTTTTTGTTCTGTGGCATCAAGAGTCAATGTTTCACGAGCTAACTTTATATCAGCAGTTACATAATATTGAGTTCGGCTTTCCTTCCAGCCTTTAGTCTCCAATAATTTCTTGAATGCCTTATTCATATCTATAGGGCTATACAAAATTTTACCTATTTTGGTTTTCTCTTTTGAGATTTTTGTTCGACAATCCTCAGCATTAATTTGTGCGATTATATTAATTAATTCCTCCCAAATTTCTGAATGCCGGTAGCAGAGGTATTCAAGCCCATTCAAATGTGAGTAAGTTTCTACAATTTTCATTTATATGCACTCCTTTCAAGTTGCAACCACTCTATTGGCACTTGAGTGATTTTCTCTTTTCCAGTTGGCTCATGCACAGGCTTTCCAATTTGCCGAGTTTTCAAGGTACCTTTAATAAGTTGCTGGATACGTTCTTCACCTATTTTTATATATTCCTCAGCTCGGTCAACACCTAAAGCTTTGCGATTATGCATTACTGCAGCTACTAATGAAGATGCAACACCAGCATAGGGATCAAGAACAATATCATTTTCATTTGTTAGTGCCAAGACACATCTTTCGACTAGTTCTACAGGAAATTGACAAGGATGATCTGTTTTTTCAACATGATTGGCCTTTACATTTGGTATGTCCCACATTCCGCTATCAAAATCTTCTTGAATTTTCCCCCAGAAGTCTGACGGATTTTTTCCTCGTGGATTTCCTGATAATTCGCCTTTTTTCTCACCTTTATAGTGACGCTTATTAGGGTATTTTGAAGAAACACGAACTTCATCAAGATTAAATACGTAATTGTCTGTTTTAGTGAACCACAACATCGTTTCATACCGACCGGAAAATCTCTTGCTTGCGTGAAGTCCATGTCCAAAATGCCAAATAATTCGGTTGCGAAGTTTTAAGCCGGCTTCTTTGAAAATCGGATAGTAATATATGTCTAACGGAAAAACTTCTGAATTTTCAATGTAATTCCCTATTTGCCAGCATATACTGCCATCGGGGCGCAAAGTTCGTACAAGCTCATTTATTAATTCTGTTTGAGTATTCATGTAATCTTGAATCGACACTTGAGTTTCATAAGCCTTCCCAATATTATACGGAGGCGATGTGATAATAAGTTGGACGGTCTCGTCTGGTATTTTTCTAGTGAATTGAACAGAATCGTTGCACTCTAAAACAATGTTAGCATCGACTAAATATCTGTTCAATAAGAATAAATCATTCTTCATTATCCTCAATCTCCATAACATAATTATATTAAATGTTGCCACAGCAGTTATCGACAGGCTACAAACCCCGTAAAATCAACATTCTTTACGTTGGCTTAATTACTCCCACTCGCAAACAAGAGACTTATTCTAAACAGTTTTGCTTAGTTTTCGTGTTGGATTTTTCCTCAATGTGATACCAGTTATCCACTCTCTATGGCTTTCGCTGATATATTGTTATCAAAATTATGTTATCAAGCTTAACGCGATTGTTTAGGCAATATATCATGCCCCGATTATCCGTTGTAACTAATATTCAGTATACCATTTTTTCATTTGACAGTCAAAGCATTGAGGAAATACTAAAGTACTCCACTCCTTATTTGCTAAATCGCTTGCTTTTTACTCTGCCTATAAGCTTTGCTTATAACTATTGCAATCGGAAACGCAAGCCATGATGTAATCCATAATCCCCAGATAAGGCCAATGGATATTAGGATTATAGAAAAGGCGTAGTATAAGATGTCGGTAAATACATCTTCGGTGAGGCTGTATTTCCGTATCAATCCATATACTTTATATGCGCATACGAAAATCCACGAAACAGAGATAGCTATCCAACCGCCTATGAAAACTTCCACAATGATGCCCGCTGACAGCACAAGCAATGGAATTGCAGGGAAATGTGCGTTCTCTTTGTCCTTTGAGTTTCTTAAAAAAGGCAAAATAACCGCAAGCAATATAAACGTGATTGGTCCGGCCAGCCAAGAAACGTACATTCGCCCTGTTATTATTGCAAAGAACAGCATTGCAACGATTATGCCGATGTACAACGCATCTTCTGCGGCATCTTCCAAACTTTTATCGACACCCTCAACGCCGCGCCTTATGTCAATTACACTTTTAACTTCGCAAGCCACCCACGCCAACATAAAAAACATCCAAGCAAAAGGTTGCCAGTGGTATATGTTCATCGGGTTAATGCCGATTCCATATAACTCAAACCATTCAAATCTGCTGATTGACTGGCTGATAATATCTCCCAAACTGTCAAAGTGTGTCAAAATGTCCTTAATATGAGGCAGTATTTGGAGTGCTAAGAACAGGACTGTTGCCAAGGTAAAGGCATAACCATCAAAATCCCATTTCTCATTTTTCTTTTCAGTTTCTTTGTCGTTCGGTTTAGCCATACATCTCCTCAACTTTGTATAATATTTGAAGAGCATTATTCCGAAAACGTCAAAGCCAAAATCTGCTCCGTTTCATCTTCAATCTCGAACCAAATTCGGAAATTGTCAAGTCCGTGCCTTGTGCTGAGTTCATTAAACTCTTCTTCGCTGACGGGTGTACGCCCTCCCGCTATACCCTCTTCAAAACCGCCTCTGAATTGATAGTGATTATGAGTCATGTTTTGGAAATCCACTAACTCCACATATATGGTAAGCGTGTAGATTATTACATCGTTATGGATCTCAAGGTCAGTCGCGCCGCCGAACAAAGTGTAGGACAAATCCCCGGCGTCACCGCTAACTTTTACAGGGCGACCGTCTTGGGTAATGCCTATGGATGATGGAAATCCCGCAATACTTCCAATGTCTTTGTAAATCAGTTCAATGCCGGTAAAAACAAACAGTCTTGCTTCGGGGAAAAACGGCTCGGGATGTCTTATCGCAACCACACCCGGAGCGCCATCTACATTGACCATGAAGGCCATTGTGCTGTCGGCGTCCGGCATAGATGCGCTATCAGCAAAATATTCGAGCAGTGCAGTTGCAAAAGGATTTACTCCCGACAGTAGAAAGCTGTTTGTGATAAAATTGTTGTCCCACGGCTCTAAGTAGCCCATCATCATCCGAAATTGAACGGCGGCTGCGCTGTCAGAATCATAAGCATGTTCTGAATCTTGAGGATAACCTATAGCGTATGTGTAACCCCCATCTTGAGCCAGAACTATGCCGATAGGCCCATCTGCAAGGACAGCAGGAAATCTGCTGATTGAAAACAGAATTCCACTGTCTGATCCGAACTCTTCTCGCGTGGCTAAGTGGTATACCGTCACTGTTCTTGTAATGCCATACTCATGTTCAAATTCAGTTTCTTCTATTCCGTATAAGTTAAGCCATGCTGGGTGTATTGTGAAATAAATCCCCATCTCAACAGATTCATGGAAAAGATAAATGTCGGGATAGAAAATTTCTGTCGGCTCATCAGTCTGTGCATTTCCGTTTGTTGGTACAACTCCTGTTTCCGAAGTAGCATTTCCACTGCAAGCCGTTAAAACCAACAGCATGGCCACCACAAAAATCAGAACTAACGCATGTTTTTTCATTATAAGGTCTCCGCTCCTAATTTTGAAATGATTGTTCTATCCAAACTTATTTATGGTTCACAGCCGCCTTAACCCACCAAGCAAACACATCGTAAAGCGTGTGTATCCACACAGCAACCGCCGCTATCGCAAAGCTAATCGGCCAGTTTAGTAAAAGGCTTGCACGGGTTGTATCGAGTATTATGAATTGGAAAGAATAATAAAGGGTCTTGCCTAGATTTAGAGGGACATGATACACTAAAAACTGAGGTATCATGATGAAAAACAAGTACATCAGGCGTTCACATCTAAGCGAGGCCAAATTTCGGCAGATAGTAAAGTGCTTTTCACTGGACTTAACAG
>WRAV01000002.1 GCA_009780025.1 Oscillospiraceae bacterium | reverse complement strand
TGAAGAACTCTCCCATATCGTAAAAGCGGCAGGCAAAACGCTGATTGTGGACGCGATGAGCAGCTTCGGCGGCATCCCAATGGATATTGGAAAGTTGGGGATTGACTTCCTCGTGAGTTCGTCGAACAAATGCATTCAAGGTGTGCCGGGATTCGGGTTTGTAATCGCAAAGCGCGATGTGCTTGAGGGATGCGCTGGAAATGCCCGCTCTCTCTGCATGGATTTGGTCGGCCAATGGCAAGAAATGGACAAATCCGGCAAGTGGCGCTATACATCTCCAACCCATGTTGTACGCGCATTTTATCAGGCACTCGATGAGCTTGAAGCGGAGGGCGGCATTACGGCGCGTCACGCCAGATATAGCAAAAACCATAGCGTGATGGTAGCTGGTATGCGTGAGATTGGATTCACAACCCTGCTGCCTGATAACATGCAATCGCCAATTATAACGTCATTCTTGTATCCTGATGATAAATTTGATTTCAAAGTGTTCTATGAGGCCGTTAAGGCAAAAGGATTTGTGCTGTACCCCGGCAAAATCTCGCAGGCCGATACGTTCCGTATCGGGAATATAGGCGAAGTATATCCGGGGGATATGGAAAGGTTGATTGAAGCTGTGCGTGAGGTTGTGAAGTAGCTCATACGAAAACTTAAAACGATCTATGCCGTCAAACTTTATGTAGTTTGGCGGCACTTTTTTTGTGTTGTGGAGGTTGAGATTTTTGGTATTAAAAAATATTTTTAGAAATTAGACAGAACCTCCTTGACAAATGTTGTCTGATTACAACCGAACCCAAAGGTTGTCAAAACGTTCTATGTTGACACTCGTCGCAGTGATTGACCTCGTGTACATCTCCGTATTTGCACTTAATATGCCTGACAACCCTGTGACCGATATACGTCAACAATACCACTGGGACGATTACAGAGGTCAAAATCAGAATATCCGTAAAAATATGCTCCATTACTCCGCCATGTGAATGGTGGCTGTGTTCGCCAAGGTTGTTAATAAAAGGAATTATCGCATACACAGGCAACAGAGCCGCTATGACATGGGTAATCAAGCAGACTACATACCCTATACCAATCCCCTGAAACAGCTTTCTGTTTTTGCCGATTTTTCTCATCGCTAGACGCTCCTTTCAACTGCCATTTATTAGCATAATATTTTCAGTCAGTCTGCCCATTTTCTTGACACAATAAACAGGCAACTTTACCAAAGAATAAAGCCCTTCCACTAAACAGTATATCATACTGCCTAACTTTGGGGGTGCAGTTCAAAGTGCTGGGCTTCAGTATAAGCGCAGAAGCGGAAAATCTGCACTACGGGCACCACACGATCAATATGTTCCTGCCGGATGAAATCTACCTTGGCCGAGACCCAGTCAACGGAACCGATCCCAATGACGTGGAATTCACCATATTTAACGGTGTGGGCGCCGATAGCTGGGAATTGTAGGTTAGAGCAAACGCGTATAACAGCTGTGACGAGCTTGCCAGTAGGCTGTTTAGAGAGAGCGACGACCCGCTCACCAACCTGCTCCCGATACTTTCGGATATAGACGTCTTCGAGCAAGACAACGACGATCTGCTTACAATTATCAACTGGGCCGACACCACTGGCTTCGACCGCATTGAAGTGCGCACAAGGCCCACCGATATACCGTTGGCTGCAGATCACAAGGCGATGCTCACCTGGACGGTAGTACCGTACTTTACCCCCAACCCCTAAGCATCACATGCAACACATAGAGTGGACGATGGTAAGCGTCCGCTCTATTTTGTGTGCACCCGGTGCAGGCTTGACTAACGCAGTAAATATTGGTAGGCTGTTAACAGAAATGAAAGGGGTGGCGAGATGCCCTGGTGTCCAAAATGCAAGGCCGAATACCGCGACGGCTTTGCCCAGTGCTCAGACTGTGAGGTCGAGCTGATGGAAGAGCGGCCGGAAGAGATAGGCGATCCGCCGGCCAAAGAAGTTGCTGCCAGCCCTATATTACTTGAACTCGGCACACGCAGTTGGATGTTGGCATCGGTTGCGTTTATGTTCGCATTTGATGGGGTCAGCAGGAACCTACCGTGGCGGCTCTTTGAGTTTATCGAATGGTTTCTCACCCGAGAGACTCGAGAGACATTTGATATGTTTAGGTTTTCGGGAGCCCCTCAGGTGCTAAATACTTTTATATTCCCCACTTTGTTCAACCTGCTGTTTTTCTGCGGGGTATTCTTTATCCTGCACAAACGCAATCCTCTGAGCTACCTCACGTTGCGCAATGTTTTGCTCTGCGCGGCGATAACCGTGGGCATAGCGCAGGCACAGCGATTGTTCTCGCTTCTTATGCAGTTTCTGCTATATGGGGGCGACCAGCTACAGTTCTTAATTGACAACAACTTTAACTACGAGCCAGGAATATTGACCAGAGTCTTCTGGCCAGTTGCATGGTATCTTTTAAAGTTTTTGGACCTTGCACTAATCTACCGCTTTACCATCGGCGGCCTGTCACTTAAGCAGCTGACTTTGAGCAAAACGGCTATCGGGGCGATAGTGATTGCGGCAGTGCTGGTAACGACCCAAATCATCTACTTTTCGACCTTTTTCGACTTTTCGTTCACCCCGCCGGATATAGCAATGCGCGACCACACCGTCTGGCTCTGGCGGCTGCACCTACTGTGGGTAGGGCTGCTGCTTCGACCACAGGCGGCGGAGGCTGAGTTGCCTGCCGACCCACCGGAGCCCGAAAGTGAGCCGGCAGAAGACGCTTTTGCCACGGAAGAATAAAAGACACTTACCTCTGAAAGGCGTGCCGCCCAATGAAGCTCTATCGAGAAATTTTCACCACATTTACCAAAATAGGCGCGCTCACATTTGGGGGCGGCTACGCCATGCTGCCCATAATGCACAGGGAGGCCGTTGAGCGCCGCGGCTGGCTGACCAAGGAGGAAGTGGCCGATTACTACGCCCTTTCCCAGAGCCTGCCGGGGGTGATAATGATAAACGTGGCCGCTTTTGTGGGCCACAAGCTGGCCGGTACCCGCGGCAGCACCGTTGCCTGTCTGGGCGTGGTGGTGCCATCGTTTGTTCTCATCACGTTTATCGCCGCGTTTATTCAGGGTTTTCTGGGGCAGGAGCTTGTGCAGCGGGCATTCTTCGGGATACGCGTGGTTGTATGCGCGCTAATTGTGCAGGCTATCATCAAGCTCTGGAAGTCTTCGGTAAAGGATACCTTCGGAATTGTGGTGTACATTGTTACGCTGGCGCTGGTTTTGCTTGTGGGGGTGCCTATTATCGCGGTGGTGGCCTGTGCAATCCTAGCCGGCATTGCCCATAGCGCCCTGCGGCGCAGAGTGGAGGCAGAGAGATGATCTATCTGTTCCTCTTCCTCGAGTTTTTGCGAATGGGTGTGTTCGCATTTGGCGGTGGGCTGGCTACACTGCCGTTTATTTACGAGCTTTCCGGGCGCACCGGCTGGTTCACGGCGGAGGACGTAAGCTTTATGGTCGCTCTGGCCGAGACCACCCCAGGCGCGATAGCTGTGAATATGGCGACATACGCTGGGTTTCAGGCAGCGGGGGTTTTGGGCGGGGCGGTGGCCACACTGGGACTCACCCTACCACCGATTGTAATCGTCGGCCTTGTCTGCAAAGTGGTGGATCGCTTTAGGGAGAGCTGGCAGCTGCAGGCGGGTCTTGAGGGCGTGCGACCTGCGGTGCTCGCTCTTATAACCCTGGCCCTGCTTATGCTCGCGAGGATGACCCTGCTCCACCAGGTGGATCTCGCCCCGGCAGTGGGAGAGTGGGCGGCTCTGGTTAACTGGCAGGCTATTCTGCTCTTTGGTCTGGCTCTGGCCGGGATGCTCAAATACAAAAAGCACCCGGCGCTCTATATCGGCGCGGGTGCGGTGGCGGGGCTACTGATTGCATAGCCAACCAAACCGCCTAGGTGCGGTTATTTCTTTTTATACGCTAGGCATAGGCCAATAACGCCGATGATTACGAGCGAAAAATAGAACAGCTCGCTGTATGTAACCACAACATCACCTCCGAATGGAGGAACAACCTAACCACCCTCAGCGTCTGGACGCTGCTGATTGCAGTTACATATTGCCATAATTTTCACATAAATACAACAAAAATCGACGTCATACGACAAATGCTGCCTCGCTAGTTGGCAGGAAGCCTGCCGATCAAAAAAGCAAATGTAAAATTCTCGTCAACGCCGCACATACCTGCCACTCATAGCTCCGGTAATAGAGCCACCTTCTAGTACGATCTTGCCATTTACCATAGCCAGATATATTCCCTCTGTCAGCCGTGTGGGATTTTCAAAATCAGCTTCACTGCGGATGCCATCTTTTTCTATAACCACAATATCCGCGTCGAAACCTTCTCGAATCAGTCCCTTGGTTTTTATGCGCATCGCCTTCGCCGGTAGAGCGGTCATCTTATGCACTGCCTGCTCAATCGTTAGGGTACCGCGTTTTTTTACATACTCGCTGAGGAACATTGCGACATTGCCATATCCGCGCGGATGCGGCAGTCCGGAATCCGGATAAATAGCATCGGATATTAAGCAGCTGTAGTTAAGGCGCAAAATTGTCTCGATATCCTCTTCACACGTAATATAATCTACCATAGTGACATTGCAGTTTTCCTCGACCAAAAGATCACATGCCGCATCGAACGGGTCAACTTTGCGAATCTCTGCTATCTGCACGATGCTTTTGCCGATACACCAGCGATTTTTCTCGCTTCCCAGTCCGCTCACGTAAATCGACTGCCAACCCATACTTTCCGCAATGTTTTCAAACTCCGAACTTGGCCTGCTCATTATATCTCGGCAAACTTTACGCTTTTTGGTGTCGGCAAGCCGCTCTACCACTTGCGTCGGCCCGCCCTGCAAAAACTGAGGCGGGAGCAAACAGGCCATCTGAGTGCTTCCGGCTGCCCATGGGTATACGTCGCACATTATTTCGGTACCACTCTGCCGAGAGTCTTCAATCAACTCTATGGTTTTGCCTAGCAGAGTCCCCCAATTTCGCCGGCCAATGCATTTGAAGTGGCTGAGATGAAGTGGAACGCTAAGAAGCTTAGCTGCCTCTATTGCCTCGCGCACCGATTCATATAACATATCTCCCTCACCCCGCACATGACAGACAAGTGGGATATCGGTACCGCGCATAGGGGCTAGAGCTTCTGCAAGCTCCTCCGGGGAATAGTAAAGGTCGGGCATGTACGAAAACCCCACCGAAACTCCAAGCGCGCCGGCCGACATAGCCTCTTCAAGGCTTTGGTGCAAAAGCTTCTGCGCGCTATTGCTTAGAGATTTTTCCCTGTAACCGATAGCTGTGGCGCGCATTGTTCCGCTGCCGACATGAGAGCCTATGTTCAACGGAAGCGCTCTTCTCTTTAGAAGGCTGACATAGCTGGAAAAGCTTTCGAATTCCACTCCTGCCGGAAGGCTGCCTACTACAGGTGATAGATAGCCCAACACCTCTTCGCGGTAGGGCAATGATAACGGTGTAACGCTCATGCCGCAATTCCCATTCACGATAGTGGTGATTCCTTGAAAAAGCTCGGCCTCTCCAAATTCGGGCCGCAGGAGCGCGGCATCGGCGTGTCGGTGGATATCAATAAATCCAGGGGCCAAAATCCGCCCATCAAGATCAATTTTCCGGGAGGCATCTACTTGGAGGCTAGGGGATATAGCGACGATCTTTCCGTCGGATACCCCTATATCGGCGGTGTAAGGCGCGGCTCCGCTGCCATCTATCACAGAGGCGTTTGTAAATAGAAAATCGTACATATCCAATCACCCACATGAAAAACTTAGTACGAAAATATGGCAGCAAAAGCAGGGGTCTCTGCGCTAGCTGCCAGCCCCTAACATCATCTTAGCGCACTTGTACACATCTCCGCAGCCCAGTGTGAGCACCAGGTCCCCGGGCTGTGCGTTTTTCATCACGTACCCGGCAATTTCCTCAAAGCTCTCAAACCAGACACAGCCGGGTATCTTCTCCGCTAAATCCCGCGTGTGAACGTCGTAGGTGTTCTGCTCCCGCCCGCCCATAATTGCGCTGAGCACAGTGCAGTGCGGTATTTTCAGTGCCTGCGCAAAGCCGTCCAGGAAGTGTTTTGTTCGCGAGAAGGTGAACGGTTGGAAGACCGCCCACACTTGTCGGTAGCCCATCTCCATCGCGACTTTTAGGGTAGCGGCCAACTCGATGGGATGATGGGCGTAGTCGTCGGCTATGGTTACACCGCGCGCTTTGCCCAAGACCTCAAATCTGCGCCCTACCCCTCTAAAGCCGGGCAAGGTCTCCTCCAGCTGGGCAGGGGTAGCGCCTACTGCCAAGGCCCCGGCGCAGGCAGCCAGCGCATTTAGAATGTTGTGCCGTCCAGGCACACGCAGCGAGAGCCGCGCAAGCCTTTTTCCGCGAAAAACAAGATCGAACTCCTGTCGGGTAGGTTCTACGATATTTATATTCTCGGCGGTGTAGTCGTTCCCCGCCTCAAAGCCGAATGTCAGAACCTCTTTGTCAAGCCCGCGCAAAGCAGCGCGTGTGTTTTCGTCGTCCCCGCAGGCGATAACCAGACGAGAAGTATTTTGCGCAAACTGTCTAAACGAGCGGATAACACCGCCTAAATCGCCGAAATATTCGAGGTGGTCGGCGTCAACGTTGAGAATTATACTCACCGAACAGCTAAGGCTGAGGAAGGTGTCCTTGTATTCGCAAGCCTCTACCGCCATCAGCGGCCCGCTACCGGCGCGACCACCGCCGCCTATAAGAGGCAGCTTGCCGCCGATAACGCAAGTTGGGTCAAGTCCCGCGCCAACCAGTATCTGGGAGAGCATAGCGGTCGCGGAAGTCTTTCCGTGAGAGCCCGCAACACCGATGCACAGTGGGTACTGCTTGCTCAGCCAGCCGAGCACTTGAGCCCGCTCAAAAACAGGTATGCCCAGCTCCCCGGCGGCCAATAGCTCTGGGTTATCTTTGGGTATGGCCGCAGAGTAAATAACAAGCTCGGCACCGGCGACCTGTTCTGCGCGGTGGCCGATAAAGACCTTCACCCCCATCAGCTCCTCGGCTTGGGTTGTGTCTCCGGGGTTGTTGTCCGAGCCCTGCAGTGTGTGCCCCTGGGCGGCAAAAATTTGCACCAGCGGGAAAATACCGGCACCGCCCACACCTATAAAATGCACCCGGCAAGGATTTTGGGCTAGAGTATCTAGGGTCATAGAGAAGCTCCTTGGTGGTTATAATGTTCGCAATATGTGTACTTCGGTTTTAGTAATTGCGCACCAAAAGGCCGGTTGCCCCACAGGGGCGAGGCGCTGCGCATAATTATAATGGTCACGACCCTCAGTGACCATTATAACATATTTTCCCAGGAAGAAAACCCCGGCAATAAATTTTGGCAGGATATTTTGCAAAAGATAGCCCGCGGATGCATAAATGTGCCGCGCTGTAAAAATAATAAAGCCAACAAACATGCAACTTTAGGGAGGGTCTTTCGTTTGAATATAACGGATATAAGGGTGCGGAGAACTTACCAGGACACACGCTTAAAAGCGCTGGTTTCGGTCACGATTGACAATGATTTAGCCGTGCACGATATTAAGGTGATAGAGGGCCCGGAGCGCCTGTTCGTGGCAATGCCCAGCCGCAAGGACGACAACAGCGTATTTAGGGATATCTGCCACCCCATAACCCCCCAAGCAAGGGGCACGCTGGAAAGCGCGATACTTTCGGCCTACCACGAGTACCTCGAGAGGGCCAGCGCGGAAGTAGAGCCACCACACCACCGGGCAAATGGAGAGTCGTCGCAGTCTGCTGTGGCGTGGGGTCCGAATACCCACAGCTACAGCAACCCCGATGCGGCCGGGCACAGCATGTAGCGCACGCACACCGGGTGGGTTCGTCAATAAATAGCGCCGGCAAATGCGGTACCACCGCTATTTGCCGGCGCCGGCTTGTGTGTCCGCCAGCCGCGTGGTATAATAGCAATTGGCAGTTGACAATTGTCAATTGTTAATTGTAAAAGCCGGAGGCCAAACTTGAGCACACAATTTGATGTCAAGCTTTCCCATGTGATGGAGCAGCACAACCTGACGTCGGTTTATTTGCCTGTGGATGCCGATCAGATAAGCGTGACCACCCCCGAAGTCAACCGGCCGGGGCTGGAGTTGGCCGGTTTTTTGGACTACTTTGACAACAGGAAAATTCAAGTTATGGGCAACGCCGAGCACGCTTACCTTGCCCGGCGAGAAGACGAAATGCCCGAAATGCTCGAGCAGCTGTTTAGCCAAAAACCAATAGCCATGGTGCTGGCCCACGGCAACGAGCCCAGCCCTACCATACTGCAGGCAGCCGAAAAACACGGCTGCGCTCTTTTGCGCACCGACGAGACAACCTCCGCTTTTGTGTCGGCCCTTGTCTCCAACCTTACGGTGGAGCTGGCCCCTCGCATCACCCGGCACGGGGTGCTTATAGAAGTTTACGGCGTAGGCATCTTGATGATGGGCGAGAGCGGTGTGGGCAAAAGCGAGACCGCAGTCGAGCTTGTTAAACGCGGCCATAGGCTAATTGCCGACGACGCGGTAGAAATCCGCAGGGTCTCGCCAAAGACGCTGGTGGGCTCTTCCCCGGCCAATATCCGCCACTTTATGGAGCTGCGCGGGATAGGCATAATAAACGTGCGCAGGCTGTTCGGCATAGGCTCGGTCAAGATAACCGAGCAGATAAACATGATCATCCAGCTGGAACAGTGGGATTCCAAAAAGCTCTACGACCGCATGGGTATGGACAACACCTACACTGAGATACTCGAGAACCGGGTGCCAATACTAACAATTCCGGTAAAGCCCGGGCGCAACCTGGCTGTGATAATCGAGGTCGCCGCCATGAACCAGCGCCAGAAGAACATGGGCTACAACGCTGCCCACGACTTGCTGACCAGGCTGGGCATAGCCGACGACATACCCGAGAGCGAAGTAAACACTAACTTACAGTCGTTTGATTAAATATCCTCAACTCCATCAGCAAAGGGCATATCGGGCGGGGATGGAACCCCGCCCCTACATTCCAACACTTTTGGCAGATCTATGTAGGGTCGGGCTTCCATGCCCGACCGTTTGTAGGATTTGTTAAATGCAGCTATACCCGCAATCAACTGCCCCCCAAGGAAGGAAGCCATAGATGATAAACATCGTAGGAGATACCCACACCCACACCGTTGCCTGTGACCACGCCTACTCCACTATCACAGAAAATGCGGCGAGGGCAAAAGAGCTGGGTCACCGATTCCTCTGCCTCACCGAACATGCCCCGGCTCTGCCCGGCGGTGCAAGCAAGGTGCACTTTGGCACCTTGCCCAGTATTCTGCCCACAGAAATCAACGGCATCGAGATCATAAAGGGAGCCGAGCTGAATATACTGGATTATGATGGCGCGGTCGATTTGCCCGACGAAATTATCAGCCAGTTGGAATGGGTGATAGCCTCTTACCACCCGCCTTGCCTGGCACCCGCAACTGTGGCCGAGCATACCCGCGGTTGGATAAAAATAGCCAAAAACCCACTTATTCGAGTCATCGGCCACTGCGATAGGGCAGGCTACGAGTTCGAGCTCGTTCCAGTGCTCGAGGCGTTCAAGGCCTGCGGTAAGGTTTTAGAGCTGAACGCTCATTCTATGCGCCGCGGCCAGTCTATAGACAACTGCCGCGAGATAGCCGCGCTTTGCGCACAGGTAGGCGTGCCCATTGTCCTAAGCTCGGACGCCCACATAAACCTAAAAGTAGGCGCGGTAGAAGATGTTGTCGAGATGTTGGAGGAAATCGGTTTCCCGGAAGAGCTTGTTCTAAACGCCAACTACGATAGATTCATGCGAGCACTTGGCCGCATTGACTAGATAAAGGAGCTTGCCAGATGGACAAAATCCAGGCATTTGCCGAGCATCTCGCACAGAATAGCATAGGCTATACCAGGGACGTTCCATTAGGTGAGAAGTCTACCTTTCGCATCGGGGGGCCGGCAGCTCTGTTCATAGAGCCGGGCAGCCAAGATGAAGTCGCTCTGGCGCTGGCTTTTGCCAGCCGGGAGGGAATCCCGCTGCTGGTGCTGGGCGCGGGCTCAAACATGCTATTCGCGGATGAGGGCTATCATGGCACAATCCTCCACCTGGGTGAGAGTTTCTCTCAAATCCGCAGGGAAGGCGAAATTCTTATAAGCTGCCAGTCCGGGGCAAAGCTCAGCAACCTCTGCAGGTTTGCCCAGCAACAGGGTCTTGCCGGGCTGGAGTTCGCCTATGGCATCCCGGGGACGGTTGGCGGCGCGCTCTACATGAACGCCGGTGCTTACGGTGGCCAGATTGAGGATGTAGCGCACACCGCCGGATTTATGGATTTCGGCGGAAACCTTATCGAGTTTACCGCCCCGCAGATGGGTTTTAGCTACAGACGCAGCGCGTTTATGGAAATGGATGGTGTACTCACTGGGGCGACATTTAAGCTGACCCCCGCGCCGCCTGAAGAAATCCGCATAAAAATGGACGACTACATGGCTCGCCGCAGAGAAAAACAGCCTCTGGAGTATCCGAGCGCTGGCAGCACATTCAAGCGCCCGCCGGACAACTATGCCTCCGCGCTGATTGACCAGTGCGGTCTTAAGGGGCTGCGAGTGGGCGGCGCCGCAGTCAGCGAGAAGCACGCGGGGTTTATAGTCAACCTGGGTGGGGCCACCTGCAAAGACGTGATTCAACTCATTGAGCAAGTGCAGCGCCGGGTCAAGGAAGATACCGGGTATAAGCTTGAGCGTGAAGTGCTGTTGGCGTCGGAGCTGTAGGGGCTGCAAAACCCCGAAAATATAATTAACGGGTGCCGGTTGCGATTGACAACCGGCGCCCGTTATGTTAAAATGGTGGCCAGAAGAGTGGCTCCTTGGTGAGGGCGGCTGCTCCTCAGATTTTTTGGTCTTGGAAGTAAGCGCCGCGCCGCACTAAGGTGCGGCTATTTCTTTATGTACGCAATGCACAGTCCTGATTACGAGCGTGAATTGAAACAGCTCGGTATACGTAACCACAGCATCACCTCCGCTTGGGAGGAACAACCAACCACCGAAACAGTCAAACTATATCGTACCAAATGTTTCGTCAAACTACAACAATTTTCGACAGCGGTACTGGGGGTGTCTGGCATGGAACTACTTATCGTCACTGGGATGTCCGGCGCGGGCAAGAGTCAGGCGGCCAACGCCCTTGAGGACATCGGGTTTTACTGTGTGGACAACATCCCCCCACGGCTGATTACCAAGTTTGCCGGGCTGCCGCGGGACTCTGGGGGCCGGATAGACAAGATCGCACTGGTGGTGGATATGCGCAGCCGCCAGCTCTTCTCTGAGTACGCCCTCTGCCTGGACGAGCTTACAGAGCGCGGACAGCCCTTTAGAACGCTGTTTTTGGACTGCGCGAGCGCTGGGCTGCTGGCCCGGTACAAGGAAACCCGGCGCCGCCACCCTTTGGCCGGGGAAGAAGATCCCGATATTGAGGAGGCTATTGCCCGGGAAAGGTTGTTATTAGCCGCTGCCCGTGAGCGTGCTGACTATGTGGTAGATACCTCGCAAATGGGTGCGGGGGAATTGCGCGCCCGAGTGCGGGAGATGTTCTTGGAAGACGACATGGAGAGCATGGTAGTGGTCTGCACCTCCTTTGGTTTTAAGCACGGTACCCCAGCCGACTGCGACCTGCTCTTCGATGTGCGCTGCCTGCCCAACCCATTCTATGATGACGAGCTAAAAGAGCTAACCGGCCTGGACGACCCGGTTTGGGATTTTGTCCGGAGTAGAGAGGAAACCAAAGGGCTTTTGCCTAAGTTGTTCGACTTTATAGATTACCTTATACCCCTCTATATCCGGGAGGGTAAGAGCCAGCTTGTGGTTGGTATCGGCTGCACCGGGGGCAAGCACCGCTCGGTTGTGGTTTGCCAGCTGTTGGCTGCCCACCTGGAAGGGAAGAGCCTGCCGGTAACGGTGCGGCATAGAGATATAAGAGTATAGGCGGGTGAGAGATGGAACACGCATCCTTTACAAGCACAGTTAAAGTGGAGCTCTGCGCGCGCCAATTTAGCAAAGCAGAGATGCGCCAGGCTCAGGCCTACGGTATGTTTGCCTTTGCTCAAGGCTACTCTCCGGATAAGATACAGCTTAGCACCGAGAGCGCCCATGCGGCGAGGGCTTACAGCGAGCACCTGACGGCCTTCGCTCCCCAAAGTGCGGTGGTCGAGCAAACCGAGAAAAAAGTGCGTGGCCGCACGCTCTACGAAGTTGGCCTCATCCGCGAAAGTGACAGGATAGACCTGCTTGCCCTCCTGCCTCGCCTTGAATGTGAGCTTGCCGCCTCACTCACCGGCCAGGAAGAGCGCGGAGCTTTTCTTGCCGGGGTGTTTTTAGTATGCGGTAATATCACCAACCCGGAGAAAGGCTACCACATCGAGTTCGCGGTACGCGAAAAGCCTCTGGCCGATGGGCTGCACGAGCTGCTTGAGGGATTTTTGCCAGGGGCTTCGCTGAGCCACCGGCGGGGACATTGGGTGGTCTACTACAAAGACAAAGGGCAGATTCAGGACCTGTTGGCGCTGATGGGCGCCGGCCGGGCCAGCCTCGCAGTTATAGAGGTGGAAATGCTCAAAGAAGTGCGCAACCAGGCCATGCGGCTTACAAATGCGGAGACCGCCAACATCGACAAGACCATACGCGCGGCCGGACAACGGGTGGAGGACATCAAGCTGCTGCTGGACAAGCTCGGCCTTATGGCCCTGCCCGAAGAATTGCGCGAAGTCGCACTCACCCGGCTGGAGCACCCAGAACTCAGCCTGCGCGAGCTGGCCGAGACTTTTCAGGGCCGGCTGAGCCGCGCAGCGGTACACCGGCGGCTGGAAAAGCTGAGCAAGCTGGCGGAGGAGATACGGGGTTCATAAGGGTGCCGCTTGTTGCGTCTACGTACCTTTTATCATGCGATGTGGATTTTATTATGTGCGCTACCTCTTTTGCAGGCGGCGGAAAGGAACGTACTTATGAGCGCAAAAAAGGGGAAGCGGTCAGCAATCTGGAAAATGCTATTAGCATATCTTGCAATCTCAAAAATTGTATACTACTTTGACATGATCACCACTACACTCAATCAAAGCGGTTTATGGGCTGTGGGAGAAGCTGTGCTTGAGAGACTACTCACCCAAGACATACTAATTATATTGATTATACTTTTTACGTTTAATACAGAGAACTTTGTTACATTGAGAATCTCAAAGTACAATAAGACTGTGAATTCAATTATAGTGCACAGCATCGATTATGTGCTGTATATAGGGGTTCTGATAGCTTATTTTGGAGCAATGGCCTTTGTTTTTGGTTTCTTTCCTTATATAATAACGAATTGGCGTGAAAATTTAATCGGCTTCAGTATTTTATATTTTATAATCGTTATAACGGTAGAAATCAAGAAATATCTCAAGAAAAAAGAAAAGGCCGAATATATTCCTGTTTTAAGTCTGGACGAAAAACTTGCCATGCTTAAAACCCTACTTGACAACGGTGTTTTTACCCAAGAGGAATATGACAGCAAGAAAGAAAAATTGCTAGGCGTGTAGCTTTAAATAAGCATTATCTACGGCAGAGATCCATTTTTTAACACCAACCAGGAGGCTTACCATATGCCCAGCTTCACCCACCTCCACGTCCACACCGAATACAGTCTGCTGGATGGCGCTTGCAAGCTGGGGCCGCTTATTTCCCGCGCGGCGGAGCTTGGGATGACCTCGCTCGCCATCACTGACCATGGGGTGATGTACGGCGCGGTCGACTTTTACAAGGAGTGCAAAAAGCAGGGAATAAAGCCGATAATCGGCTGCGAGGTATACGTTGCGCCCCGCACACGGAAGGACAAGCAGCACGGTGTCGATAACTCCCCCTACCACCTCATCCTGCTCTGCGAGAACCAGATCGGCTACCAAAACCTCATAAAGCTAGTCAGCATGGGCTTTATAGAGGGGTTCTATTCGAAGCCGCGCGTGGACAGGGAGCTGCTGGTGCGGCACAGCGAGGGGCTTATATGCCTTTCCGCCTGCCTAGCCGGAGAGGTGCCCCGTGCACTCCAGTCCGGGGACTACGCTAGAGCAAAAGAAGCCGCTCTCTGGTATCGCGACACCTTCGGCGAGGGCAACTACTACATTGAAATCCAAGACCACCGTATGCCAGAGCAGCGGGAGATTCTGCCTTTGCTTCACAAGCTTTCGGAGGAGACCGGCATACCAATGGCTGCCACCAACGACTCCCACTACATAGCCCGGGAGGACTCCAAGATGCAGAACGTGCTTGTCTGCATCCAGACCAACCGCACAGTGGACTCCGGCAGCGACATGGAGTTCGTCACCGACGAGTTCTACCTCAAAAGCCCGGAAGAAATGGACGCGCTGTTCGCCGACTATCCCGGTGCGGTGGCCAATACCGCCAAGATTGCCGAGCGCTGCAATCTGGACTTTACATTCGGCGAGACCAAGCTGCCACACTTCACTGCGCCGGAAGGGGCCGATAACGCCGAGTATTTCCGCGCTCTATGCCTAGAGGGGCTGCACACTCACTACGGTGATAGCCCCGGACCTGAAGTTACCGACCGCCTCGACTTCGAGCTGGGTGTCATCGAGAAGATGGGCTACACCGACTACTTTTTAATCGTTTGGGACTTTATCCGCTATGCCAAAGAGCAGGGAATATCGGTGGGGCCGGGTAGGGGCTCGGGGGCGGGCAGCCTGGCAGCTTTTTGCTCGGGCATTACCGGGATCGACCCCATTAAGTACGGCCTGCTCTTCGAGCACTTCCTTAACCCGGAGCGCATCTCGATGCCCGACTTCGACATAGACTTCTGCTACGAGCGCCGGCAAGAGGTCATCGAATATGTAACCAACAAATACGGCTCCGATCATGTGGCACAGATTATTACATTCGGCACCATGGCCGCCCGCGGCTCTGTCCGGGATGTGGGCCGCGCGCTGGGAATGACCTACCAACAAGTGGACGTCATCGCCAAAAGCATACCGTTCGAGCTGGGGATGACGATCGAGCGCGCGCTGCAGGTCTCGCCCGAGTTTGGTGCGCTCTACCAGTCCGACCCACAAAATAAAGAACTAATCGATATGGCTCGCAAGATCGAAGGTATGGTTCGCCACGCCTCTACCCATGCGGCAGGAGTGGTTATCACCCGCGAGTCTGCCGATGTATATGTGCCACTCCAGAGCAATGACGGCTCTATTGTCACCCAGTACCCCATGGGTATCCTAGAGGAACTCGGCCTGCTCAAGATGGACTTTTTGGGTCTGCGCAACCTGACCGTGATAAAAGATTCCCGCACAATGATAAGGCGCCACCAGCCCGACTTTGAGGTAGAGAGTATCTCTCTAGACGATCGCCCGGTTTTCGAGATGCTGGGTCGTGGGCAGACAAACGGCGTCTTCCAGTTTGAATCTCAAGGCATGAAGAACGTGCTTACCCAGCTAAAACCCGACCACTTTGAAGACTTGATCGCCGTTATCTCACTCTATCGCCCAGGGCCGATGGAGTCGATCCCACGGTATATACATGGCCGCCACAACCCTGGGGAGGTGCGCTACCCACACCCCATGCTCGAGCCCATACTAAAGGTGACCTACGGCTGTATCGTCTACCAAGAGCAGGTGATGCAAATCTGCCGGGAGCTGGCCGGATACTCCTATGGCCGGGCCGACCTTGTCCGCCGCGCCATGAGCAAAAAGAAGCACGATGTTATGGAAAAAGAGCGCCGCGCCTTCATCCATGGAGAGGAAGGGCCCCAAGGCTGCGTCGGCTGCGTGCGGGGCGGTGTACCAGAGCCGGTCGCCAACGACATCTTCGAGCAGATGAGCTCGTTTGCCTCATACGCCTTCAACAAGAGCCACGCGGCGGCATACGCCATGCTAAGCTACCAGACCGCTTACCTCAAATGCCACTACCCCAAGGAGTATATGGCCGCCCTGCTCACCAGCATACTTGACAGCACCGACAAAGTAATCGACTACATCGGCGAGTGCAAGCGGCTAGGCTTGAAGGTGCTCCCCCCTGACATAAACGAGAGCGAGCACAGCTTTACGGTGGTGGGCGAAAGCATTCGCTTTGGGCTGCTGGCTGTCAAAAATCTGGGCCGGAAGGCTATCCAGGAGCTTTGCGCCGAGCGGGAGCGGGCCGGCAAATTCCTGAACTTAGAGGACTTTTTGCGCCGAATGCAGGGCAAGGAGCTGGGCAAGCGCGGGATAGAAAACCTTATCCGTTGCGGTGCGTTGGACAGCTTTGGTCATACCCGCCAGCAGATGGAAAAGGGTTTCCCGGCTCTCTACGAGGACATTGAAAAGGACGCGCAAAACAACATAAGCGGGCAGATGGACTTGTTCTCGACAGCCAAAAAGGGCGAGAGCGCGGGATATGTCTTGCCCGACCTGCCCGAACACCCGCCCCAGATCCGGCTGGCCTACGAAAAGGAAACCACCGGGCTCTATCTTTCCGGGCACCCGCTTGAAGCCCACGAAGAGACTGCCGGCAAAATCGGTGCTATACCTATAGCGCAACTCCACCAAAACAAGCGCGCGGATGGCGAGCGAGCGCTCCTGCTGGGCATACTGGCGGGCAGAAAGCTCAAAACCACCAAGAGCAACGAGATGATGGCATTTGCCCAGCTTGAAGACAAAACCGGCACAATCGAAATAATCATCTTCCCCAAGACGTACGCCCAGAGCGCCTCTATGCTTGCGGAGGGCCAGGTAGTGGCTGTACGGGGCCGGATAAAAGAAACCGAAGAGGGCGCTGCCCAGCTGGTCTGTGAAGAGATTCTTGCGCCGGAAGACGCGGGGAAAGATGGTCGAGCATGGAAGCCCGATCTTACGAATGAATGCCAAGATTCCGCAAGTGTAGGGGTGGGGTTCCATCCCCGCCCGCCCGTGCCCACTCCCGCCACCGCTCAGGGAGGAGGGCGTGCCGCCGCCGGCAAACAGGGTCTTTACCTCAAATTCCCCGGGCAGGAGAGCGAGCTGGTAGGCCGCGCCCAAAACCTGCTGGCTGTCTTTGAAGGGCCGCTGCCTGTATACTTCTACTACAGCGACGCAAAAAAGCTGCTGCGCACCCCAAAGACCTACTGGGTCGCACCCAACGATGTTCTCACCCGAGAGCTTGGGTTGCTGCTTGGGGAGAAAAACGTTGCCCTGGTGCAATAGGTCGAATTGTGGTATAATGTTCGCAGAAGGGCACGAACATTATACCATGCGCAACGCCTCGCCGCTAAAGCGGCAACCGGCTTTTGATGCGCAATTATACCGACGCTGCGCTTATGGTATAATATAGATTATAGCATTACCTAAGTTGGGCAGACTGTGTTAAATTTTGAACTATGTTGAGCAAGGCAACGTCTTAGCAAAACCATCAAGCCAGGGAGGTATATTAATGAAAGAGATAAAGACCATCGGTGTGTTGACAAGCGGGGGCGACGCCCCAGGGATGAACGCGGTTATACGCTCGGTTGTGCGCACCGCCCTCTCTAACGGTTTGAATGTGAAGGGGATCTGCAAGGGTTACGCAGGGCTGCTTGCCGGCGACGCGATTGATATGGAACTTCCCTGCGTCAGCGGGACGCTGCAGCGTGGTGGAACCATTCTGGGTTCGGCGCGCAGCAAGGAATTCGCCACCCCTGAAGGCATCGAGAAAGCCAAAGCGAACCTGATAGATATGGGAATAGACGCCCTTGTAGTCTGCGGGGGCGACGGTACGTTCCGCGGGGCTATGGCACTTTCCGAGGCGGGCGTGCCATGTGTTGGCATCCCATGCACGATTGACCACAACATAGGCTGTACCGACTACACCATAGGCTTCGACACCGCGGTGAACACCGTGGTAGAAATCGTGGACAAGCTGCGGGATACCTCGCAGTCCCACAACCGCTGCTCAATAGTTGAGGTAATGGGACACAACTGTGGGGCGATAGCTCTGCACGCCGGTATCTGCTGCGGGGCCGAGGCGGTCATCATCCCCGAGGTGCGCAACGACCTCGAGCGCGACGTGCTCAAAAATATGAGCGAAGCCCTAAACAAGGGTAAAACCCACTTTATTATCATTGCATCCGAAGGCGTTACCGGTGAGCGGGCAAAGCAGCGCACCATGGACACTCAGCAGCTGGCCGCATTTATAGAAGAGCAAACCGGGGTTGAGACCAGAGCCACCGTGCTTGGGCACGTTCAGCGCGGCGGCAAACCAACAGCCAGAGACAGGCGGATAGGCTCGATGATGGGCAACTACGCCGTCACGCTGCTAAAAAGTGGCGCCAGCAACTGTGTGGTGACTCTAAAGAAAAATAGGGTAGACCACAAAGACATCAAAGATGCACTGGAAATAACCAAGACCATCAACTACGAAGAACTGCGGACGTTTAACGAGATAAGATAGCGGGAGGGTTTTTGTTGCCACTCGACCTTAACGAAAAACGCAACCTGACCATGCTGGTGGATTTCTACGAGCTCACCATGTCAAACGCTTACCTTGTAGGTGGCATGGGGGACCGGGTTGCAGTTTTTGATATGTTTTTCCGCAAAATCCCCGACCGGGGCGGCTTTGCCATATTTGCCGGGCTCGAGCAGCTGATAAGCTACCTGAGGGCCATGAAGTTCACCGACGAAGACATTGAGTTCTTGCGCAGCAAGAAGATATTCAGCGAGCAGTTCCTCAGCTATCTGCGCGGGTTTAAGTTCGCCTGCGACGTCTGGGCCTTTGCCGAAGGCACCCCGGTTTTCCCGGGCGAGCCTATGGTTGTGGTGCGCGGCCCGGTTATCCAAGCGCAGCTTATTGAGACTATGGTGCTGCTCTCGATAAATCACCAGAGCCTTATCGCTACCAAGGCCGGGCGAATAGCCCGTGCCGCCCAGGGCCTGCCGGTTATGGAGTTCGGCTCCCGGCGGGCACAGGGGTACGACGCCGCTATTTATGGGGCACGAGCCGCCTATATAGGTGGGTGCGCCTCCACTTCTTGTACCCTTGCCGGGCGAGAGTTCGGCATACCGGCGGTTGGCACAATGGCCCATAGCTGGGTGCAGCTTTTCGACAGCGAGTACCAGGCATTTGAGACCTACGCCAAGCTCTACCCCGATGACTGCACCCTGCTGGTTGATACCTACAACGTGCTCGCGTCCGGGATACCCAACGCTATCAAAATCTTTGACCAGGTGCTCGCGCCAATGGGCCGGAGGGCAAAGGCAGTGCGGATTGACTCAGGCGACCTTGCTTACCTTTCTAAGGGTGCGCGGGGCATGCTGGACGCCGCCGGGTACCCCGACGTTAAAATCGTGGTCACCGGTGCGCTGGACGAATACACCATCCGCGACCTCTTGCAACAGGGGGCCAAGGTGGACGCCTTCGGTGTGGGTGAGCGGCTGATTACCAGCAAAAGCGAGCCGGTTTTCGGCGGCGTTTACAAGTTGGTTGCCTCTTTGAACGAGCGGGGCGAATACACCCCAAAAATCAAGCTGAGCGAGAGCGTGGAGAAGATAACCACCCCCGGCTTCAAGAAGGCCTACCGGTTTTACAGCAAGGAGAGCGGCAAGGCCATCGCCGACTACATCACCCACCACGACGAGGTGATAGACGAGAGCCGTCCGATCACTCTCTTCGACCCCAACGCTATCTGGAAGCGCAAGCGAATATCTAACTTTACCGCCAAAGAGCTCCTGCAGCCTATCTTCGCAGGCGGCTGCTGCATATACGCTCCGCCGACACTCGAGCAGGTGCGCAGTTACTGCCAAGAACAAACCCGGCTGCTCTGGGACGAAGTCAAGCGGTTCGAGCGGCCACACCGCTACTATGTCGACCTCTCGCAAAAGCTGTGGGATACTAAGCAGAGGATGCTGCTGGAGAGCGGCCAATGGAGCGAGAAGGGAGGCGGCAAGTAATGTCTAAACAATCGGCGCTTGAGCACCTAAAAAAGTGGGGCAAGTGCGAGGGCGACATAATCGACACCGGTGAGTCTACCGCAACTGTGGCCCTAGCCGCCCAGCAGATAGGCGTTGCGCCCGAGCGGATAGCCAAAAGCCTTGCGGTGTATGCAAAGGAGGGCGGTGCGTTGCTGGTAGTTGCCGCCGGTACCGCCAGACTGGACAACCAAAAATTTAAGGCGCAGTTCGGATTTAAGCCCAGGATGCTAAGCGGCGAGGATACGGCTCAGTTCACCGGGCACATTCCGGGCGGGGTTTGCCCATTCGGCCTGCCGCCTGGTGTGGATGTCTACCTAGACCGCTCGCTGGAAGAGTTCGAGAGCGTCTACCCCGCCTGCGGGACAAGCTCGTCCTCTATCAAGCTTACACTGCCCGAGCTGGAAGAGTACTCACAGAGCAAGGGGTGGGTGGATGTTTGCAAGGCGCCGGAGCAGTAGGGAGCGGAGACCTCGAAGTGCTGATAACAAAGATGTGTTTAGCAAGTGCAGATTTCCTTACAAAACCACAGTAGGGGCGAACTGTGGTTGCCCGCTTATTGACGTTATAAATCCCCGAAGACACGCAGTCTCCGGGGATTTATCTATGTAATTTGAGCCTAAGTATTCTCCAGCTTACTGTTTAAGTTGAAGCCCAAGTTCATCAAACTGTCGCTCAGCTGAACGGTTTCGACAACCATATCGCCTGAGAAAAAATTTGAAATATCGCACTGTGAAAAGTTCCAGAAGCCTTTCAGGCCTAGCTCTGCCAGGGTGTTTACCAGTTCGGGCACAACCCGAGAGGGAGTGCAAATGGCGGCAATCATTGGTTTATGCTCGAGGCAAAAGCTCTTTAGCTGGGCGGCGTCGCGTATAGTGCAGCCGGCGACCTCTTGGCCGATAAGCTCGGGGGAGACGTCAAAAATCCCAACCAAGCGGAATCCACAGTAGCCGAATTTCATGTTGCTGGCAAGGGCAAAACCCAAATGCCCGGCTCCTATAATTATCGCCGGGTGGGCCTTGTCCACGCAGAGAATGCGGCCTATTTCGGCGCGCAAGGTGGTTACGTTGTAGCCATATCCCTGCTGCCCAAACCCGCCAAAGCAGTTGAGATCTTGGCGTATCTGCGAGGCTGTAAAACCTATCATCTCAGCGAATTCCCGGGACGATATGCGCTCGGTGCCGTTTCTTTCAAGCTGTGTCAGGTGGTGGTAGTATCGGGGCAGGCGGCGGGTAACGTGCTGCGAAACGCCTGGGTAACTGGGCATAGGGTTCACCTCGCAATAAGGGATGGCGCAAAAGACACGCGTTTGACTTGTGCAAAACATTTTACAGCAAAATGTAACGGTTGTCAAACGTTTTGAGCAAATTTAAGGAATAAAAAACCAATTTTTTGCGAGAGAATATGCGGGAGTATAGGTTAAAAAACAAAAGAAAACGCAAGAACTTGCAAGGTACTTTGAAAAAGCGCTTGACAACGCTCGCCCTGATAGGTATACTATTGCTTGTCGAATTATTGAGGGAGGTTTTTCAAGATGTCCACCTACATGGAAAAGGCGGGGCAAGTAGCGCGCAAATGGTACGTGCTGGATGCCGCCGACAAGCCCCTGGGCCGCACAGCGGTTATTGCGGCGCATATTTTGCGGGGCAAGCACAAACCCAGCTTTACCCCACACGCTGACTGCGGCGACCACGTAATAATCATCAACACCGAAAAAGCCGTGCTTACTGGGCGCAAGCTCACCCAAAAATACTACCGCCACCACTCCGGCTGGGTTGGCGGCCTTAAAGAGATACGCTACGACGACCTTATGCAAAAAAGGCCAGAGCAAGCCATGATGCTTGCCGTTAAGGGGATGCTGCCGGCCACAGTGGTAGGGCGCAAGTCCCTCACCCGCTGCCGGGTTTACCGGGGCGCACAGCACGAGAACGCTGCCCAAAAACCCGAAGCCTGGACGCTGTAGAGAGGGAGAAGAGAAATGGGAATTTACGATACCAAGACCTACTTTTACGGCACAGGCCGCAGAAAACATTCAGTCGCCAGGGTGCGGCTTTACCCCGGCGCGGGTAAAGTGACCATAAACGACCGCGATATCGATGATTACTTCGGGCTTGAGACCCTCAAGCTAATCGTTCGTCAGCCGCTCGAGCTGACGGAAACTACCCAGAAGTTTGACGTCTTTGTTCGCGTATCAGGCGGCGGCGTTACCGGCCAAGCCGGTGCGATTCGCCACGGCGTTTCCCGTGCGTTGCTCGTCTACGATGCCGAGATGCGCCCCGCCCTCAAAAAGGCCGGGTTCCTAACCCGTGACCCCAGAATGAAAGAGCGCAAAAAGTACGGGCTCAAGGCAGCTCGTCGTGCACCGCAGTTCTCCAAACGTTAATTTTATTACCGAATTGCAGGGGTACTCTGTTGCCCGTACGCCACCTGTAAATGTTCTACCCCGGTACCTATTTGGTGCCGGGGTTTTTATGTTTTACAAAACCATCACTCGGTAGTATAACAAGGACTATATAAGCGTACTTTAATGCTACCAATGGGAGACAAGCAAAATTATGAATATAAAGCCATCAGCGGCAATCCGCAAGAATTATAACGAAATTTCAGAGCTTTGCAAGCGCACAAAGGAGCCGGTGTTTCTTACGAAAAACGGAGAAGGCGACCTTGTGGTGATGGACCTTGACACCTACAAACGCAGGGAGAGTGAGCTGAAGCTGCGCGAGATGTTGTTGCGCGCTGAAGACGACAAGCCCAATGGGCGCACTTATTCGGTTCAGGAAACGGCCAATGCCATGAGGCAGGCCATTGCGGAGGTTAGAGATGGAAAGTGAGGCTGAGAGTACGGCGTAACAGTTTTGGGCGAAGCGCGGGGCCAGCTGATTGAGCACTCGCGCTTTCTTGCCACAGTTAGCCCAGACGCTGCGGATAGGCTGACTGAAACCTTCTTAGACGCGGTTGATTCGCTCTCAATAATTCCCGAGCGGTGCATATGGCTAGAGGGCGACAGGGCCGCGTACAAAAAGTACCGCAAGCTTTTATTTGCTGGGCATTCCTTATACTGTTTGAGATTGCTGAGAACATTGTGCACATTACCGCTGTGGTTGATTGTCGGCAGGACTATGGGTGGCTTCTATGAGAACCCTACACATATATAAAAAGATTGCCCGGTACCAGATTTGGTTGGTACCGGGCTTTTTTATGCAACTACGTTACAACTCACCCCAAATTATGATGTTCTGCGCACCGCCGGAAAAGACGACATACGGCACAGGGGGCGCGGTGCCTCTTGCGATTATGTTAATATGCTCTTGGCTAACGCCCGAACCTCCCCAACTGGTCACGGATGAGTCGTAAATCGCGCTCCAAATCAGCACCTGGGTGGCTATGTACAGATATTGAGTTTGCTCACTATCCAGAAAGTTCGCGAGATACTGCCCGACCCGCTCATTGCTTCCCTGCCTTAAAGGGCGGTAGTAGCCGTCGGGAGCTTTTCCGTTCATCTCGTAGCAGAAGGCGACCCGTCCATAGAAATTAACTCGGTGTAACACGCTAGTATAGCGGCTGCAAGATAAGCTAATGCGGTTTTCAAATGGCCAATTTATGAGGGCATATGTAGGCGAACCCGAAACCTCACTTATTAATTCGCTCTGTAGCGATGCAAGTTCTAATTGCTCATCTGGTGGCTCATCATTTTCTGTCGTAGCGATTAGGGGATAGATAATCACCACGCTGGCCACAAAAACAATGATGCCAGAAATGACAGCAATAGCTATTTTACCCCAACCAGTTTCATGCCACACCTGCACAAATATCCCCCCAATCAATAAAATACCGTTCGCCAATCTCCAAGAAGTGGACATCCACAATACCATAAATATCGACTAAAATCAACCATTTATATTGGGAAATAATACACAATAATTGTAGAGTTTGTTTTATATTCAAAGTTGTCCCAGTTTTTTTATCACCAACGAACATCATCCCTCATACACTGATGAAAAAACGAGGTGATAAATCTATGGGCACAGGTTATCTAAAAATCCAAACCCGGGCGGCGGACGGTGCTATGGCGGTGGGCGACACCCGAGTAGTGCTGCTGGACGACGCCGGCAATGTCCTATACGAGACCTACACAGACCAAAACGGCGACACTCAGTCCCTGGCCCTGCCTGCTCCGGACGCGGCGCTTACCCTGGACCCGACCTACAGCCAGCCCGCCTACTCCACTTGGACGGTGGCGGTCGAGAAGGAGGGCTTTGTAACAACCTGGGTGCGCGGGGTGGAGGTGGTCGACACCGCTACCGCAATCCTACCGGTGAATATGGAGCCAGGCACAAATACCCGAACCGTTCAAGAAATCCGTATACCGAATATAGGGCTATTTGCTGACCAGCGCAACCAAACAGGTCAGGAGACCGACATCAAAGTTCTTAAGGACGTAATAATCCCCGACTACATAACGGTTCACCTGGGTGCGCCGGACAACACATCCGCACGGAATGTGCGGGTGAGATTCACCGACTACATAAAGAATGTCGTCTCCAGTGAGATCTATCCCACCTGGCCGGAGAGTGCAATAGCCGCCAACGTCCACGCGATTGTAACCTTCGTCCTCAACCGGGTCTACACCGAATGGTACCGCAGCCGCGGGTACTACTTCGAGATCACAAACTCCACCGCCTACGACATGTCCTACCGGGAGGGCGGCCCGGTTTTCGAGAATATCAGCCGGATTGTGGATGACATCTTCAACATGTACGCCCACCGGCAGGATTTTAGAAACCCATACTTTACCTCGTTCTGCAATGGCACGACTGTCACCTGCAAGGGGCTCGCTCAGTGGGGCACAGTAGAGCTAGCGAATATGGGGCGCTCGCCGCTGCAAATTTTGCGCGACTACTATGGCAGCGATATTCAACTGGCCGAGAGCGAAAACTTCTCCGCGGTGACCGAGTCCTACCCCGGGTACGCTCTGGGCCTTGGCAGCACCGGAGACGACGTACAAAAAATGCAAAACTACCTAAATAGAATCCGCGTAAACTTCCCGCTGATACCGCCGATTACAAACCCCAACGGCGTCTTCGGTCCGGACACTGCCGAAGCCGTGCGGGCCTTTCAGCGCAGCTTTAACCTGAGCGCCGACGGTGTTATAGGCCGCGCCACCTGGAACAAAATCTCCTACATATACACCTCAGTTACCCGTTTGGCTGAGCTAGGCAGCGAGGGCGAGCGGGTCGGTATTGGGCGGACACCGCCCACCACCTCCATTTCCCAGGGCAGCCGCGGGGAGCTTGTTCTGCTGTTGCAGTTTATCCTAAACGCAATCGCACCCTTCTACCAGCTGCCCACTGTGCTGCAAGACAGTGATTTCGGCGCCCAGGTCAAGGACGCGGTTATCGAATTCCAGAGCACGTTTGGCCTCACCCCGGACGGCGTGGTCGGCCCGTCCACCTGGCGCAAGCTCTACGAGGTCTACCAGATAATTTACGGCCTGCCCCAGCCGCCGCCGGCTGAGCTGCCGCCCTACCCAGGCGCCCTGTTGCGGGTTGGCTCGACAGGTGAGAGTGTAAAGCTTATGCAAAGTTACTTGAACGCCATTCGACAGACATACCCCAGCATTCCCGCGCTTGAAGTGGATGGAATTTTCGGCCCGCGCACCCAGCAGGCAGTGATAGAGTTTCAGCGGCTGTTTGGGCTTGCCGCCGACGGTATAATAGGCCCACTCACCTGGGAGGCCATAACCCGCGCGTATCATATATAGAAAGGGGGGGCACTACATGTTTAACCGAGATAACCCGCCGCTAATAGTTGTTGACCCCGGCCACGGCGGTTGGGACAATGGTGCCAGCTGGGAAGGCCGGCTGGAAAAAGACGATAACCTTCGCCTTGGGCTAGAAGTGTACAAAGTGCTGGGAGAGCAGGGGATACCTGCGATTATGACCCGGGACAGCGATGTGTTTGTTACTCTGGCTGACCGGGCCACAATCGCCAACAATGCCGGGGCCGACCTATTTGTATCGCTCCACCGCAACTCATACCCCGAACAGACTCCAACTACTAACGGTGTGGAAAACTACATCTACTTAACCGCACCAGAAGAGACCGCAGGCAAGGCGGCGCAGCTGGTTCTCGAGGAAGTCGTAGAGGTGGGCGTCCAAGCTAATCGCGGGGTCAGCCGTGGGGACTACTACGTCCTGCGCAAGACGCAGATGCCAGCCATGCTGCTGGAGATGGGCTTTATCATCAACGAGATCGACAACCAGCTCTTTGACGAGCATCTGCAAGACTACGCTAAGGCGATAGTCCGGGGAATTATGCAGTATTTTGGGCTGGCGATTGACGAAGACTCGCCGGGAGCACACCACCCATATAAATGCCCGCCTTGCCCCAGCGCCAGTGTGATGCAGGGCCAGCTGCTGCTGGGGGACAGATTCGGACTGGGAGTACCACTGACCGGGTATTATGATAACCTTACACGCCAGCTGGCTGTTATAGCGCTGCAACTGGCACTAAATCGCGACACAAACGCCCAGCTGATAGCCGACGGAATGTTAGGCGCAAAGACCCTGGAGGCATTCGGCAAAGTGTACCCCGGCAGTACAGGCAATGTGGTCTTGCTCTTGCAGCTGTTGCTTATGTTCAACGAGCACTCGCCCGGCAGACCGGATGGCATGTACGGCCCCGACACTGAGGAGGCCGTGCGGAAGTTCCAGCAAGATCGTGGCCTTGCAGCCAGCGGTGCCGTGGACGCAGATACCCTGATTAGTCTTGTGGGCAATTCGCAGCAATTTTTCAGCTAATCCGGATGGTCCGGTAGACAAAAAACAGCCGCCTTGCGCTCAACAAGGCGGCTGTTCTATAATTGGTGGGAGCTATTTGGCTCTGCGCCCAGTGTAGCTGTTGTTTCGCACATTGTACCCGTTGTGGATAACAGTATTTCTGTTCTGTTCGGCCTGGCGCAGCTGCAACTCAAAGCGCTCCATTCGCTTGCGCCTGCGTTTTGCCATCCGCCGCCTTAGGCCTAAGACAAGCAGCGTGAGCACAAGAACCGCGACGCCAATCGCAATTCCGACAACCCGCAAAGCGATCAACCAGAAAGGCGTAGGTGCCTCTGTGTGTAGCTCTGTTCCCATTGGCAGCATTGCCGCCATAACAGGGATATCAAGATGAGATTCAAGCTCGATGGTGCCAAGCAGTGTCGGCACAAATGGTAGAGACCCCGGCAGCTCGAAACTTATGGTGTATGGCACGGGGCTGGCAATATTGTAATGTGCCGGCGTGTTGCGCTGCATCTGCAGCTGGGCAGGGTTGGCGGAAGTGTGTATAAGCGCGGTGAAGGGCTCTTCGCGCTCAAAGGTGGCAACGCCGATCTCCGTGCCGCCCTGCATTATGGGCAGCTCGCTGCCGGCAATCTCTTCAGCTCCAACGGTAAGGGGCACAAACTCGTCAAAGCCGAAGTCCAGAAGGGCTCGGGTGTCTATGAACTTGTCCCATCGTACAGGGGAGTACATTACCACGGTGACAAGGTCGCGGCCGTCCCGGGTGGCGGTGGTGCTCATGGTGTGGCGAGCAGCGTTGGTAAAGCCAACCTTGCCACCGGTAACCTCAGGATCAAAGCCGTCTATACCCGGTACAAGCATATATTGCATCTGGTGGAGGTTGCGCTCGACATTCATGTTGGTGGCGGGCATTAGGTGATGTGCGGCCCCAAAATACCGGCGAAACTCTTCGTTTTCCATGGCATGTCGAGTAATGAGGGCCATATCATACGCGGTGGTAAAGTGGTTTTCTTCGTGAAGTCCGTGGGCGTTTGTAAAGTTCGAGTTGACAGCGCCTATCTCGTGGGCGCGCTGGGTCATCATCTCGGCAAAGGTCTCGAGACTGCCGGCCACATGCTCGGCCAAAACGTTGGAAGCGTCGTTGGCAGAAGGCAGCATTATAGCGAAAATTGCGTCTTCGACGGTCATCCGCTCACCTGGCACCAGCGCTATGTGCGCACCGTAATAAGGCAGATCAAGAGCGGTGGTGCTGGCTGTTATAATCTCGTGTGGGTGGGCGTTTTCCACCGCCAGCAAAGCGGTGAGTATTTTTGTGGTGCTGGCTGGGTAAACCCGGTGATGCATCCCCTTGTTGTAGAGCACTTGGCCGGTGTCCAAGTCCATAAGCACAGCTGTGCGCGAGCGTATCTGGCTAGGCTCAACAGCCCCAGACATATGTAAGGGGAACGAGAGGCAGACTATAGCAGCGATAAGCAAAAGCGCAACGGTTTTCTTCATAATTTCCTTCCCAAGGAGAATCTTTAAATATGCCCTAGAAGCTTTGCGTCTCAAATATCTGACATATTACGCTATATTATATCGCGTTACCTCATTTTTTTCAAGTGTCGGCGAGGAACCGTGTGTAAAAGAAAAGTTAACAGGGTGTAAAGGTCTGTTCTTGCATGCACTTGACAGGCCGCAGTTTTTGGATAATAATGTATAGCATAACCTAGAGCACAGGGGAAGTATACACATGGAGATTGTACGGAAAATATCGCAAGCGCGCTCACTTGCAAAGCAGTGGAAAAACAGTGGACTCAGCGTCGGTTTTGTGCCGACAATGGGGTACCTGCACCAGGGACATCTCAGTCTCGTAGAGCGCTCGGCGGCGGAAAATGACAAAACTATAGTCAGCATATTTGTTAACCCTACGCAGTTTGGCCCGACGGAAGATTTGGAGACCTACCCACGTGACTTGCGAGCCGACCTTGCCCTTTGTGAGGACGCAAAGGCCGACCTCGTATTCTGTCCCGGCGCGGATGATATGTACAGGCCCGGCTCCTGCACCTTTGTGGAAGTGAGCGGCAGCCTGACGGCGGGCCTTTGCGGAGCCAGCCGCCCAGACCTATTCCGCGGGGTGGCTACCGTAGTGACCAAGCTATTCAGCATTGCGCTGCCTACCCGGGCATACTTTGGGCAGAAAGACGCTCAGCAGCTGGCCGTGATAAAGCGCATGGTCGAAGACCTTGATATGGACATAGAAATCGTAAGCTGCCCGACCGTCCGCGAAGATGACGGCCTTGCCAAAAGTTCTCGCAACAGCTACCTAACCCCGGAACAGCGAGTGGCCGCCAGAGTGGTCAGCCGTGCGGTATTCGAGGGCGAGCGGCTGATTGCGGCAGGGGAGCGCGACCCTGTAAAGGTAACCGCTTCCATGCGAAAAATAGTCGAGGCCGAGCCACTGGCCAGGATAGACTATATCGAAGTCGTAAGCGCCCAAACCATGGAAAAACCTGAGAAAATAGACGGTTCAATACTCGGTGCGCTGGCCGTTTTTGTGGGAGACACGCGATTAATTGACAATTTTATACTACACGTATAATGATTTGGATGTGCACCGAATATCCCGGAGGTTTCGTCATATACTTTGAGTAGTTTGCGAAAACCGGGGAGTGGTATGTATGGACAAGAAAAGTGGCGCCGCCGGCTTGTACCGGGTGTTGGGCAGGCGACCGGTGCTTCGTGTGTTGGCGCTTGGGGCGGCGATTTGCCTCCTTTTGGGGGTGGCTGGGCTAAGCGTGGGCGCGCTAGCGGAGTCTAAGAGGCGGCCGATATATTCGGTCGAGACCGCGGAAAAGCGGGTGGCCCTTGGCATCAACTGCGCCTGGGGCAACGAGGACATAGAAGAGATTTTGGCAGTACTTGAGCGATACGGCGTCCAAGCCAGCTTTTTTGTGCTTGGACAGTGGGCCGAGAAATACCCGCAGTCGGTGCGGGATATTGCTGCAGCCGGCCATGAAGTTGGCAGCCACTCTAATACCCACGCCGATATGACCACCCTGAGCGAGGCTCAAATCCGGAGTCAGATAAGCGAGAGCACCGCAAAAATCCAGGAGCTCACGGGGGTGCGACCCACACTTTTCCGTACTCCGTCGGGTGCTTACAACAACCAAGTGATCGCGCTGATTGAAGACGCGGGGCTTTACCCCATTCAGTGGGATTGCGACAGCCTTGACTATAGGGACCTCACCGCAGAGCAAATGTGGGTACGCATCTCCAAAAATTTGCGCCCCGGGTCAATTTTGCTTTTCCACAGCGGGACAAAAAATACAGCGGATGCGCTGCCGCAAATCATAGAGCAAATACGCGCCGAGGGCTACGAATTCACCAAAGTCTCCGAGCTGATTCACCCACGGCCATATACCGTGAATTTTGAGGGAAGGCAGCGGTCGGCTGCCAACTGAAATTTGGAGCTGATGCCATATGTTCTGGAATAAAAAGACCCCGCCCCGCCCCTTCGTTTCGGCGGTGGTGGCGGCTGCGGGGGCTGCCGAGCGGATGGACGGAATAGACAAGCAGCGGGCCGATCTTTTCGGGATGCCGGTGGTGGCGCGTGCAATTCAGGCGCTCGACGAATGCGGCTTAATCTCCGAGATAGTGCTGGTCTGCCCGGTTGGGCAGGTGGCTGAATACTACGAGCTCGTCAGGGAGTTGGGTCCCTGCCGGGTAAGCATGGTGGTTGAGGGGGCTGCTACCCGCCAGGCATCAGTCTTTGCTGGTGTGGAGGTTTGCAGCAAGCAGGCCGAGTACATAGCCGTACACGACGGCGCCCGCCCACTGGTCACCCCAGAAGAGGTAGAAGCCTGTGTGGAGGCTGCCTTTGAACACGATGCGGCAGCGCTCGGGGTACGGCTCAAGGACACTCTTAAGCGAGCAGGCGGGGACGGATTCGTTGCCGCCACCCTAAACCGGGACGAGACTGTAGCCATACAAACGCCCCAGGTGTTCGAGGCCGCGACTTACCGCCAGGCAATGAAGGTTGCTCGGTGTGAAGAGCGCACCTACTCGGACGACTGCCAGCTTGTCGAGCGGCTGGGCAAAAAGGTCTACATAGTTAATGGTCGGTACGAGAATATAAAAATCACCACCCCGGAAGATTTGATTATCGCCCGGGCTCTGCTGGGCTGTCGCGAGGGCGGGGAAGCCGAAGCTTTCTTGGGAGGTGGATACGATGTCAATGCTTAGAATAGGCCACGGCTACGACGCCCACCGCCTTGTCCCCGGCCGCAGGATGATTTTGGGTGGGGTAGATGTTCCGCACCATCTGGGGCTTGACGGCCACTCGGACGCAGACGTGCTCACCCACGCTGTAATGGATGCGCTGCTGGGTGCGCTGTCTCTGGGGGACATTGGCCTGCACTTCCCGCCGGGGGACGCGGCTTTTGCGGGCGCGGACAGCATTAAACTGCTGCAAAAAGTCGTCGGAATGATAAAAGAGCAAGGGTTCTCACTCTGCAATCTCGACGCTACAATAATCGCCCAAAAACCCAAGCTGGCCGGGCATATCCCCAAGATGCGGGAGAATCTGGCGGCTGCTATCGGGGTGCCGGTCGGCCTATGCAGTGTGAAGGCCACTACCGAAGAGGGAATGGGCTTCACAGGCAGAGAAGAAGGGGTAGCTGCTCACTGTGTGTTGTTGTTGGCTAAAGAGAATAGGGAAAACAAACGTCCGGTATAAGCGGCTTCACCCGCTTATACCGGACATTTTATTATGTCGTTGTGTAGGAGAAGGGGCCGCCATTAGAAATAAAGCCGCAAAGCCAAGTCAGCCCGAGTACACAACTAAGACAAAATCGCTATCATTGCACCGGCCACAACCGCCGAGCCGATAGTAGCGGAAACTGTGGGACCCATTGCGTGCATGAGCAAAAAGTTATTGGGGTCGTACTTTGCACCCACCTGCTGGCATACCCTGGCCGCCATCGGCATTGCAGAAACTCCCGCGCTGCCGATGAGAGGATTGATCTTGCCCCCGGTGGCAAAACACATTACCTTGGCGATTAGCACGCCGGTAATTGTGCTGAGAATAAACGCCGCAAGCCCAAGAGCAATTATCATCAAAGTCTGGGCGGTAAGGAAGTTCTCTGCCCGGGCGGTAGAGCCAACTGCCAGGCCAAGGAAGATAGTGACGATGTTTATCATCTCGTTCTGCGCGGTCTGAGAAAGCCGCTCGCAGACGCCGGATTCCTTGATGAGGTTGCCCAGCATAAGCATACCCAGCAGCGGGGTAGCTGGTGGAACAAGCAGCGCGACGCCCAAAGCGCTCAGCACAGGGAAGACGCACCGCTCGGTTTTGGAGACCGGGCGTAACTGCTTCATGACTACACGGCGCTCTTTGTCGTTAGTAAGCGCCTTCATAAAGGGTGGCTGGATAATGGGCACCAGGGCCATGTAAGTGTAGGCCGCGATTGCCACCGAGCCCAAAAGGTGTGGGGCAAGGGTAGCGGTTACAAATATGGTGGTGGGACCATCCGCCGATCCTATAATTGCTATGGCGCTGGACTCCTGGGGAGAAAACCCCAGCCAAAGTGCACCCAAGAAGGTGGCGAAGATACCCAGCTGAGCAGCAGCACCGATTATGAAGCTGGAAGGGAAGGCAATCAGCGGGCCGAAGTCTATCATGGCACCGATGCCGAGGAAAATCAGCGGCGGGAAAACTACCAGCCCCACGCCCAGATAAAAGTAGAATAGAAGGCCGCCAGGTTGTTGGGTAATCACTTGGAAGAGTTGGCCGCCTTCAATCGCGAAGGATTGACCCAGCCCTAAGATATAGGTGTAGCCTCCATTTCTAACAGCTTCAATAATCTCGGGGGTGACAGGCAGGTAGTGACCGCTTGCATCACGTATATACTCAAGCAGCACCATTTCCTGCACGGGCGGGCCCAAAATCCCGGAAAGCGGTAGGTTGGCAAGCAGCATACCAAAAGCGATGGGCAGCATAAGCAGCGGCTCAACGCCTTTTGCTATGCCCAAGTAGATAAGTACGGCAGAGAGCAAAATCATAATCAGGTTTGGGCCGGTTACGACCGCAAAGCCCGAACTATTAAACAAAGCAGAAAACGTGTAGGCAATTTGTGCAAACATCCAGCGTTCTTCCCTTCTCTAGGAGGTAATGGTGGGTCTGTGCGTTAGAACGGCCGGGTGTTCTGCTGCATTCCTGCAAAGCCCCAAACCGGGCGTTGGCGGACAGGCTGGGCAGGAGCCGCGACGGCACTTGCTGTCTGAGCCACCGGCGCAATGCTGGTCACAGTGTGTGGGGCGTCAATCACACAGGAGACAGCCGCGCAGATAGCAGCGACGGTTTCTCCGGCCAGGGACGCAGACGCTGCCACAGGCGCTGGCTGAGCCTGTACAGGGATAGCGGTAGCCGGCGCGGTAGCTTGGCTTTTGGCTGGGGCAGACTGCCCGGTGCCGTTTTTGCCGCGATTTATCTGGGCGACAATGTATCTCATAAGGTAAATGAGGCCGACCATAATCGCAAGGGCAACCAGAACCACAAGCATACTGGGTACAACCATAGAGCCTATCGGATTATACATAAACAATCTCCCTAACCGCGTTGTTATCTAAAATAATGTTGCGTCAATCAAAGCGCCATACGTAAAAATTATAGAGCATACAGTTTTGGATTGCAAGGGCATACAGCACATATTTTCGGAAAATTGTTGTGCAACAGTGCCTGGATAGATTTTACTTCGCAAACATGCTATACTATACACTGAAACAATATTTTTCCCGGGCGGAGGGTTTTTATGAGAGAATTAGGCCAGGAAGCGCTAAATCAATATTTTGGCGCACTCAACGCAGTCCAAAGGCAGGCCGTCTTCCGCGTGAAGGGGCCGCTCCTGGTTTTGGCGGGGGCAGGCAGCGGGAAGACCACCGTGCTCATCCGCCGGATAGAAAACCTAATCCTGTTTGGGGACGCCTACAATACCGAGATACCCAATGAGCCGAAGATACAGGATTTAATAGAGCGCTACATAGCCGGCGAAAACGTTCCGCCAAACCAGCTCTCGGATGCGATTGGAAAGGGCCGGGTGCGCCCATGGAACATATTGGCAATCACATTTACCAACAAGGCCGCCGGCGAGCTGCGCGAGCGTTTGGGACGCCTGCTGGGCAACGAGGTGGGCGAGCAAGTAAACGCCTACACATTCCACTCCCTCTGCGCGCGGATTTTGCGCAGGGAAGCAGACAGGCTGGGTTACGAGCGCAGCTTTACCATTTACGATGCCGACGACAGCCAACGAGTTATGAAGGGCTGCCTAAAGGCATTAAACCTAGATGACAAGCTTTTCCCGCCAAAGGTTGCGCTGAGCGCTATTAGCCGCGCCAAAGACACAATGCAAACCCCAGAGGAAATGAAGGCGAGCACCCGAGACTTTAGAGAAAACAAGCTGGCCGAGCTCTACGAGCTCTACGCCAAAGAGCTAAAAGCCGCGAATGCCATGGACTTTGACGACCTCATCTTCCAAACAGTGCGTCTGCTACGGGATTTCCCTGAGGTCAGGGACGGCCTGCGCGAGCGTTACCGCTACATAATGGTGGACGAGTACCAGGACACCAGCCACGCCCAGTACCTTCTCATCTCGGCGTTGGCCGGCGGGCACAAAAACCTCTGTGTTGTGGGAGATGACGACCAGAGCATCTACAAATTCCGCGGCGCGACCATAGAAAACATCCTCAGCTTCGAGCGGCAGTTCCCCGGCGCCGGGGTAATCCGCCTGGAAGAAAACTACCGCAGCACCTCCCACATTCTGAACGCCGCTAACCAAGTGATTGCCCACAACACCGAGCGCAAGGGCAAAAATTTGTGGACAAGCAAACCGGGCGGCGACAAAGTTCTCATCGAGCGGGTTGAGGACGAAAAAGACGAGAGTGCACGCATAGCCAAGGCGATTTTAGAAAATGTCGCAGGTGGGGCTAAGTTTACCGACCACGCGATTCTATACCGGATGAACGCCCTTTCAAATACGCTAGAGCAGGCCCTGGCCGGGGGCGGCATACCGTACCGAATAGTCGGCGGTGTGCGCTTTTACGAGCGCAAGGAGATCAAGGACATCACCGCCTACCTGACTATTTTGCACAACCCCGGCGACAATTTGCGCCTGGCGCGAATCATAAACGAACCCAAGCGTCAGATTGGCCCAACTACAGTCGCCAGCGCCCTCGAAATTGCGGCCGGGCTGGGCCTCAGCCTATTTGAAGTGCTCCAGCAGTGCGAGCAGTTCGAACCCATTGCCAAGAAGAAGGCCCATCTGCTCGCCTTTGTGGACATCATAAACACCCTCACCGAGCTCTCACAGACCCAGCCTCTCGACATTCTGCTCGACGAGATACTGGAGCGCACCAGCTACCGCGCCATGCTCGAGAGCCAAGGCTTTGAGGGCGCCGGGCGAATGGAGAATATCCTGGAGCTAAAAAGCAACCTGATACACTACCAGGCGAGTGCCCCCGAGCCCTCGCTGCCGGATTTCCTGGAGGGAATTGCCCTATACACCGACCTTGACAGCTACGACACAAATTCGGACTCGGTGGTGCTGATGACCATACACGCGGCTAAAGGCCTGGAGTTCGACCACGTGTTTGTAGCCGGGATGGACGAGGGCGTATTCCCCGGGCGATCGGTCGGATACAACCCACAGGAAGTGGAGGAGGAGCGCCGGCTCTGTTACGTGGCAATAACCCGGGCCAAGAAGCGGCTTTGCATAACAACCGCCGCCAAGCGAATGCTCTTTGGGCAGACAAGCTACAACGCGCCCTCCCGCTTTATTGCGGAAATACCTGCCGAGCACACCGAGCATGTCGACCACTCCACCCCACGGCCTGCCCCCGTGCGCAAGGCCGCCGGGCCGGCGCCAAAGAAGGATTGGGGTTCGGCCACTACAATTGGGGTGGGCAGCGCGAGCGGCTCGCCGGCTAAGGCCAGTGGAGAGAGCTACTCGCCCGGACAGCGGGTCGACCACAAAGTCTTCGGCCAGGGCGAGATTTTGACCGCCAAAGCGGTGGGCGGCGACACTCTACTGGAAGTCAAATTTGAGGGTGCCGGGGTAAAAAGGATTATGGCAAACTTCGCAAAGCTTGCAAAAATTTAATTGATGCCATAAAAATCCACGCAAACAATCACAAAAACGACGCGAATTCATAAACTGTACTATATTAGTAACAGTTTAGGAGGATGCGCCCATGTGCAGATCATCTAGATTCGACACGACCTCCGCCCGCTTTGGTGGGCCGGCGGCTACATTTTCCGCCGAGCAGGTTATGGATTCTTGTTGCGAGCGGGAATGTCTCGAGGACTTGCAGGTGTTCTTCGAGGAAAAAGACCAGATAATAATCGAGAACTGCGTACTGGTAAGAAACCCGATGGCCGAGCTGGAAGCAGTCGACTTTGAAGTTGAGCCAATCCCCCTGCGGGAGGGCTGCTTCACGGTGGATATGGCTATGCGCTTCCGTGTGAGAGTTGACGCTTTCCTCTCCCGGGAGGATAGGCCGCACTGCGTGAGCGGCACTACATACATCCAAAAGCGCGACATACTTTTCGGCGGCGATTGTGGCGCCAGTGTATTCCGCTCAGGCGGCGAGCATTCAACAGCGCTGCCCCAGGCATCTCTCCAGATGGCGGAGCCGGTGGTGCTCAGTTGCCGGCTGGCGGAGGTTCCCACAGGCAAGGCTGTGCTTATCACCATGGGGATTTTCAGCGTGACCTCACTTGATCGTCCGGCCCGGCTGGCCGTACCGGCCTCGGTTTTGGAGAGAGCTGCCGCCCTTACTGAGAGAAGATGCTCAAATACCACCGAGCGCTCCGACTGCGAGGTCTTCGAGACTATTCGCTTCCCAGAAGAGCAGTTCCGCGGCAGACGAAGAAGGTGTGCCTGCAGATAAAGGATATCTGCCAAAACTACGTAAGCGGATACCCCACACAGGGGTATCCGCTTACGCGTATGCGGAAAACTCGTTCTACTTTGGCCTTCTAAACGTAACTATGGCATTGACGCGCCCAATAACGGTATCCACTACCGAAGAGTGGGCAACCAGCTCCCAGCCCTCTGTCGCTTGCTTGTTAATCAATTCGTCAAGCTTCGCCGTGTCTACATGGTCGACAATTGTTTTTACCAGCTTGAGCCCCTTCATTTCTTTGTGGATACTCAAAGCCACGCTTTTATACTCAAACACGCTTGCTACCTCCCCCAAATTTTGAAAAGCTTTGCAGCTGCCACCAAACTTAACCATTATAACATTGGCAGGGAAGTACTCGCAACGCTAAACTTGAAAAAACGCTAGAAATGGTGTATACTACCAATGTGCGACATAGCCCCCAGCCTGTCCCAAAGGAGCATATAAATGCCCAGTGTAACCCTGCTTACCCATACCCCAAACCCTGAAAAAATAGTAGCAGCCGCTGCTAAGCTCTGTTACAGCGCGGCGGATATTGCCGACCTGCTGGACGGCCTCACCGACGAGAAGACCGCGGTATTTTTAGAGCGGCTGATGGGCCTGGGTCATCATAGCCCATTAGAGCATGCCGTTTTTACTTTTGGGATTGAGGAGGTTTCGCGGGCGCTACTGGCCCAAATTACCCGACATAGGATAGCCTCGTTCAGTGTACAAAGCCAGCGATATGTTGGTCTTGAGGACTTCGGCTACGTCACCCCGCCAAGCATCGCCGAAGACGCTGTCGCAAGAGCGGCCTTCGAGCAAAGCATGGAAGCTGCGGGAGCGGCCTATAATAATCTTGCGGAGGCTCTTTACACTCGCTATAAAGCCCAATTGGAGACTAAAGGCGCAGCCAGTGCGGACAAGCTTGCCGCCGCCAAAAAACAGGCCATAGAGGACGCCAGATTTGCCTTGCCAAACGCATGTGAGACCAAGATGGTGCTGACCATGAACGCCCGGGCATTGCGCGGTTTTTTTGCCCAGCGGTGCTGCGAGCGCGCCCAGTGGGAGATACGCGCCCTGGCCGAAGAAATGCTCAGCCTTTGCAAAGAGGCGAGCCCGCAGTTGTTCGCGGGTGCGGGGCCACCCTGCCTGAGCGCACCATGCCCGGAGGGCAAGATGAGCTGTGGTAGGCCGAGAGCCAGCCGATAGTTTTGCAGGGGACGCACATCAGGGCGTCCCGTTCTATAGATAAAAGGCCCTGGTAAATCGCGGGACGCCCGGTGTGCGTTCCCTACAAGCGAAAGGACACTAAACCAAAATATGCTAAATCTTCGAGAAATCACCCTTGGTGACAGAGCCTGGATGCAGCCGCTCTACGACAAATCATCCTTCCGGTCGGAAGAATACAGCTTTACCTTCACCTACATGTGGCGAAACATATTAGGCTACAAAGCGACCCAGCTGGACGGTTTCCTTGTGCTTAAGAGCGAGAAGGACCAGTCCTATCTATATCCCCCGGGCAGCGGCAATGTAAAGCCGGTCATCGAGGCCATGGTGGCAGACGCGAAGGCCTGCGGGCACGGCTTCACATTCTTCACTATTCTTGCCGAGCAGCGGGCGTTGCTGGAGACCCTCTTCCCTGATATGTTTGACTTTCAGCCCATTCCCAAATACGACGACTACATCTACGATGCCCAGAACCTTATCACGCTCAAGGGCAAAAAGCTGCACTCCAAGCGCAACCATATAAACCGCTTCAAGGCCGAATACCCCGACTGGAGCTACGAGGCAATAACGCCGCTTAATATGTCCGAGGTCATTGCCATGAGCCGAGATTGGTGCCGGCAGAACATGTGTGAGAGCAGGAGCCTGCAACACGAGTGCGCGGCCCTAGACGCGGCACTGCACGACTACTCCGGCTTACAGATGGACGGCGGCCTGATCCGAGTAGGGGGCGAGATCGCCGCCTTTTCGATGGGGGACAGACTGACCCACGACACCTACCTTGTTCATGTTGAAAAGGCCAAAACCGAATTTCACGGGATTTACTCCGTCATTAACCAGCAGTTTGCCGAGCACAACTGTGCCGACTACACTTATATTAACCGCGAAGATGACTCAGGAGACGAGGGCCTGCGCAAGGCCAAGATGAGCTACTACCCGATCATGCGGACAGAGAAGTACGAGGCTAGCCTCAGGTAGGGGCTGCGCCCCAGTTATGTGTGACGCAGCGTTAAATGCGCGGGACGCGCAGGGGTGCGACATAAAATTCTAAGGAATTCAAGAAACGCCACCACAGCTTTGAATACGCGGGTCGCGCAGGGGCGCGACCCCTACGGGGGTTTGCAATGTGATCCAACCCGCAACCGAAGACATGATTCCCCAACTAAAGAGCCTCTGGCAGATCTGCTTTGACGACACCGCCGCCGGTACCGACTTTGTATTCGACAACCTGCTGCGTCCCGAGCATATACTGGTTCAAACAGACGAGACAACCGAGCCAATTGCCATGCTCTGCTGGCAGCCGCTGACATTTTCAACACAGGGTGCGGCGTTTGATGGCGCGTACATTTTCGGAGTGGGCACTTCACCCAGACATCGGGGCAAGGGCGTTTCCACCGCTCTGCTGGAAAAAGCCGAGGAAATTTTGCGTGGGCAGGGCGTGCGACTGAGCTGTCTGGTACCCGCCAGCCAGAGCTTGTTTGGTTTTTACTCACAGCGCGGCTACGCAACGCAGTTTTACTACAAGTTGCTGAGCGTGGGCGCAGATCAGATACCCACCGCTCAGGGAGGGCGGGTTGTCCCGGCCGCCCTCGAGGACTTTGAAGAACGACGCAGCAAGGCTTTTGGTGGTTCACTGCTGGGTGCCTGGAACAAAGGCTACCTGCGCTACACCGGCGCGGAGTGCCGCTTTTGGGGTGGCGAGGTTCTACGCTTTACCTGCGGTGATGGCAGGGATGGCTATGCGGCCTGCTACCTCGACGGCAAGGGCGGCATCCTAGTCAAGGAAGTGTTGCTGCCACGGGGAGATGAAGAAAACCTCGACTCCTTTTTGGCCGCACTGCATGGGCGCTATGTCGCACAGAGCTACAACCTGCGCCTACCCACCGATTTTGCGCTGCCCGACAAATGGCAAACACAAACCTTGCCTTTTGCCATGACAAAATGGTATTATAAGGAAGACACACAGGCTGCCAATATAGGCAGTGCTTCTTGGTTCGCATTCGGTTTGGACAGCTAGACTGCAATAAGATAAAAGACCCTTTACCGCCAGACAACAAAAGGAGGCCACATTCATGCTGTACATGTTCTTCGCACCGGGATTTGAAGAGACCGAGGCTGTCTGCACCCTGGATATGCTCCGCCGGGCAGAGACCCCGGTCAAGTCGGTGGGCATTGGTGGCAAAACAATTACCGGCTCTCACGGTATACCGGTGGTCTGTGATCTCGAGGACAGCGAGCTCAGCCTTGCGGGCGTCCGGGGCATCGTGCTGCCCGGCGGTATGCCCGGCACCCTAAACCTGGAAAAATCTGAGGTTGTGCGTACAGCCATCGACTACTGCGTCCAGCGTGATCTGCTTATCTGCGCTATCTGCGCCGCGCCTTCAATACTGGGTCGGATGGGTTTGCTCGTGGGCAAGCGCTTCACCTGTTTTCCCGGTTTTGAAAAGCTTGTGGAGGGCGAATACACTGGCGCGCGGGTAGAGCGCGACGGACAGCTGATAACGGCGAAGGGCCCTGGCTGTTCCATCCCGTTTGCGTTGGAGATTGTTAGGGTGCTGGTGGACGAAGCCACAGCCCACAAGATTGAGTTGAACCTGCAATGAGCGCCGAAGTTTACTTTGAAAAAAAGCGCTTGCGCGCCCACTTTAAGGCGCTGCGAGCGGGGATTTCGCCCAAGCAAAAGGCGGAGTGGGACGCCGCGATTATCGCACATATCATAGACCTTCCCGTTTATCGGGAATCCCACACCCTGCTCTGCTACATGCCCACCACCGGGGAAATAGACACCCGCCCTCTGCTCGAGCACGCTTGGGGGCAGGGCAAACGGGTGGCGCTGCCATACTGCCTGCCCGACGCCCTGGGCGTTATGGAATTTTACCTCGTGGGCAGGGATGATAAACTTACCTTGGGAGATATGCAGATTATGGAGCCCGACCCACTCCGCCAGGAAAAGCTAACAGACTTTACCGGCGGTCTTTGCCTGGTGCCGGGTTACGCATTCGACGGCCAGGGGTTTCGCCTGGGGTACGGCGGCGGGTATTACGACCGCTTTTTGAGCGGGCCGTACAGCGGGGGCCAAACGGCTATGGCCTGCTACAGCATCTGCACAGTTGGGGAGCTGCCCCGAGGCAACTACGACCGGCCATGCGGGTATCTGGTGACAGAAGCGGGAGCAATACAAAGCAGCTAAAAAAGGCCGGAAGCCCCACAGTGGGGGCTTCCGGATAAGGTATCTTTTAACGTCCATTATGTACGACTTTGTGACTTAGCGTCCGCAGCAGACGAACAGGATAACTAAGAGGATGATAATCCAGCAGCAGTTGGAACCTCCGAACCCGCCGAATCCGCCGAACCCGCCGCCGCTGTCGCAGCAGTCGTTGCAGCATGAACTTCTATGCATTCCGTGTGTCCTCCTTCTTTCAGTGATGCTACATACTATTCCCGCCAGGGCCGATGTGTGAGGTGCCCAGCCGGTCCCGCACCCCCATAACCAATGCTTTTTGGGGAAAACTCAAAGAAGCGGCCGGTTGCCGGTGGGCTTATGTGGGAAAATAAGAAAAACCGCGATAGTTTTGGAGGTCTTTTATGGATAGAGAGAACCTGCCCGGCAGGCAGCCCACAGGCGCGGAGCAGCGCGCTTTGCGGCAGCAGGCCGGGGCTTACCAGGCAGAGGGAAACCGAGGCCGTTCGCCGGTGCGTCCATTGCACGAGCCGCCGAAACAGCGCCCGGTGAGGTATCCCGCTGAAGGGCGACAGGGAGCTGTGCCGCCACATTCTGGTGGTGGCAGGTCGACCTACCCGCCGGAAAACTACAACCACCAACCTGGTGAGGACGACAACCAGGGCCAGCCCAGAGGCGGGCGCGGCAGACCGCGCGGGCGCTGGTTTGTGGCCATGGTTATGGTGGCGTCTACCTTGGCGATCTGCCTTTTTGTATCTATTTTTCTTGTCCAGAGCGCATTCGACCTGCTTGGTCTAAACCAGGAAGACAGGCAGATCGAAGTGACAATACCACAAGACGCCGGAATCTCCGATGTTGTGAGAATTCTGGGGCAGGCAGGTGTGGTGAACCACCCGACGACATTCAGGTTTTACCTCAACTTCCGCTCGGTACAGGAAGAGAACTTGCTGCCTGGGGATTACATCTTCAACGCGCGGATGAGTTACGACGAAGTAATCCGCGCTATGATGACCGGGCGCACCGTGCGGGAGGTCGTGCGCCTAACTTTCATAGAAGGCTGGACGCTCTGGGATTACGCCCTCCACCTTGAGGAACACGGGGTGGTGGACGCCGAGGTCTTTATCGAATACCTGGGCACCGCCGACTTCGGGTTCGAGTTCTTTAATATGATAGACAGACACCCCCATCGTTTCCACATGCTGGAAGGCTACCTCTTCCCGGACACCTACGACTTCTATGTCGGGGAAAACGTGGGCAGTGTGGCCCGAAAGTTTTTGCGCAACTTCAATGACCGGGTGATGACCCCGCAGATGCTTGCCCGGATGGAGTATATGGGCCTAACTGTGGATGAGACCATAACCCTGGCTTCGATTATCCAGCGGGAAGCCGGGTTCAGCGACGACATGCGAATTGTAAGCTCGGTCTTCCACAACCGCCTGAACTCGCCTAACTTCCCAAGGCTTGAGTCGGATGTCACCTGGCGGTATATCGATGAAGAAATTTTGCCTCGCCTAACCGTGCGCAACCAAGCCCTGCTAGACGCCTACGACACTTATGTGACAGAAGGTTTGCCTATCGGGCCGGTCTGCAACCCGGGCATGGACGCAATAATGGCCGCGCTCCACCCCGAGCGCACGCAGGTAAACTTCTTCTTCTTTGTGACCGATGTAAACGGCGACTTTTACTACGCTGTGACCTATGCGCAACACCAGCAAAATATTGCCCAGGCGCTCAGCGTCGGTGACGAAATCGGCGGGATTGACACGCCGCATTATAGGTAAAAGGATAGGTGTAGGGGCGGGGTTCCATCCCCGCCCGTTGTCCATGTCTGGGGCAGGATTTTCATGCCTACAAGTAAGAGCAACGCAGAATCACAATCGAGGTGGCAGATAATTGAAAACCAAGCACAAACGTACCGTCCCAGCCGAACTTCTTTCTCCCGCCGGTGATAGTGAGGCGCTGCTTGCGGCTTTGCGATACGGAGCCGACGCTGTATACCTGGGCGCGAAAGCTTTTGGTATGCGTGCCAAGGCGGCCAACTTTGAGCTGGACGAGCTTGCGGGTGCGGTCGAGCTTGCACACCAATACGGGGCGCGGCTATACCTGACCTGCAATACCTTGCCCCGTGGCCGGGAGCTGGACGAGCTGCCGGAGTTTATACACGCGGCGGTTGGGGCAGGGGTTGACGGTCTTATTGTGGCTGATGTGGGGGTTTTGGCCCTTGCCAAGCAGCTGGAACCGAGCCTTGATATTCATATTTCCACCCAGTTTGGAGTGGTGAACTACCTGACAGCCCGGCAACTTTACGATATGGGTGCCAGCCGTGTTGTCCTTGCTCGGGAGCTCACATTGGAGGAAATAGCCGAGATTAGGCAAAAGACGCCGCCTGAGCTCTGTCTTGAGGCTTTTGTGCACGGGGCGATGTGTGTTTCGGTTTCGGGGCGGTGCGTGATCTCTAATTATCTTACCGGGCGGGACGCCAATCGAGGCGAGTGTGCTCAGCCCTGCCGCTGGGATTATGCGCTGATGGAGCGCTCGCGCCAGGGGCAGTACCTCCCTGTATACGAGGAGGACGGCTATACCTACCTGTTCAATGCAAACGACCTCTGCATGATCGAACGCCTGGACAAGCTTGTTGCTGCCGGTGTTGGCAGCCTGAAAATTGAGGGGCGGGCCAAGTCGGCCTACTACGTGGCGGCCGTAACCGGTGCTTACCGGGGGGCGCTGGATACCCTGGCGGAGCAGGGCGAGGGCTACACATTACCTCAGTGGCTACGCGACGAAGTGGAGAAAATTAGCCACCGACCCTATTCCACTGGTTTTTACCTGCGTGAGAGCCCACCTGATGAAGACAGGGTGCGGGGCGGGTACCGCCGCGCATGGCAGCTGGTAGCCAGCGTCGACGGTTGGGAAAACGGCTATATTCTCTGTACCGAGCGCAACCGCTTTGCAAAAGGAGAGCAGCTTGAGGCGCTGCTGCCCGGAAGCCCACCGGTAACCCTGACAGTTGGGGAGATGCTCGACGAAGAAGGCCAACCCATCGAGGTAGCCCGACACGCGATGATGAAGGTGCGCATCAAATCCGAACTGCGGTTGCCGGCGGGCGCTATGCTGCGCAGGGAACAAGGAGATGCGTAATGAAGGCGATAAGCTGTATTTTGCTGGCGCTAGTGATTCTGCTAGCGGCTTGCGGTCAAACGGAGCTGCCGCCTGAGGCCGATTTGCTCGAAACTGAGGTTGCGGCTGAGTATCCGCCGGAGCTGGAGGAAGAATCCAAGCCCGACGCGCTCCGGCAACCCAGCGGTGCAGTGGCGATTTCTGCGGCCTGTGAGCACACGTTAGCACTGATGGAGGACGGTAGCCTTTGGGGCTGGGGCATCGGTCCTATCGGTGATGGCACCACCGAAAGTCGCAGCCTACCGGTAATGATAATGGAGGACGTGGCTTTTGCGGTGGCGGGACATTACCATTCGTTTGCGATAACCACCGACGGGGCGTTGTGGGCCTGGGGCGGCAACGGGTTTGGACAGCTGGGCGATGGCACCACCGAGACACGCCTTTCACCGGTGAGAATCATGGATGACGTGGTCTATGTGGCCATGCCGACCGACGTGCCCAACAGCCATGCAAGCAACGGCGGTTATCGCTCGTATGCCATTCGCTCGGACGGTACCCTGTGGGCCTGGGGGCTGAGTGGCAGATTTGACGCGGCTGATGTCGCTTTGGGTGACGGCGCCACCGAGCCCCGCTACTCGCCAGTGCAGATTTTGGAGAACGTGGTGGATGTCGTACCCACAAACAGCGGCGGCCTTGCCTTAACCGGTGACGGCGTTGTATATAGATGGAATGGGCCGTGGTGGCACGCTGATAACACCCAGCTGTACCCCGCGCCGATTTTGGAAAATGTGGCGTCGATATCCCACTGCGCTTGGTTTGCCATAACCACAGGCGGCGAGCTGTGGACCCTTGGGCTGGAGCCAACCTGGACAGCTTTTGTTAATACCGTCGCGATGCCGGAGCCCGCCTGGGTTATGGATGACGTTGTATACGCAGCCGCAGCTCGGGGAGTTGGCTTTGCCATAACCACAGATAACGTGCTTTGGGCCTGGGGCCGCAACCGGATACCCAGCCAGTGGTGGCCGGCTCCTAATCTTGGTGACGGCACAGGTGTTGATAGAGACGAGCCGGTTGCGATTTTGGAAGATGTCGTGTCAATAACAGTGATGGGCAACACAGCCTACGTAATAACCAATGACGGCACGCTTTGGGGCTGGGGGAATGCCGGAGGCGCTCTCATCGGGGACGGATCGACATTCTCTTTGGGTGACGCGAAGCGCCATATGTGGGAGCAAGTTTTTGACGAAGAGAGAATGGAAGAAGTGGTAAGATGGCTTTTGGATGATGACGGCGGCACTGAGATTGCCCTCTCGCCTGTAAAGATACTGGAGAATGTGGTGGCCGTTGCCCCAGCTTATTTTGTGCTTGACCACGGCTGGATAAACGGATTTAGAACATTTGCGTTGACCGAGAGCGGCGCGGTCTACGCCTGGGGCGTGAACTCCGTTTGGTTAGGCCTGGAGGACTACGCTGTGCTGGGTGACGGCACCACCGAGCCACGCCCATACCCTGTGCGGATTATCGAAGCTAGCTAGAGCAAAACCCCCGACCTGTAACCACAGGCCGGGGGTAGCTTATTGGGGCGAGTGAGCGGGGCACTTGCCCCTACTTCTTCTTCCTAAACCAAACTTGACAGACATCGTCGCCCTTGGCAATAGTTTTACCCAGCTCGAACTCAAAGGCGGGGTATGCGCTGGCAATGCCCCGGTCACCGTCCATGGCTATATCGCAGAGAATTTCAATCTCCTCTTCGGTTGCACCCAGCTTTTGCCACGCGCTAACCAGTGGGCAGTAGTGGAACTCTATGTACATTTCTTCCGGGCTGGTGGTTACGTCCATCTCAAAGATGTTCTTGACGTTTTCGGTAGCAAAGGTTGGGCCGAACTCTACAAGGTTGTCGGTTTTAGCAAACTTGTGCCCACCGTGGAAGGCTCCACAGCTGAAAATAGCGTCCCGGGCAAAGTCATAATCCAGCCCGCGCTTTTTGGCCTCTTTAATCAGCAAGTAGAACCAGGTGGCGCGGTGTTCAATGGCCCCGCGTAAATCGTCAATGTGTTGGCCTCTGTCTGTAGGTGTGTTTTTTATCATGATGCATTTCTCCTTCAGGTATATTTTGGGTGCATTATAACTCTTTGGAATAAAAATCTATCGGTACTTATATCTGGTAAGCCTGTAGGTGCACAGCTAGGCGACGGGCTCTCGCCAAATCAAATATTTTAGTTAGGACTGTACTTCTTGTTCGCGTGTGCTGCACGTTAATCGGCTGTTGTCTCCTTTGCCTTTAATGTGCGCCGAGGTAGGCCTCTTTGACCCGTGGATCAACCGCCAGTTCCTTTGCCGGGCCGCTCATAGCAATGCTGCCGGTCTCCAGCACGTATGCCCGACTCGCGACCGAGAGCGCCATATTGGCGTTCTGCTCGATGAGCAGGATAGTTGTGCCCTGCCTGTTTATGTCCTCAATAAGCGCGAAAATCTGCGCGACCAGCGTGGGTGCAAGCCCTAGCGATGGTTCGTCGAGCAGGAGCAGCTTGGGCTCACACATCAGCGCCCGACCGATTGCCAGCATCTGCTGTTCGCCCCCGGAAAGTGTGCCGGCCAGCTGAGCCACCCGTTCCTTCAGCCGGGGGAAGAGGTCGTACACCCGCTCAAAGGAAGCGTCTGTACGGTCCTTGTCCTTTTTGGTATAGGCACCCAGGCGGAGGTTTTCCTCTACTGTCAATGCGGGAAAAACCTCCCGCCCCTCGGGAGAAAGGCTGATGCCCATCTGCACCAACTTGTGTGGTGGCACGTTTGTGATGTCTTTGCCCTCAAAGGTGATTCTGCCTTGAGAGGATGGCACCAGCCCCGCGATCGAGCCCAAGGTAGTGGTTTTGCCCGCACCGTTCGAGCCGATGAGCGAGACTATTTCCCCGTTGCCGACCTCGATGTCTATCCCCTTTAGCGCGTGAATGTAGCCGTAGTAGGTGTGCAGTCCCTCAATCTTCAGCATTGGTTTTTGCACCTCCCAGGTAGGCTTCTATCACCCGTTGGTCACCCTGAATCTCTGAGGGCAGGCCGTGGGCTATTCGCTTGCCGTGGTCAATCACGTATATTCGGTCGGAGATATTCATTACCAGGCGCATGTCGTGTTCGATGAGCAGTATGGTGTAGCCCTTGTCCCGTAGCGAGCGGATAAAGTCCATCAGCTCTTCGGTCTCCTGGGGGTTCATTCCGGCGGCGGGCTCATCCAGCAGCAGGATTTTGGCGTCGGTGGCTATTGCCCGGGCAATTTCGAGCTTGCGCTGCGCGCCGTAAGGCATACTCTCGGCGTAGTTGTGGATATAGCTATCCAAGCCGATCGAGCGCAGGATCTCAACCGCCTTTAGGGTGAGCTCAGCCTCCTCCCGGCGGAAGCGCGGGGTGCGAAATAGCGAGTCAAAGAATCCGTACTTTGTCTTGATATGCGTGCCCACCAGCACGTTTTCGATAACCCGCATATCTCCAAACAGGCGGATGTTTTGGAAGGTCCGTGAAAGCCCGGCCTCGACTATATCCTGGGGCTGCAGGTTGTGTATAGGTTTGCCCTCGAAGATAATCTCGCCGGTGTCTACCTGGTATACCCCGGTGAGCATGTTGAAGACAGTGGTTTTGCCCGCGCCGTTGGGTCCGATTATGCTGACGATCTCGCCCTTGTCCACATGGAAACTGACGGCGTCTACCGCAACCAGCCCGCTGAACTGTTTGGTTATGGTGTTGACTTGCAGGTAGTGTTCACTCATCCGCTACGCCCCCGCTTCCAGCTGCTTTTTAGCAGCCTTGGGTATATTGTAAGGCAGCCGGCTCTTCCAGCCCAAGAGCCCCTGCGGCCTAAAGCGCATCATGACGATGAGCAGCAGCCCGTAAACCACAAAGCGATAGGTCATCAAAAAGCGGGCAACCTCGGGGAAGGCGATTATGATAATTGCGCCCAGGAACATCCCACGCATGGTGCCCATGCCGCCCACAATGACGATAGTGAGGATAAGCACCGAAATGTCAAAGTTAAATGTGTTATGGTCGATAAACCCGATGATAGGCGCGTAAAACGCACCCGCTGCCCCGGCTATAAGTGCCGAAAGCACAAATGCCAACACCTTAAAGCGGGTAGTGCGTATCCCCATCATGGTGGCGGCTATGGGGTCCTGTTTGATAGCCTTGAATGCCCGCCCGGTGCGGGAATTAACTATTGCGTAGCAGGTAAGTCCGGTAAGCGCCAGCATTACCAGCATGGCGTAGTAAAACCCATGGTTGGTGAGCGTAAAGGTTGTGCCAAAAAGCTCGGGCGCCGGTATGCCGCCGATGCCCAGCGGGCCCCGAGTTAAGGAGCGCCAGTTGATGATGACCATCCGCACGATCTCGCCAAAGCCAAGGGTTACGATCGTTAGGTAGTTTCCTGAAAGGCGCAGAGTAGGAAGCCCCAGCAAAAACCCGCACCCGGCCGAAATAACCATTGCAACCACCATTGCAAGGAGAAAGGGCGCGTCCAGGTTTATTTTCATTAGCGCGTAGGTGTATGCGCCGATTGCAAAAAAACCCGCGTGACCCAGCGAGACCTGCCCGCAGTAGCCAGTTAACAGATTTAGTCCCAGCGCGAGAATGGCGAAGATACCAATCATGATGAACATACGCATGATAAACGGGCTAAACCCGAACAGCGGCACAGCCAACATGCCTGCGCAAACCACAGCCCAGGCAATCAGCTTATACCTCGAAAGAAAATTCTCGACAATATAGATAAAGTCTTTTCTCATGCCGGCCACCTATACTTTCATGATGGCCTTTTTGCCGAACAGGCCGGTGGGGCGGATTATCAGCACGAGTATTAGAATTACAAACGCAACGCTGTCACGATAAGCGCTGCCAAGGAAGTTGGCCGCCATACTCTCGGATACTCCGACTATCAGCCCGCCGATTATCGAGCCGGGTAGTGAGCCGATTCCGCCCAGCACCGCTGCCGAGAACGCCTTGAGTCCGGCGTCAAAGCCCATGGCCGGGAAGACAATTCGATAGTGGCTGGCAATCAGGCCACCCGCAATAGCCGCCGACGCCCCGGCCAGGAAGAAGACGAATGAGATAACAAAGTTTACGTTTATCCCCATCAGGCTGGCGGCTTTGGTGTTCTGCTCAGTGGCGCGTATGGCAAGGCCGATTTTGCTTTTTTGCACTACAATAGTAAGCACGCCCATCAGGATAAGGGCTACCAGGCAGAGCATCAATTGGTTAGAGTCCACCCGCACACCGGCAACCTCAATCATACCAAAGCTGAACAGGGCTGGGAACCCCCGGGTCTGGCTGCCGAAATAGATAGTCATAAGGTTTACAAGTATGTGGGAGATGCCGATGGTGGTGATAAGGTTAGCTATCGGCATTGACTTTTTCTTGCGCAATGGCTCAAGGGCGGTCTTGTCGATAATAACACCTAGCAGTCCGGCAGCAACCATTGCAAGCAGAATTGCTAGGGCTATGCTAATCTGCATCCCTACGAATATGACAAGGGCAAACTGCGCGCCAAACGCGTATACCGCCCCGTGGGCAAAGTTTACAAGGCGCAAGATGCCAAATACCAGCGAAAATCCAACCGCGATCAGCGAGTACGCCATGCCGATAGCAAGACCGTTTATGAATTGCTGTATAAATACAACCATAGTGGATTCACCAAAATCCTCTCCATAGTTGAATTACCTTGAAATAGCGATAGGATTTGCGAGGCTATTTCAGGGTAATTCAACTATATACACGCCAGAATATAAGTCAGGTGCTACCGGCTGGGAAGCCGGCAGCACCTGACAGTAGAACTTAGTTAGTCAGCCTAAACTCGCCGTCCTGGATTACGACGCGGAAGAAGTCCCTCATAACGTCACCGCCCGCGTCGAAGCTCACGACACCGGCAACACCGTTATGGCTGATTTCGTGCAGCATCTGGCGGACAGGTTCGCCTTCGGTGGTACCGGCCGCGTCGATGGCGTCGAGTAGAATGCCGACCGCGTCAAACGCTTGTGCGGTAAGGGCGCTGGGGCTGTAGCCGTTGGCGGCAATGTACTCGCTAACAAAGGCCTGGATAACAGGGTCGGGCGAATCGGCGAAGAAGGAGACCGGGAAGCGCACACGCTCAACCGACTCACCGCCGATATCGATAAGGTTCCTGGTGTAGGCGTTGGAGAAGCCCAGAATATCAACTTCTGGGTTGATAGTGCGGTACTGGATTGCGAACGGCGCAAGTGTGGAATACTGGCTTACGCTGATGACAACATCTACATCGGCGGCCTCAAAGGCGGTGATAGCCGGGCTAAAGTCGGGGGAGCCCTCCATAACTTCCTCGTGGGCAACGACTTCGACACCGGGCAGTGCGTCAACGAGATTCATGATAACGTCCGAGGTGCTCACACCCCAGTCGGTCATGATGGAAAGGATGCCGATGCGGGTGTGCCCAAGGTCAGTTACGGCTATGTCCAGGATAGCGCCGGCTTCAACAACCACAACGGTGTTGTTGCGGAATATAAACTCGCCGATTCCGGAAAAGTCAACATGCCCAGCGGAAGGGGAAATGTTGATGATTTGGTTCTCGTTGTATGTAGGGGCCGCGGTCATGGCAACGCCGGAAGAGAAGTGGCCGATTACACCGGCAAAGTCACCGTCGGAGGCGATTCTCAGGGCGATAGACGCGGCTTCCTCGGAGGAGTTGGCGTCATCAAAGGGGACAATTTCAACCTGTCTGCCGCCCAGCACGCCACCGGCTGCGTTACGGTGCTCGGCCTGAAGCCGTGCCGCGTTCAGGAAGCCTTGGCCGTACTCGGCGTTATCACCGGTCAGCGGAGCCGCCACAGCGATTCTTACGTTGCCGCCTTCGGCTGCGGGAGCGCCGGCGTCTGGAGCCGCGCCGGCATCACCTGCGGGTGTAGCCGGTTGAGCCGGTGCCTGAGGTGCCCCCTGAGCACACCCCGCAAAGATTACCGCAACAAGAGCAAGGACAACTAAGATACCTATAGTTTTCTTTTTCATGTAAAAAGCTCCTTTTTGTGTTTATTTAGAATGCGTCCGCAAAATAAAAGTGCCGGGCGGTGGGGCTATGTAGGTAGGTTCTAAAGTTGCCGCACGGCGATCCCTTGCCTGCAAACACAGCTCTATATCTCTTAAAATCTCCGGACAAAAACGTGGGGTTCAATTATATGTACCAGGGCATAAAAATAGCACTCAACTATTAAAAAACACAGTGCAACGCCCCGAATGTTCGCGGCGTTGAGCATTAAGAAGCTCGGCTATGCCCACAAGGGGGTGCTCATATATTTAAGGCCGCAGTCGTTTATGACGATGCCTATGCTTTTGCCCTTCTCTTGCCCGCGAAGCAATTGTATAGCTCCCATAAGGTTGGCCCCGGAAGAAAACCCGGAGAACACGCCCTCTTTTGCGGCCAGCAGGTGGGTCATCTCTATAGCGTCATCGCAGGATACCGAGACAGCGCCATCCACAAGTGCCGTGCGGTCGAGGAACTCGATCTCCCTTGCGTAGCCGCCGCCCTGTATGCGGTGCATGGCTCCCGGAATAATCTCGCCACCATAGTAAGCGCATCCTTGGGGTTCTACAACGTAACATCGCGCGAGGCCGCCGCTAGATCGCTTGAGGGCTGCGGCATAGCCCGCGTAAGTACCGCCGGTGCCGATAAAATCCGCGAAGGCGCTAATTACGCCACCGGACTGCTCCCACATTTCGATTCCGGCCACCTCCTGTGAAGAGGCGTTGCTCGGATTCGTAAACTGGTTAAGGTAGTACGCTCCAAGTTCTTTGGTCAGCCGTTCGGCTTCGATTTCCACAAGGCGCAGATCTTCGCCGGAAACCTTGCCGGGAACAGCGCCTGGCGCTTGATCTACCAGCACGACTTCGCCGCCGAAGGCTTCGACCATTTTTACCCGTTCAACCGAGTTGCCCCTGGACATAACGCAAATAAACCGGTACCCCTTGGCCGAGCAAACCAATGCGACCCCGGTGCCGGTATTGCCACTGGTCATCTCAAGCACAGGTTGACCGGGCTTTAGCAGGCCCTTTTCCTCGGCCAGCTCAATCATTCCCAGGGCTATGCGGTCCTTCTTGGAAAAGCTGGGGTTGAGGTGCTCGAGCTTTGCGTAGATATCACCTTCAAAACCCAAGTGCGCTTTTATTTTATCAAGGCGGAGTAGCGGTGTTTTGCCGATAGCCTGGGTAATGCTTGTGATATATTGGTCCATACGTCAACCCAACTTTCGATTATTATGTCAGAAACAAGTTGTATTTTGCGCTAATTTCTAGCAAAACTATACCGCATTTACCAGTGTTTGTCAAGCAGGGAAGGTTCCTCCGTGGGGGTCAGCTCCAGTTAAATATGTCGGTGTTTGTGGCAGTATCGGGGTTGATAAAGACCCCAAAAACCGACATGCCGTAGTGCAGGTGGGGACCGGTAGAAAATCCGGTTGTGCCCACCGCGCCTATCCTTTGGTCGCGCTCTACCATATCGCCGGTTTGCACGTCCAGGCTGACCAGGTGGTAGTACCAGGTCTTGAGGCCAAGCCCGTGCTCGATTGCAATAGTGTTGCCGGTCAGCTGCAAATACCCCGCGAATAACACCCGCCCGCTGGCCGGCGCGTATACAGGGGTACCCTGTGGCAGTGCGATGTCGATCGCCGCGTGGCGGGAAGGCCCCACGCCGTTAACAAATCGTATGACGGCGAATGGGGTAGTAATCCGCCCTTCGCCGGGGGTGACGGGATAGCCAAAGCGTCCTTGCCAGTGCCGGACAGGGTCGCTCACCAAACGCAGTGGGTGAATCATCTCACGGTACTGGGCATTGGCGGCGGCGGAGTTTACGGTGCGGTTGGCGGTGGACTGGTCGATATCAAAGCGTTGTACAACAAACTCGGTGGCCAGCACCCTAACAGGGAACCGTGCAGACGTGCCGGCTGCCTTCAGCTCGACAAAATGCTCCCCGGTGGTGGTGTGTATGCTCACCGGCAGCAGTGCAACAGCGCCGCCCTGCCCGTCCAGGAAGAATACCGGGTTATCCGGCAGCGAGGTCTCGACTGTTACCTGCGCACCATTGGGCAGGTTGCGCACGCGCAGTACCAGCGCTTCGCCGAGGTCGGTGGTGTCGCCGCTAATCATAAAGTCCACCGCCAGCGCATTTGTGGTGATGGTGTACCCAAAATTAACAGTACCGGTGTACCTGGCGCCATTGTATCGCGCCAGGACGCGCACATCGTAGAGTGTGTTAGGCTGCAGGACGAAAGCTTGCGCTTGCTCGAGTGTGAGACGGTGAGTTTTTCGCTCGGCAGTGTCGGTCAGCACAAACTCAAGCTGGGCCGGCGTGGGAGTAAATATCAGCTCCGGCAGCCGGTTTTGCCCCCATCCGGAGATTGCTGGAGGGGAGCCTGCAAGCGGCGGGGCAACGGGGGCAAAGTTGCCACCACTCCCACGAACGGCAAAGCTGCTTCCGGCCACGCTTAGCTCACGTTCGGGGGCAATGGCAAAAGAGGCACGCGGGTGCTCGGCGCTTTGGGAAGAAGGCAGCACGCCGGTAGATACGCCGAAAAGCCTTTGCGCAACCGGTGTATGCCGGCTTTCGCTGGCGGTGGAGGTTCTTATAAGTGCGAGGCGCTGTTCGCCGGCAATAGCAACGGTCGGATCGCCCACTGCCAAGAGTCCATCTGTAAACGCCCAGAAAACAGCACCCGCAGCAAGGGTGAGGGCAATAGCAACTGTCGTTAGTTTTTTCATGATTTCACTCTCCCAGCAGCGCCCCGTTAATGGGGCGGCTCTTGATTTAGCGACGCTGCCTCTGCGTCAGATAACAAATGCCCGCTAAACCCCGACAAACATAGGGTTTTAGCGGGCGTTTTTCCGTGGTTGCCCAACTAGTTGAACCCAGACAAACAGAGTCAGGGCGAGATAATGTACACGTGAATTATATCGCATCCTTATCCATTCGTCAACAAAAACGCACTCTGGGCAAAAGATGATTACCCGGCATCAATAAAAGGCAATATCTCAACTTTATCTTCAGGCTCCAATTTTGTGTCAAGCCCTCTCGCCGTCATTATTCCTTTGCCGTTTATAAGAAACAGGCAAGTCTCGTCGCCCAGCAGAAACGCTTTAAATTTCTGCCCGAAATGGTGGCCAAGCGCGTCAATCAAGTCGCGAACAGTTTCGCTGCCTTGGAGCCGGAAAGACTGCTGTTCGCCCGCGTGGTCGATTACGCTGCCATAGAATAGAACCGTCATTCCTGAAGCCTCCCTCGCGCTCAGCATTTTCCGCAAATCGGGCAGTTCTCATCCCGCCGAATATCGATGAGGTTTGTGCACATGCGCTGGCCATCATACATAAAGAGCTTGCTTTTGATCGGGTTTTCAAAGCCAAGCAGATGCAACAGCGCAATGTTTGCCATCGCCACACCGATCATGCCCGCGGTTGTGCCCAGGACACCCGTGGCATTTTTGCTAATTTTTTTCGTCGGCAAAACACAATTCAAGCACGGCGTATCCGGCGGATTCGAATAGAGCACACAGCCCGAAAAGCCATTTACGCCACCGTCGATATAGGGTATGCCCAGGGAAAAAGAAGCCCAGTTAATCAAAGAGCGCGTTTCATGGGAATCCACTGCGCCAAGCACGATGTCATATCCCGCTAGAAGCGTCTTCGCGTTTTGGGCTGTCAAACGCAGGTCGTGTTCGTTGATTGTAATCGTGCTGTTCAAGGCCGCGAGTTTTTCCCGTGCGGAAGCAGCCTTAGGCCGACCGAGATCAGCCTCGCCATGTAGAAACTGCCGGTTGAGGTTGCTGGGCTCTGCGACATCCGCGTCAATCAATCCTATTCGCCCCAAGCCTGCCGCGACAAGGTAGGTCAGTGCAGGCGACCCCAAGCCGCCTGCACCCACAACCACTACAGAAGAGCCTTCCAGTTTATGCTGGCCTGCAATGTCGATTTGCTCAAGCAAAATCTGCCTTGCGTAACGCTCATTCATAACTTTCCTGCATGAGCTCGTCTGTCTTTTCCGTATACTTCCGGATTAAGCGATAAGCGGTTTCCTCATCCAGCTGACCGTTCATGCTGAAAGTTTTAAAGAAGCGCTTGGGTAGCTTTACACCTTTTTGCTGGAACCCTAATGCGTTTTTAATCTGCAGCTTGGTCTGGTAAATTCGCTTACCTATCGCAGTCAAATCATCATCGGTGACCTTCCAACCAATGGAGTCGAGCGCCTCTAAAATGGTTTTGCGGTCATATATTTTGCGCGCAAACAAACACATGACAAGGGAGTTGGTCATGCATCGCTCACACTCTTCCCGGAAGAGCCCATCAATCAACGCGTCTTCGTCAAATTCTTTCGCGCCTTGATCCAAGCTGTAGCCGCCGTTGCAAAGGTGAGAATGCCTAGCCCCGACAGCGGGGCCGACAACAGAGCCGTACCCGGTGTGGTAGCCCGCCATTTCGTTGCCGGCAATCTGCATCGCAAAGTCTTCGCCGCCGTATTTCGACGCCGCGTAGCGACTGCCCCTACCCAAGATGTTGTAGAATTTATTCCCCCGCTTTGCCAGGTAGCCGATAGCTTTTATGTAACCATCCACATCGCCAAACTTCAAATCTACCAGCGTGTCCTTCGTTGTAATATAGCCACGCTCCAAAGACTCCGTTGCCCAGCCCAGGCAGACGCCGGTGCTCATCGCGTCCAGACCGTACTCCTCAACCTCTTCGATAATGGCGAGAATTTCATCGGTGTCTTTTATGCCAAGGAATGAGCCAAGGGCAAATATGAGTTCAAAATCGTAAGCGACACTGATCGCTTCGTACTCATGTCCCTTGTCAAATTCGCGGCGGTACATTCCAATATGTATACAGCCCACCGGGCAGCCGCCGCACGATAGCTTACGCACCAGATTCTTTTGCGCGAATGCTTCACCGCTGATATTCTCGGCATGCTCAAAGGTGGCGCTTTGCAGGTTTCGTGTTGGCAACCCGCCGGCTTTATTTAGAGGCAGAACATTAATCGGCGTTCCCGCGTCGTGATACTTTGCCATATTATCAGTAGCTGTGCATTTTTTGTAGATGTTTTGATACGTCTTAAAGTACTGCTTTTGATTCAGAATTGGAATGGAGCGGTTTCCGTATACCATAATCGCCTTTAGGTTTTTGCTGCCCATGCAGCTTCCAAGACCCATCCGTCCGAAATGACGATAAACGTCCACAGATACACATGAATAGGCAACGCCGTTTTCGCCGCCCGGCCCGATGCACAGAATGGACCTCTTACCGGCAGAAACGCCGCCGCCATGCTCTCGGTCACGGATGTTGCGAAATGTCTGCTTAATCTGTAACCCCCACATTGCGCGTGCGTCACGAATATTAACGTCTTCCGAAGAAATGGTCAAATAGCTGTATTTCTTGGCTTTTCCACTTATAACAAGCGCGTCATACCCAGCCATCAGCATAGACATCGCAAGCCGCCCGCCTGCATAACTCTCGCCTATTTCCCCGGTGAGCGGCGAGACAAACATGGCAACTGTTTTAGAAAGCACCGGTAAAATATATGCCCCGGGGCCAATAGCAAACACAATTGGCTGCTCCGGCGCCGAAGGTTCCAAGTCAGGTTTCAGGTTTTCCAAAAGCAGCTTACTGGCAATGCCGACGCCACCCAAGTATGGCACAAGGTCACCCCGCCGCTCCACCCGGATTTTTTCTGTCTCCAGGTCAACGTAAAGCACTTTGATATACTTTTCGTTAAGCATAAATCATTGCCTCCTCGCAGTCGATCATCTGCAGGCAATCGTGCGGACAAAAGCGTGCACATACACCGCAATGCCGGCAAATAATGGGCTTCCTTTTTTCTTCGTCAAAATTGATAGCGCGCATAATACAAGCGGGCACACACTTGCGGCAGCCAATGCATTTTTCCTCACTGACAAGCACACCACCGCCGGGTCGCTTGCTCAGTGCGTCGCTTGAGCAGACTTCCATGCATGCAGGCTCTTTACACCCAAGGCAGACAATTGCCACGTAGTTGCTGGTAATGCCTCCGGTTGTGCGCACTTTAAGCGCGCTCTTAACCAAGGAATGGTCTTTTTGGTTCACAGTCGAACAAACATTCATGCACGCAAGACAGCCAAGACACTTATTCATTTCTTTTGGCTTTAATATTTTAGACATGTCGCCCTCCACAAGCCTTTATTCCAGAGCATTGACAATATTTTAACATAAATTACGCAAGCTGTATCTAGTCAAAAACATAGAATTTTGTCTTAATATCGCTTTGGATTTTGAATATTTTTTTATTTAGCCTTACAAAAGTTCACACATTTTTTGCATATAACCGAAGCACTATTAGTTAAAGGTTTATAGCAAATGTTAGTGGCTAAAAAGGAAAAAATAGTACCAATAATAATGTAATAATTTGCTTGACTTTGTAGGTATTGAAGATATACTAGAATAAATGCAAATTTACCAAAAGGTAAGCACCTCAAAGGTGTTGTTTGGTAAATTGTGTATCGCTGTTACATACTTATGCAGGATTGGAACCGCAAAATCCAAGGGAGGATTGACAACAATGACGAAGACGTATCAAAAGCTATTGACCTTTTTACTAATTGGAATACTGGTGATTCTTGCATTCGCGGCAATGCAAATTACCGCACTTGCTGTTCCGGCGTACCCATTTCCTGTTCAAGCCCAGCAAGCAGATGGTTCGGCTATCACCGTTCAGCTCAGAGGTGATGAGTGGTTTAGCTGGACTGAGGATCAGAACGGCTATGTAATCGCCTTTGATCATGAGAGTATGAATTGGCGGTATGCCGGCATCGACGGCGGCAACATTGTGCCCAGCGGCGGGGTTGTAGGTGCCCGTGCTCGCAGCACTGCCGATGAGGGTAGAATTACGCCAGAAGCGTTGGTGCCACTGTTTGAACAGGTAGAGCGCTTTGAGCATGGTGCTAGAGATGGCATTACTCCATTTGGAGTGCAAATGGCCACCGACCAGCAACTTCTGCTGTTGCTAATTGAGTTTGACAACCAGCTGCTGGTCGGCAGCGAGCAGTACCACCACAACAGGTTTTTTAGCACCGCGCCCGGTGCGGTCAGTGTCGCAAACTACTGGCGGGATATGTCCAGAGGGCATGATATATTTGTTCCGGTAAACACGAGTGCCGTTGCGGGGTCTTCCTCTTTTGTTAACATTCCCGTCGAGTACACTCATCAAGGCGTACAATGGGCACTTGATGGCGTTAATGTAACCGTATACCCGAGCGATAATCAAGGGGTTGTTAGGGTACGTTTACACAGGGATCACCCAGTTCCATTTTGGGGCGGTCGTTTTAGCCAGGACCAAGTGGCTGCTGCAATTTCTGTGTCGTTGCGGGCAATACATAACAACAACCCAGGGTTCTTCGATGGCATACCACATAACGACTTGCACATTTACGGTATCCTTGCCGGTGGGGAAGCTTCCGGTAGTCGATGGTGGGGTCAAAATGTTGTTTGGGCACATCATTGGCCCACAGGATTTCCCGGTGGAATTAACGGACGCGTTATAGGAGGCAGGGCTGGATGGCTAGGCCATTCGACTAATGGTGAGATGCTGGACGCAGCCAATGTTAGGGGTATTGGTGTTGCAGTGCATGAATTGGGGCACTCATTGGGGCTGCCCGACCTGTATGACATAAGTAATGTTTTACTTCCTCAATTTGGTTTTAGTGGAAACACTGCCGGCCTTGGAGTTTTTTGTTTAATGGCTGGTGGTTCATGGGGGGCAAGGGCAGGCGAACCTCCTGGATCTCTACCGGTCGGGTTGTCTGCTTGGTCCAAAGCACGGCTGGGTTTTGTACAGCCCACTAATATTACTGCTGGCGAAAGCTGGTTGGGCAATTTATACAGCCTTGCGTACAACCCGGAAAACTTCCGGATACTAAGGATTAATCACCCTGCAAGCCCGCAACAGTATTTCCTGGTTGAAAACAGGCAAGGTACCAGCGGGTGGGATCGTGGATGGGAGTCTCATGGAATTAATGCAAACAACGATAACAACGGCGGAATCTTGATTTACCACGTTGATAATAGCATGTATCCGGTCCGCAACTCAAATTATAGGCGAAGATTAGTTGATCTCGAAGAAGCGGACGGGAGTAATTTTCTAAATAGTGGACGATGGCCAATTTACTCGGCACATGACGCCTTCTTCAGGTATGGTGCCAATAATGTCTTTGGCCCAAATACAACCCCAAATTCTAATTTCTACGAGTCTAGAACCGTAGGTTTTGGGCTTGAGCTTGGTGTTCAAGACGTAGAAACAGGAATTATTGTGACGGCCCAAAGCCCGCGCGGCGATGCAATGTTAGTTTTGGTAGGCGATGCTTCCGGCCTAAACCCGAGAGTAGATTCTTGGGAGGAGCTACGGGAGGCAATTAATGCGGCTCCGGCTAATGAGCCGGTTACGATTGAAATCGCGAGTAGCTTTGCGGCGCCAGCCGGACCTAGCAGCACAATTATAATACCCGAAGATCGAAAGATTACGTTGGTGAGCACAGAGGCAGCGCCTGGAGACGCCAATGTGCGGACATTGACGCAAATGCAGGGGTGGCATTCGGGGTGGCTGCGGCATTTTTCTGTAAACGGTAGCCTTACCCTGGGACAAAATATCACACTAAGTGGCGCTGCGAGCAATGTGCATCGCTCAGGCGGTGTGCAGATTAACGCTGGCGGAATTTTCACAATGAAAGATGGCAGTGTAATTGAAAACTGCTTTGCACCGCACGGCGGAGCTGTGATGGTTGGTAGAGGTGGAGCCGCTGATCCTAACTGCGCAACGTTTAACATGAATGGCGGCACAATTCGGAACAACACCGCTCAACAGCAAGGTGGCGGCGTAGCGGTTTCCGCAAACGGTCGTATGAACGTGACTGGTGGGCTTATCACAAACAATACGTCTACCGGCAATGGTGGTGGTTTGTGGGCTGGAGCTGGTTTGATTGCCAATGGCAGGGGGCTACACATGACTGGTGGCAGTATAACAAATAATACTGCTGTTCGTGATGGCGGTGGTATCCAGTCAACAATTGGTAGTGGACTTCTTGTTGTACCGGAGACAACTTATAGAGATATCTACATCGGCGAAGATGTAATATTCTACGGCAACACGGCGGGGTCTGGAGCATCTTTGCCGCCGGTCAACAGATTGCCACATATTGCAACTACGTCATCAAGTATTTGGGACTATGCACTCAATAACTACGATATTAACTACAATGCACTATTGGGTAGCACACCAGATTCGATAGATTCCTGGAAAATGCTCCAAAGGGCAGTCTATCTGGCACCCGCGAATGTGCCTGTTACGCTTGAGATTTCAAGCAGCTTTGGATCACTTGATATGACTGGAAACGATATTGTTATACCGGCAGACCGGCAGATTACCCTTGTGAGTACAAACACAGCGCCCGGAGATGACAATATGCGTATTTTATCGCGGGTACAAGGGAATTGGATGGCATCGGATCATTTGCATTTTGTTGTGAATGGCAGCTTAACCATAGGGCAAAATATTACATTGAGTGGCGGCGCAGAGGGTAATGTGAATCGAAGAGGCGGCGTACGGGTTAACGCTGGCGGGACTTTCACCATGGACGAGGGCAGCGTGATTGAAAACTGCAATTTGGGAACAACCCGCAGTGCTGTTATGCTTAATAGCAATAGCGTTGGTGAATCTACTCGTGCAACTTTTAACATGAATGGTGGCACGATTCGAAACAACACTGGCCGGGATGGTGGCGCTGTACGGCTTGGCTCAAACAGCCGCATGTACATGAGTGGTGGACTTATTACAGGTAATGCGGCAAGTGGCAGCGGTGGTGGCGTGTCGGTGGGAGTTGGAATCTTTTCCGTCGTTACAGGCACAGGCTTCCACATGACCGGCGGCAGCATAACAAACAATACTGCCACCGGTGATGGAGGCGGTATCATTTCATGGCAGGCAAGCAATAATATAAATCTTCCAGCAGATGCCTATAACGACCTCTACATAGGCGAAAACGCAATATTCTACGGCAACACATCCGGCCGAGGTGCCTCCGCACCCCCGGATAACAGACTCCCACACATCGCGACCACATCCGCAAGTATCTGGGATTCCCCGCTAAACAACTACGACATTAACTTCACGGGCCGCTTAGGGCAAACGCCAAACCCGGCAGCGCAATCCATAACCTCCCCGGATATGGAGCCGGAAGCCAGCGCGACACCGAACGAACAATCCATAGCTCTGTATGTAAATGACACTAAAGCGCTAACAGCGACAGCCCTACCCAACAGCGCTACCGACGAAACGGTAACCTGGAGCTCAAGCAACGACAGCGTAGCGATGGTAAACCAGGCCGGCGTCGCAACTGGCGTGAGCGTGGGGACGGCAACTATTACCGCAACTGCGGCAAATGGATTAGAGGCAAGCTGGGTGGTTAGAGTTATCGCGTTGACTCTTGAGGCCCCCACGACAAGCGAGGAGATCGATGCCACACATAGCCTGGATGAAGACCAAGCAGAAGCATATGTTTTAAACTTTGCTCCTTAATTATCTGCGTATACTCTACAAAAAAAGTGCGCCCCCCTGCAAAAGTAGGGGGGCACCTTAATAGCTTCACTTAATCCTGTGCATTTTGAGCAAATGAAAAACAGTAAATAGCCGCTTCACAAGGCGGTTTTATATATTTGAATTGCGCAAATTTTTGTGGTATAATTCCTGTATGGATGAGCAATGGTGATTTTCGCATATTCATGCGAAATTTCAGCATGGCCTGTGTGGGTTTTATTGCGACATTACCTTAGATAGCAGCAACGGGTCATTTGTAATAACCCCTGCGATATTAGCCTCAACCAGCCTGCGCATGTCTTGTGGATCATTCACAGTGTAAGCATTTATCGCGACGCCGCTTGTGTGAATTTCAGCGATTGCCTCGTCGGTTAGGCTATGATATTCGGGGTGGACACACTCGATACCGTAACTCTTAGTATAAGCGCCCACATCAATAAGCCAGCCGTCGGTGAGAAATCCACATGGAATCTCGGGGGCCAACCGCTTGCACTCCAGTACCGAAAAATGGTTGAAAGATGAGACGATAACCCGCTCGCAAAGCCTGCGCTCACGGATTTTGCCTACAACAAGCCCTTCAATGCCCGGGTAGCGGTATATGCTGTTTTTCAGCTCAACATTGCTGACAATGTCTGTTTTAGCTACAAGGTCAAAGTACTCGTCCAGGGTTGGGATGCGTTCACCTTTTCCGGCATCTAAAGCGTGTAGCTGCTCAAGGCTCATCTCTCCCACAGTGCCGGTGCCATTGGTTGTGCGGTCAACGGTTTCGTCATGGATGATTACAAGCTGCCCGTCATTTGTCAAATGTACATCGAACTCTATTCCGTCGCAGCCTGCGCCCAGCGCTTTTTCGAAAGCTAGCATTGTGTTTTCAGGGTAAAGGCAACTAAAGCCTCTATGCGCGATGTTTTTTGTCATTACTTATCACCTTTCCACTGAGATTGCCGGTCGTTTAGCATATTTTAGCAGACCTAATATTTTTATGCAATGCCTACTTAAGCCTATTTCAACAGATAAAAAATTGCGCGGTATGACTTTTCCTGCTAAAATGTACGAAGAGCACCGGGCGCTAAAGCCAGAAAGGGTTTGTCGGTATGGTCGAAAGCACACTCAGCGCAATCTTAAAAGAGAACCCTATAATCTGCGCTGTAAAATCATACGATGATTTGACAAAAAGCCTGGCATGTGAAAGCAAGGTTGTATTTGTGCTGTTTGGAGATGTTTTATCTATAGGGGACATAGTTGCCAAGGTCAAAGCGGCAGATAAGTATGCGCTTGTTCACATCGACTTGATCGAAGGGCTTGCTTCTCGAGATGTGGCGGTAGATTACCTTGCCGGAAGTACACAGGTTGATGGAATAATCTCCACAAAAGCCAGCATTATCCGCAGGGCTAAGGCATTGGGTTTGTTTGCTATTCAACGCTTTTTTGTGCTTGATTCTATGGCGCTTGTCAACATCCAAAAGCAAATCCCTTTTGAGGGCGCCGATGCCATTGAAGTTTTGCCGGGCGCTATGCCTAAAATAATAAAAACGCTCACAAGCTATACCCGAAAGCCAATTATAGCCAGCGGGCTTATCAACGACAAAGAGGACGTCATAGGGGCGCTGGGGGCGGGGGCGTTGTCTGTGTCATCTTCCAACAGTGGGGTATGGTTTTTGTAAGCAGTGACAATATGCGCGAAAGCGCTTGTAATCTTTTGCGATAGATGGTACAATCGGCAGTAACTGAATATCTGCTTGAGAAATGATGAGTGCAGTAAAATGTCTTCCGCAAGGAAGTCTTTTTGGTGCACTTTTTGCTTTCAATTTTTACCTTAGGAGCGGATATTATGCCGGACGTCATTATTATAGGCTGCGGAATTGTAGGTGCCGCCGCCGCTTACGAGCTTTCTAAGTACGACCTGGACGTAGTTGTTCTGGAAAAAGAAAACGACGTGGCGTTGGGCACCACAAAGGCAAATAGCGCCATTATTCACGCAGGCTACGACCCCGCCCCCGGAACACTGATGGCGCGGCTTAATGTCGAGGGCGCAAAGCTGGCCAAAGAGCTTTGTGATAAGCTGGACGTACCATACAGGCAACCCGGCGCTCTGGTTTTAGCTTTTACAAAGCAGGAGTCTCTGGTGATTGAACAGCTTAAGCAGAACGGTGTGGCAAACGGCGTTAGAGGCCTTAGGATATTGGGAAAAGAAGAAGTCCTTCAGCTGGAGCCAAACCTCAGTGAAGATGTGGTATCGGCGCTGCGAGTTCCATCCACCATGATTGTCAGCCCATGGGAATACGCTCTTGCATTAGCCGAAACAGCCGTGCAAAACGGCGTAGAGCTAAAGCTCGAGTGCGAAGTTACGAGAATCGAAAAAAACAGTGTCGGGTATAGGGTTTACACTTCGCAGGGAGAGGTCGAGGCGCGATATATTCTGAACGCCGCCGGACTCTCGGCGGATAAGATACACAATATGGTATCGGAGGAAGCATTCGAAATATTGCCTGACCGGGGTGAGTATTATCTGCTGGACAAAAGCGAAGGTACGCGGGTTGGTCACGTAGTTTTTCAGTGCCCGACAGATATGGGCAAGGGAGTTTTGGTAGCGCCTACCGTGCACGGCAACCTGATTGTCGGCCCAAGCAGCGCGCCTACTAGTGATCGCGAGGACGTTTCTAACACAACCGGGGGACTTGAGTATGTAATGCAAACCGCCCGCAAATCGGTTCCGGGAATTGATTTTCGCGCGAGTATCCGCAACTTTGCGGGCAACCGCGCCAAAACCGGGCAGAATGATTTCATAATTGCGCAGTCCAAGGGCGCGAAGGGCTTTATCGATCTTGCGGGTATTATGTCTCCGGGGCTCTCGGCCGCGCCTGCCATCGCAAAAATGGCAACTGAGCTTCTGGTAGAAAGCGGACTTGACTTGAGTGAAAAGGCTAGCTACCACGAGGGGCGAAGCCGTATCCGGTTTAATGAACTTTCGCCCAGCAAAAAGGCTGAGCTTGTGGCCCGAGACCCTGCCTATGGACGAGTGATCTGCCGCTGTGAAACGGTGACGGAAGGTGAAATACGAGATGCGCTGAACGCCCCAATCCCTCCGCGCGGAGTTGATGGGGTAAAGCGCAGATGTGGTGCGGGTATGGGACGCTGTCAGAGCGGATTTTGCGGCCCGCGGGTGCTTGAAATACTCTCGAAGCATTACGGCTGCCAGCCGACCGAAGTTTTACAGGACGAGGCAGGCAGATATATCCTTACAGCGGAAACCAAAAGGGGGCAGTGAGCTTTATGAGTCTAGGACAGACACAGTATGAGCTCATTGTAATCGGCGGTGGTCCGGCCGGGTTAGCTGCGGCGCACAGCGCGTGGCAGAGCGGGCTGCGCAAGATTTTAATCATAGAGCGGGACAAGGAGCTTGGCGGAATCTTAAACCAATGCATCCACAACGGGTTCGGGTTGCATTATTTTAAGGAAGAGCTCACCGGCCCCGAGTACGCCGAACGCTTTGTAAAGATGGTAGAAAGGACAGGCATCGAAGTGATGCTGGATACCATGGCCCTTGAAATAACACAGGGCCGTGAAGTGCATATTGTGGGAAAGAATACGGGCTACCGAATACTTTCAGCCGGCAGCATAGTGTTGGCCATGGGCTGCCGGGAGCGCACTAGAGGCGCTATCGGAATACCGGGGTCAAGGCCGGCCGGGATTTTTACGGCGGGTACGGCCCAGCGGTATGTAAACATAGAGGGTTATATGGTCGGCAAACGCGCCGTAATTCTGGGCAGCGGAGACATTGGGCTGATCATGGCGCGCCGACTAACCCTTGAGGGCGCAAAGGTGCTTGCCTGTGTTGAGCTTATGCCATACTCCGGCGGGCTGACCAGAAATATTGTCCAATGCCTGCACGATTATGACATTCCGCTTTATCTTTCGCATACCGTTACGGAGATTCGCGGTAAAAAGCGGGTAGAGCAAGTAGTGGTCTCAAAGGTCGACGAAAACCGCCGCCCCATCCCGGGAAGCGAGATGGTTTTTGACTGCGATACAATCATTTTGTCGGTGGGCTTAATTCCCGAAAACGAGCTTGCCCGCGCGGCGGGAATAGAGCTAGACAGCCGCACCGGTGGCGCGGTTGTACGCGAAAACATGGAGACCTCCGTCCCCGGAATATTCGCCTGTGGAAACGCATTGCATGTCCACGACCTCGTCGACTTTGTCACTACCGAGGGCGAGAAAGCTGGAGCCTCCGCAGCTGAGTTTGCAGCTAGAGGTGCTCGCCCAAATAATGGAGATATGATGCGGCTTGTAAGCGGTGATGGCGTGAGCTACACGGTTCCACAGCACATTTGTGTCGATGATATGGGTGAGAGCGCCATCGTGTTTTTCCGGGTAAATAGGATATGGGGCGAGAGCCGGGTAGTTGCGAGTGCCGGTGGCAAACAGCTGACCGCATACAAGCGTGAGCATATGGCTCCGGGGGAAATAGAGCGTATTACACTGCCTAAAAAATTGCTGGACGGTGTCTGTAGCGAGATTACTATATACTGTGAGGAGGCGGCAAAGTGACAGAAATCATCTGCATCGTATGCCCCAAGGGCTGCCGCCTAAAAGTGTATGAGGATAGCGGCTTCAAAGTAACCGGCCACCAGTGCCAGCGCGGTGAAACTTACGGCCGGGATGAGCTTAAGAACCCACTGCGCGCAATAACGTCCACAGTGAAGATTTCGGGCGCTGCCCACCGCCGTTGCCCGGTCAAGACAAAAGGTGCAATCCCAAAGCGCTTGATTGGCGAGGCTGTCAGGCTGCTTGATAGTGTGAATCTTACCGCTCCGGTTATGCTCGGCCAGGTCGTGATTGAGGATATCTGCGGCACAGGTATACCTTTTGTTACAACTCGCAGCTTGTAGAAGAGTTACCACACTCAGCTTACCGAGAAAGGAGGCCTCGGCATAATGGACATTTGGCAATATCTTGGGGAGTTTAACATGGCGTCGATTACCTTCAGGCTGGTTTTGGCAATGGTTTTTGGCGGTATTGTGGGGTTCGAGCGTGGGAGCAAACGCCGGGCTGCGGGGTTTCGCACCTATATGCTTGTCTGCGTCGGCTCGGCCCTTGTCATGATAACCAGCCAGTATATTTCTCTCAACTTTCCGCTTCCCTCTGACCCTGCCCGTCTCGGTGCCCAGGTCATCAGTGGGATAGGCTTTCTCGGCGCGGGGACGATAATTGTGACAAGCTATAACCAGGTAAAAGGCCTGACAACCGCGGCGGGTCTCTGGGCCAGCGCCTGCCTGGGACTTGCGATTGGCATAGGTTTTTACCAGGGCGCTATTGTCGCCGGTGTTATTATCCTTTTCGTTATCACTGTGCTGCAAAAGATTGACACTATGCTGATTGCCAATTCGCGCAGTATCGAGCTCTACGTTGAGTTCAACGATGGCGAAAGGGTGAGCAACCTTCTGAGCTTTGCCAACCAAAACAGCATACGTATACTTAATGTCGCGTTTACGCGCTCTAAATTCAATAAAACAGACACCCAAGCCGCGCTTATTTCAATGCGGCTGCCCAAGAGATACCCTCACAACGAAATTGTAGAGAAGTTCGCAGAGGTGGAAGGGGTATTCTACATTGAGGAGATATAACGCCAACGCTTACTTGGAACCCCTACTTTCCCGAAAATATTTTCTGTAAGTTGTAGGGGTAACTGCTTCGTATTTTTTGAAGGTCTTTATAAAGTACCCGGGTTCACCAAATCCTAAGTCCTCGCTGATTTGTGTGATAGATAGGTCAGTATGCTCCAATAAGTGTTTCGCCCACTCTACCTTCTGACGAGAGATAAACCTCGAGAAGTTCTCGCCCGTCTCTTTTGCGAAAAGCCTACTGAAATGGCTGGCACTAATATGGCAGAGACTAGCGGCTTTTTTTTGTGGCACATTCTCGCGCCTGTTATTGAATATATAATCAAACGCGGGCTGCAAGACGGGGTTTGTGCAGGTGAGCTTCTTTGACGAAGATTCAACATAGGCACTAGCAACTGCGTTGCCCAACTCTTTTCGCACACTATGGATGGCATCGACGCCGTATCCCTCAAAAAACAAATCGCTTCCGGCATGGTCAATCGGGCGCAACCGCTCACTTACCTCCATCATCAAGTTGCGGTTCAGTGCCTCGCTCACAATATATTGGCAAAGGTCATATAGCATTTGGGAGACAATTTCGACCTCCCGATATGATACGACAGGCAGCATGTCGTACGCCCGTCTAAAGGCGGGAGTTTGCAACAAATCCTGGCGGGGAGAAATTAAGATTTTCTCTAGGTCGTATCTGCTATCCGAAAGGGTTACCTGCCCTGCCATAATAGCGCCTATGTACTTGTCGTTTACAATAATGGGGATCGCTATGTCCACAATATTGCAGTGGCACAAATAGATATAGGGCTTGTTTAGCCGAACGGCCTCCAGCCCGCCGCGTGAATCACACTTGCGGCAAAACTCTTCTAGATGTGGTGACTCGCGTACCATTTTGCAAAAGGGCCTTCGCTCACTATGCCTGGTAATGGGTACTCCCTTGTAATCTACCGTGATGATAGCCAAATTGGTAGAAATAGCCAAAGAGTCCTGCAAAATTTGCCACTTATGCATATTTAATATCTTATCCAGTTGCATGTGATGTGTTTTCATAGCCATCTCCACCTTGGGCAGTATGCACAAAATACACCTGACCTTATTTGGCGTTATGAATATAGTGTTGATTGATGACTACAATTATAGCACGATAGCGCAAAAAAATACAATAGATAAGTGTAAAAATCAATCATCAATTTGCAATGATTATTTAGATTGCGGCAATTATAATTGATTTAATCGACCCCATTTTATCGGAGGTATGAGAAGATGAGAAAAGCGTTTATCTGTCCCTCGAAATATGTACAAGGCGAAAATGAACTCTTAAACCTCGGCTATTTTGTCAAAAGCTTCGGTAGCTCGGCGCTGCTGATTGCACACAGCGACGATGTCGCTCGCGTTAAGACCCAGCTAGATGCCACGGCATCTAAATACGGAGTTACTTTTGTGGAAAGTAATTTTGGAGGCGAATGCTCCCGTCAGGAAGTCGCAAGGCTTGAGGAGCTTGCCAAACAAAATAAGTGTGATTGTACCATTGGCCTGGGTGGTGGAAAAGCCATTGATACAGCCAAGTGCGTTGCGAAGGGTCATGCGCTGATTATTGCGCCGACCATAGCTGCCACTGATGCCCCCACCAGTCACTCCGCAGTTCTATATACCCCGGACGGCGCGTTTGATGACTACGCCTACTTTATGCAGAGCCCGTCGGTGGTCCTGGTCGACACGACAGTTATCGCCAAGGCACCTGTGCGGCTGCTTGTTGCAGGTATGGGGGATGCGCTTTCGACATACTTTGAGGCACGGGCTACGTCGGCTTCGTTCTCTAACGTAAACGCAGGCCTGCCTTGCGGAGCTCGGGAAGGATTGTGCCCGCCCGCAAAGGGAACAAACACCGCGCTTGCTCTGGCAAAGCTTTGCTACGATACCTTGCTTGCCGATGGAGCCAAAGCAAAGGAAGCTTGCGAGTGCGATATTGTCACACCGGCGTTTGAAAACATCATAGAGGCCAACTCTCTTTTGTCTGGTCTGGGCTTTGAGAGCGGCGGTCTGGCCGGGGCTCATGCTATCCATGACGGGCTGACTATTTTGGAGGGCACACACGGCTATTACCACGGCGAAAAGGTGGCATTCGGCACGATTGCGCAGCTGGTGCTGGAAAACGCGCCCGCACACGAGCTGGAAGAAGTGCTTGACTTCTGTCTCTCAGTTGGCCTGCCGGTTTGCCTTAAGGACATTGGTGTGGACAAAATAACGGACCAAGAACTTATAGCGGTTGCCGAAAAGTCCTGCATCCCAGAAGAATCGGTGCATTCTATGCCTTTCCCAATCACAGTGGAGGCGGTTGCCGCCGCTATTAAAGTAGCGGACAAAATCGGCAGCAGCTACAAACAGAGCCGGAGGTAGAGATGAAAAAAATCATCAACAGCCCGCAGTCTCTTATTGAGGAGATGTGCCGAGGTATTGTCATAGCTCACCCGGAACTAGAATTGCTTGCGAAGTACAGGGTGATTAAGCGCAAAAATTGCAGCCCAGACAAAGTCAGCCTTATAAGCGGCGGAGGCAGCGGCCACGAGCCGGCTCACGCAGGGCTAGTTGGTAAAGGAATGCTGGATGCGGCAGTATGCGGCGATGTCTTTGCCTCGCCCTCGCAGATTCAGGTCTACCAGGCGATCAAAGCGGCAGCCTCAGATAAAGGTGTTCTGCTGGCTATCAAAAACTATAGCGGCGACGTGATGAACTTCCAAAATGCCGCTCACATGGCCAGAGAAGATGGGATAAAGGTCGAATGCGTAAAAGTGGATGACGATATCGCTGTGCAGGACAGCCTGTATACCGTGGGGCGCCGCGGTGTTGCTGGTACAGTGCTTGTCCACAAAATTGCCGGTGCGGCGGCAGAGCGCGGCGACAGTCTCCCCGAGGTCAAAGCTATGGCAGAAAAGGTTGTGTCCAATGTGAAAAGCATTGGGTTCGCGCTGACTTCCTGTACGGTTCCGGCCAAAGGAGCTCCTACCTTTGAACTGGCAGAAAGCGAGATGGAGTATGGCGTAGGTATTCACGGCGAACCGGGCATCCGCCGGGAGGCTCTAACGTCCGCTCGCGAGCTTGCGCAGCGCATGGTGTGCTCGCTCTGCGACGAGCTGCAAGTCGGCAAAGGCCAGCGGGTTGCGGTGTTGATAAACGGCTTTGGCGCAACGCCCTTAATGGAGCTTTACCTCATGAACAATGAGGTGGCCAGAGAGCTGGCCTCTAAAGGGATCGTTATTTCCAGAGCCTTTGTGGGCAACTTTATGACCAGTATAGATATGGCCGGTGCCAGCGTCTCCATTCTAAAGCTTGATTCACAGTTGGAGGCGCTGCTAGACGAACCTTGCGATACCCCCGGATTTAAGGTGGACGGTGCGGTAGACTACGTAGCCTATGACAGCTTATTCGTGGAAAGCGATAATCAATCTGACGCCTGCTATGAGGTGGAAACACCAAAGGAGTACGCCACAGTTGGCGAGACTTTGACTCTGGAGAACATGATATATATCGTTGACGCCATGAGCGCATGTATCATAAAAAATGAGGTCTTGTTCTGCGAGCTGGACTCGCACGCGGGTGACGGCGACTTCGGCATGAGTGTGGCGAAAGGCTTTAGGCAGCTAAAAAAAGAGTGGAAAGCCATTATAGAGAAGTCCGAAGACATTGGCAGCTTTTTGGACGCCTGCTCGCTTGTGATTATGGAGCACTGTGGAGGAGCTTCGGGGCCGATTTGGGGTTCCGCTTTCCGCTGCGCAGGGAAGTACGTGGGTAATCGCACAGTTTTGACGCCTGCGGATTTTGCGTCAATGCTACACGCGGCTGTAGAGGGAATTCAGTCTATCGGCGAGAGATCGTTTGGCCGGGGTGCAGTTCCGGGCGATAAGACTCTGATTGACGCTCTGGTTCCATGTGTTGACGCTTGGACTGAACTGAGCGGACGAAACATGGGCTTTGCGGATGCGTTCAAGGCCGGAGCACAGGCCGCCGTATATGGTGCGAAGAAAACCGAACAGATTGTTGCTCGGCTAGGACGTGCCGGTACGGTAGGTGAGCGAAGCATCGGCTACCCTGATGCGGGTGCTCATGCTCTGGGTATCATCTTTACCGAAATCGCGCAGTCACTGCAGTATGCTTCGTCCAAATAATCGGAGAGATAGCAAACGAGTGTAAATATCAAAACAACAAATAAATGTTTTGGTAAGGAGGGATTTTTTTGCATTATATTTCGGAGCCGTCTAGAAAAGTGCCCATACTTGCGCAGACAGATGTGCTGGTTGTTGGCGGCGGTCCCGCAGGGTTAGCGGCAGCCATTGCCAGTGCGCGCGAGGGCGCGAAGACAATGTTGATTGAGCGGTACGGATGTTTTGGCGGCGTTTTGACACAAGTGGGCGTAGAGGCGATTGCCTGGTACCGGCACCAGGGCACAATTGAAGCCGGTGGACTGCTGGCAGAATTCGAAAAAACCGCCGAAGAAGCAGGCGCCACAATGCCCGAATGCCAGTCGGACAGCTTTGCAATTGACGCTCAGCTCTTTAAAGTTGTGTGCGACGAAATGATTAAAAAGGCGGGTGTGCAACCTTTGCTGCACTGCTTTGCCTCTAGTGCAATTGTGGAAGACGGGGTAATCAAAGGCGTCGTGACCGAAAGCAAATCCGGGAGGCAGGCTATACTTGCGGGGCGCGTGATTGACTGCAGCGGTGACGCGGACGTTGCAATGCTGGCAGGCGCACCCTTCCACAAGGCTGAGAAGGAAAAGCTGATGTTCGTCACTACGATCTTTAACTGCAAGGGCGTTGACGGTAAGCGTTTCCTTGAGTATGTACACAGTGAGCTCAAGCCTACATACAGGGATTGGGATGGTGACAACTGGGACCAGCAGATACTCGGCGAGGCTGCGAACATGTTTTCCCCGTATATGGAAAAAATATTCATAGACGCAATGAAGGAAGGGCGCCTGGTTCCCGAGCACAAAGACGTGGGATTTGGCGGCACATGGAGCTCGGTCACCCCAGATGGCGATGTGACTCAGCTCAACATGGTTAGTGTTCGAAACATTGACTGTACCGATGTGCTTGACCTAACACGAGCCGAAATGCTGGGCAGGCGCGCCTGTCTTCAAGCGCTTGAGATTATGCGGGAGAAAGTTCCCGGCTTTGAAAACGCAAAACTGCGCGACTTCGGTATGACCCTTGGCACCCGGGAATCCCGGCTGATTGAAGGGCGGTATACCGTAACCAAGCAAGACGTTTTTGAGCAGGGGCGCTTTGAGGACTCCATCGCAATTTTCCCCGAGTTCATTGACGGGCGGGAATACCTGATCCTCCCGCTGACCGGGCGCTACTATCAGATTCCATACCGCTCTCTCGTTCCACAAAAAGTGGACAATCTGTTGGTAGCCGGTCGGTGCATCTCCGGCGAACCTGTGGCACACACTTCCTTTAGGAACATGTCCTGCTGTATCGCAACCGGCCAAGCAGCGGGAGTGGCAGCGGCAGTGTCTCTAAAAGCAAACACAACCACCGGTAATGTTGATGTTCGTAAAGTGCAAGACGCTCTTGTTGCCCAAGGAGTACGTATCCATTAAATAAAATTTGACTTTGGAGGAATTCGTAATGAACAAGAAGATCATTCTCTTGGCCCTTTGCGCTGCTTTGGTAGTATCTATATTCAGCGCATGCGCGGGCCAACAAGCCGCACCGGCAACACCTGCACAACCTGCAACACCAGGCGAGCCGGCCCCGGTTGTAACCGAAGCCGAATCCTTTGTCCTAAACCTCAGCCACGTGTTCACTCCCATGCAGACAAAACACCAAACCCTTGAAGAAGTAGCGCAAAGAATCTACGAGCGCTCTGAGGGTACAATTGTAATCCACATCTTCCCCGATGGCCAACTTCCCACCGGTCGTGACGGTGTTGAGCAAGTTGTGCGTGGCTCGTACTTCATCAACATGTTCGACCCTGGCGCCATGGCCGACTGGGTACCGGATTTCAACGCGCTTATAGGCCCCATGCTTTACCAGAGCACTGCCGAGTATTCCGCAATGTGCCAGACCGACTTCGCTCAGAGCTTGAAAGACCGTGCATACGAGCAAGGCATCAAGGTGCTTGCGCTGGACTTCAACTTCGGCATGCGCAATGTCGCCACTGTAAACAGCCCGGTTACTTCCATCGATGACATGGCCGGTCTTATCATCCGCACTCCCAACTCCCAACTGTGGATTGACACATTCCAAGCTTTGGGCGCTTCCCCTGTTGCCATTGCCTGGGCAGAGCTCTACAACGCCCTGCAAACAGGTGTCGTGGATGCGTTTGAGTCCTCTCTGAGCGACATGGTCGACAACATGATGTGGGAAGTCTCTAACTACGTGACAATGACAAGCCATTTCGCGGGCACCGGCGCCGCCATGATGTCCCGTGACATTTGGGAGAGAATGACCCCTGAGCAACAAGCAATAATCCAGGAAGAGTTCACAGAGGGTGCGCGCAGGAACAACGAGCGCTCCATGGCCGACGAATTAGCAGCACGAGCCACTCTTGAAGAAAGAGGCATGGAATTCATCGACGAATTCGGCGTTGAAGATTTCCGTGCAAGAGCGGCAGAAGCCTTTGAAACTTTCCCCAACCTGACCCCTGGGGTTCTGGATGTAATCATGGCTGAACTCGAGAATATTAGGGCGTAAGAAAACCAAAGCTACCCCGGCAATCGCTACATTGCCGGGGTAGCGCCAGCCCTTGATTTTCGGAAAGGAATCTCGCGATGAAAGCTTTAAAGGCTTGTATAATTCACATTGAGGAAGTGCTCGGCGTACTCCTTCTGATTGCATTTGTCGGCCTTACTATTGTGAATGTTTTTCTCCGCTACACTTTTAGGTTTATTATGCCTTGGGCGGAAGAGTTAATCTTGTTCTTCTTCCTATGGTCTGTTCTGGTGGGGGCAATCAACGGTTACCGCAAGGACACCCATGTTGCTATTGACTTTGTTTACGACAAGTTTCCTAAGCCGGTTAAAAAGGCCGTAACCATTTTTAACGAGGTTATAATTTTCGCGCTCAACGCCTACATGGCCTACCTTGCTTGGGTTTTGATTTCGAATGTTGGGGTAAAATCCACGAACGTACTTCGAATGTCCTACGTTTATGTTAACGCTTCTCTTTTAGTTTGTTTTGTCGGTCTAACACTTTTTGGTTTCCCCAGACTGTATAGAGCATTTACCGGCAAGTTGAGTGTCAAAACTATCAACGAAGAGCTGCGAGAGATCGAACGCAAAGAGGCCGAAGAAAAAGAAGCACAGGAGCAAACCGGCTCCGGAAAGGGGGAGTAACAAGATGGGACCAAGCCTTACCTTTATGAGCTACCTACCGATGATTATGATGATTGTCCTGTTTGTTCTTAAAGTTCCTATCGCGTTCTCGCTCTTTATTCCATCTATATTCTACTTTGCCTTTATAGGCAGGGCGATGCCCGCCGACCTTGCTTTGCAAAGGGTGGTCATTGACACCCAGAGCTTTACTCTGCTGGCTATTCCGTTCTTTATCATGATTGGCGTTGTTATGAACCATTCGGGTATCAGCAAACGTCTTATGGTATTTGCCGATCTGCTGGTTGGGCATATGCGAGGCGGCATGGCACAGGCGAACGTTATGCTCACCGTTTTGACCAGTGGAATCTCGGGCTCGAGCAACGCCGACACTGCCATGAATTGCAAAATCTTTGTCCCAGAGATGACAAAGCGCGGGTACGACAGGCCATTCTGTGCCGCGATCACCGCCTCTTCGTCACTTATAACTTCTATTATTCCGCCAGGCATTGTCTTGCTCATTTACTGCGCGATCGCAAGGGTTTCGGTAGGACGCCTCTTTTTGGCGGGCTATATCCCCGGCGCGCTGCTGGCAGTAACTTTTATGGTTACCGTTGCAATACTGGCAAGAAAACGCGGATACGGCAAAACCCGCGAAGTCAGAGCGTCCGCAAATGAAGTTTTTAAGGGCGCGATCCACGCGTTTTTTGCGCTGTTCATGCCAATCGGTTTCCTTATGGGTATCCGCCTTGGCGTCTTCACACCAACCGAGGGCGGCGCGATTGCGGTAGTTTACTGCTTCATAATAGGAGCGTTTGTCTATCGCGAGCTCAAGCTTCGGCATGTGGTGCCAATTCTTCGCGAGGCTCTAGGCTCTACAGCGGAGGTCGTGTTTATTGTTATTGGCGCCAACCTATTTGGTTACTACTTGACATTGGAAGGAATTCCCCGCGCTATTTCCGGTGTTATCCTTAACTTCACCGACAATCGGTATGTTTTCCTACTTGCTGTCAATATCTTGCTTTTATTTATGGGAGCGTTCATCGAAGCGGCACCTTCAATTATCATCCTAATGCCGCTGCTGTTTGAGCCATTGCAGTATTTGGGCATAGACCTTGTACACTTTGGTATAATTATGGTTCTGAACCTGCAAATGGGCGGCCTTACGCCTCCTTTCGGCTCTATGATGTTTATATCCTGCCAGATGAGCAAGGTTTCAATGGACAGATTCTTAAGAGCGAATATACCGTTTTATGCTGCGATGCTAGTTGTACTAATGATTGTTACCTATGTGCCGTTCCTAGTTATGTTTCTGCCCAACCTTATCATGCCGTAGCAAGTTTAGTCTACAACAAAAAGCCATGGAAAGATTACCATGGCTTTTTGTTTAACTCTTAAAGTGTGAGCCAAGCGCAATGTACACGAGGTGCCTCTAATATGAAACTATCTTATACTGCTGCCCACAAAATACGCCTGGCGCTGCTTATAGTCGGGCTTGCTGTAATGTACGGAGGAATGTTTTTGAGCAACGATACTCTTGCTGTTGTTGCTGGCAGCGTAGGAGCTGCAATTATCATAGCGGGGATGGCTGTGTATTTTTTCTATGGACGATGCCCCGTTTGTAAGGAATTTCTTAAAGCGCACAAATGGCGTTCTTTCCGGTTGCCGCCTCACTGTTCAGAGTGCGGTTATGAGCTATGATTGCAGCTTCTAATAGAAAAGGCGCAAAAATGGCAGAACTAAAAAATAAGAAAATTATTAAAGTTATAAAATAAATTATAGCTTTTGTAGCATACCCTGAAAATATGGGAAGGAGGGAGAGTAGCATGCGACTGCTTAGCACACCGCCACTCTCGTCTAACCATATTAGCGTAGAGGGCTTGTTTGCTGCTTGTTATTCTCTCGGTGGTGACCCAGGACTGTTAGGTGTGATATTATTCGGCGAACCACACGGATAAAATTCACAATATTAACAGGAGGCTATTATGGATAAATTACCGACCAACTCTAAACCATCAGGCATGCGCATAGATAAAGCGGTTTTTTTACCGGCAACCATAGTAACACTTGCGCTTGGAATATTGTTCTTTGCAGCGCCGGCAGCCAGCAACGATGTCCTGAGTATTGTTCATGCATTTACGACAAATGAGCTTGGCTGGTTTTTCCTTGCTTTCACAGCAATTTTGCTGTGTATTTGCTTTTACTACGGGTTTTCGCGTATGGGGAATATTGTTCTCGGCGCTCCGGGTGAAAAACCGATGTTTTCAACATTCACCTGGCTAGGCTTGGTATTGGTATCCGGCACCGGTGGCTCTTTGCTGTACCTTAGCTCTATTGAGTGGATATGGATTGCGGCGGCCCCTCCGTTCGGGGTTGACCCCATGAGTGTAGACGCTTTTAGGTGGGCCTCTACATATGGAATGTACCACTGGGGTCCGTCAGCCTGGGCGTTTTACATTGCGGTGTCGGTACCGATTGCATACTTTTTCTATGTAAAAAAGAAAAACAATATGAAGATGAGCGAATACTGTCGCCCACTGCTTGGCAAACACGCTGACGGTATTGCCGGGCACGGCCTCAATTTCCTGTACATTTTTGGGCTTTTGGGTGGCGTGTTAACCTCTCTTGCTTTGGGCACACCACCGCTGGCAAGCGGTATTGCCTTTGCTCTTGGCCTTTCGGAAAGCAACTTGTTTATAGACACAATGGTAATCGCTTTGTGGACCTTCCTTCCGCTTATAGCGATTTACTTGGGGATGAAGAAGGGTATCGCCCGCGCTAGCCAGCTTAATATTTATGGGTTTGTGGTGCTTCTTCTGCTAATTCTGGTGTTTGGTCCAACATGGTTCATCCTAAACCAGTCTCTTGATTCTTTGGGGCTGATGATTCAGAACTACATCTACATGGGATTTGCGACTGACCCAATAGGAGCAATCATGAACCCTGATGGACACTCATTCTTCCCGCAGGCATGGACTATCTTCTATATGTCGTGGTGGGCAGTGTATGCGTTGCCGTTTGGGCTGTTCATAGCAAAAATTTCAAAGGGACGCACTATTCGCCAACTGGCTTTGGGTGGACTTGCGAGCGGCTCGCTGGGCAGTATGATATTCTACATGGTTATGCCGAATTATGGCATACATTTGCAACTGACCGGTGCTGTTGATCTTGCTGCGTCCTTGGCGGAACGCGGGCGCGGCGGTGTTGTTATTGATATGATGATGCATGCCCCCGCAGGGCCATTGATGGTTGTGCTGTTTACGTTGGTTGTGCTTATTTCTTACGTTACAGGGCATGTTACCGTAGGCTATTCCCTTGCTGCGGCATCTGAAAAGCGGATTAAGGGTGAACAGGACCCACAGCTTTGGAATGTTACATTTTGGTTGATTTTGGCCGGTATAGTTTCGCTGGGGCTGTATTTGATTAATCCGGACGCCCTTACACCGTTGCAAACAGTTTCGATTCTTGCCGGTTTCCCGATATGTTTTGCTATAGCTGTACTGGTAATGTCGTTCTTCAAGCAGCTCAAAAAGGATTTCCCGGACGGTGTTCCCGCGCCTAGTACGTCAAACGGCGGAAAGATTTATGGAGAACCAGAGCAGCTTGACGAGTAAAAAATACTACACCGCCCGGATGCCGCATCGCTGCTTTGAGTGTGGCGTGAACTAGAACAACAAGGCGGGCTGCACAAATCCACGCTCGAGAGGAGACGCGGTCATGCCGGATTATCAGCTGATTAGTGTAGGAATAGACCTGGGTACCACCACTACCCAGGTCGTATTCAGCAAGCTGGTTCTGCGAAATACGTCATCATACTTCTCTCTGCCCAGGATGGATATTGTCGAGAAAAAAGTTGTATATACCGGCGACGTTCACTTTACACCCTTGACCTGCGAGAATATCATTGATAACGAGAGAGTTCGCGCCCTTCTGGAAAAGGAATATCTCAAAGCCGGGGTTTCCCCCCGGGAGGTGTCCACGGGAGCGGTCATCATAACCGGGGAGAGCGCTCGCAGAGAAAACGCCCGCGCTGTTGCGGACATGCTTGAGGAGCTGGCGGGAGATTTCGTCGTCACCACGGCAGGCCCTGACCTTGAAGCGGTGCTTGCCGGAAAAGGCTCCGGGGCCAGGGATTACTCAGAAAAATATAGCTGCACTGTTGCCAACCTGGACATAGGCGGAGGCACCACCAATATAGCCGTATTCAGTGGTGGAGAAGTAGTTGCCAAAGGCTGCTATAACATAGGCGGGCGGCTGATAAAACTGGACGAGGACGGCGTGGTTCGTCATATAAGTCGCAGCGCCGAGATCATTGCTCAAAGCTTGGGCCTGCGAATCGCCGTTGGGGAAAAGGCAGATGCGGAACAATTGCGCAGGATAGCATGCAGGATGAATGATGTACTTGAGCAAGCCCTTGGTTTCTCCCCTGAAGATGAGGTATCTAAAGCGCTTGTAACACAGGGGAGCACGCCGCTTGCCCTCCCGCGAAGGATCGATTGCATATCTTTTTCAGGTGGAGTTGCCGACTGCATGATGACTTACGGCGGCGACCGGCTTTTCCCATACGGCGACATTGGTATGCTGCTGGGCAGGGCAGTGGCAGAGGGGAAGTTGCTGCGCCGGTACAAAATGATAAACCCTGCCCAGACCATACGGGCAACCGTTATAGGGGCAGGCAGCCACACGATCAATGTCAGCGGTAGTACGGTCTTTTGCGACAAAGGGGTGTTGCCCCTCAAAAACCTGCCGGCCCTTTGCTTTTCAAAGAGCGAAGAAGAACGACTGTTCGTGGGCGAAGTTCAGCTTCTCAGTGATAGAATCCGCGATACTTTGGAGCAAAGCGCGCAGAGTAACCTGCTGGTATCACTTAGAGGCGAGAAAAGCCCGACCTACCAGAGAGTAAAGGGGCTTGCCCACTGCCTTGCCCAGGGTGCGGATAAGGCTCTAGCGCCGGAGTTGCCGCTGTTAGTCTGCTTACAGGCTGATATGGCAAAGGCGCTAGGCCATCAGCTCGAGAGCCTGCTTGCGGGTAAACGGTCGGTAATATGTATAGACTGTGTGGACATACAGCCGGGAGACTACGTAGATATAGGCGTCCCCATCGGGGAAGGGCTCGTGGTGCCGGTGATCGTAAAGACGCTGCTGTTCGGTTGAGCAAAGGGGGATGAGGATGAACTTAAGAACAGTGCTTTCGGGCAATACATACATATTCGGGTCGCTTAACGAGGTGCTTGGAAAAGCAAACGAGGAGAAATCCGGTGACAAGCTTGCGGGAATTGCAGCAGAAAGTGTGACCGAGCGAATTGCCGCAAAAGAAGTTATCTCGAACCTTTTGCTGCGCGATTTACGTGAAAACCCCGCCGTCCCCTACGAGGAGGACGAAGTCACCCGCGTTATTCAGGATGGGGTAAACATACCCGCCTACAACAAAATGGCCGGCTGGTCGGTGAGTGAGTTGCGCGAGTGGTTGCTTGATGAAAACACAACCAGCGCGGATATCCGCCGGGCCACTCCCGGCCTTACCGCCGAGATGATTTCAGCTCTCACCAAGCTCATGTCAAACCTTGATCTTGTTTACGCGGCGAAAAAAATTAGCGTACCGGCCACCTGCAACACCACGGTTGGGCTACCGGGTACGCTTTCGGTACGTCTTCAGCCCAACCACACCACCGACAACGTGGAGGGTGTGACGGCCTCCCTCTTCGAAGGGCTCAGCTATGGGGTCGGCGATGCACTTATCGGTCTAAACCCGGTGACCGACACCGCCGCCAACACGGCAGAGATACTAAAGCGCTTCCACGAGGTGAAGGAAGAGTTTGCTATCCCCACACAGATTTGCGTCTTGAGCCATATCACCACCCAGATAGAGGCGGTGCGCGCAGGTGCGCCCTGCGATGTCATATTCCAGAGCATAGCTGGCTCCCAGAAGGGGAACGAGGCTTTTGGCGTCACGAGCGAAATAATCGAGGAAGCGTGGCAACTCCTTAAGCAGCAGGGAAGCGCAACCGGGCCAAATGTTCTCTACTTTGAGACGGGGCAGGGCTCCGAGCTTTCCTCGCAGGCGCACCACGGGGTCGACCAGCTGACCATGGAGGCTCGTTGTTACGGCTACGCAAAGCGGTTTTCGCCCTTTCTGGTCAATACGGTGGTGGGATTTATCGGCCCGGAGTACCTATACAATGGGGGACAAGTTATCCGCGCCGGGCTGGAAGACCACTTTATGGGCAAGTTGACCGGAGTTCCAATGGGGGTCGACTGCTGCTATACAAACCATATGGCCGCTGACCAAAACGACCTTGAAAATCTCTCCCTCCTGCTTGCGGCGGCTGGCTGTAATTACATAATCGGCGTGCCAGGCACCGACGACATTATGCTGAATTATCAGACAAGTGCCTACCAGGATGCGGTGGCTATCCGGGAGGTTTTGGGTCTAAGACCGGCTCCCGCTTTCGAGAAGTGGCTTGAGCGGATGGGCATCTTTGAAAATGGCAAGCTCACCAAAATCGCGGGTGACCCGACGATCTTTACGCAGAGGAGGACGGGCAGATGAGCGACCAAGCCATGGTTGCAGAAATTGTAGCCGAAGTTCTCCGCCGAATGGAGGGCAGCAATAGCACCGCCAATCCGGAAGTGGAAAGTGGTAAAGCGGAGGTGGTAAATCTCCCCGACCTTACCTCTAGCGAACAAAGAAGCAGGTCTCTTTTGGCTGACCCGGTCGACCCGGAAGCCCTTGCCCGGATGATGGGCAAGACCGCTGCCAGAATTGGCATTGGCAGGGCGGGGCCACGGCTGAAGACAAAGACACTGCTAACTCTGCGCGCCGACCACGCGGTTGCAAGCGACGCGGTACATGCAGAAGTAAACCCAGATTTACTTGAGCGCTTGGGGCTATTTACGGTTCAGACACGGTGCTCTTGCCGCAATCAGCATCTGACACGGCCCGATTTGGGCCGCCAGTTTGGGGAAGAAGCGCTGGCCGAGATTAAAAAACGCTGTAACCCGCGCCCAAAAGTTCAAGTTTACGCCTGCGACGGGCTGAGCTCGCGGGCGGTGGAAGATAACCTCGAGAACATTCTGCCTGCAATCAGTCACGGTCTTTCTCGGCATGGTGTGGAAATTGGAACCCCGTTTTTCGTAAAGTATGGGAGGGTTCCGGCTATGGAGGCCATATCTGAAGCACTGGACGCCGAAGTGACCTGTGTGCTGATAGGCGAGCGGCCCGGCCTTGCGATAGCCGGCAGCATGAGCGCATACATAGCCTACCGGGCAACTGTGGGGATGGTGGAATCGCGCCGAACGGTGATCTCCAACATCCACAGCCGGGGGACGCCAGCTGTGGAGGCGGGAGCCTATATTGCCGACCTTATACATAAGATGTTGACTGAAAAAGCAAGCGGCCTGGATTTAAAGTTATGATAGAGGTGGTGAGCTTATGAGGGGGGACCCGATACGCGCCAGCGTACTTTGCGCAAAGCTTATTCCAAACGCAGACGCGGCATACCTAAAAGAGTTGGGGTTGCCACAAGAAAAGAGAAGCCTTGGTCTGATTACGGCTGACAGCGACGATGTTGCCTATCTCGCTCTGGATGAAGCCACCAAAAAGGCTGATGTCAGTGTGGCTTACGCTAAAAGCCTCTACGCGGGAGCCGGTAATGCATCTACCCGTTTAGCCGGCGAGTTCATAGGGATCTTAGCGGGCGAGACGCCGGAGGAAGTACGCAGTGGCCTCGAAGCTGCTCAGCGATTTATCCGCGAGGGAGCGTGCTTTTACAGCGCGGACGAGAAGGATGAGATCGTTTACTTCGCCCACTGTGTTTCGCGGACGGGCTCATTTCTCTCAGCGAGTGCAGGCGTTAACGAAGGCGCTCCCTTAGCCTACCTTATAGCGCCGCCAGCCGAAGCCCTTTACGCACTGGATTTTGCCCTGAAGGCAGCGGATGTGAGGCTCGCGCTGTTCTATGGCCCGCCAACCGAAACTAACTTCGCAGGCGGGCTGCTGACAGGTGAGCAAAGCGCGTGCAAGGCGGCCTGCGAGGCTTTCGCGGAGGCTGTCTGCCGGGTGGCGGAAAGTCCGCTTGACTACTAAAAGGAGGTGAGATTTTGCGTCTTGACAAAGACCTTGCTTCAATTCAGGAAGCGCGGGACTTAATCGGCAGAGCAAAGGCCGCGCAGAAAATTCTTGCCGAGTATGACCAGCGGCAGGTGGACAACCTTGTCGCAGAGATTGCCCGGGAAACCGCCGGGATGGCCGGGCCCCTTGCCGAGCAGGCGGCAAAGGAGACCGGCTTTGGAATAGTGACCGACAAAATCGCCAAGAACCTGCTGGCAAGCCAGAGCGTATACGAGTTCATTAAGGATATGAAGACCATAGGCGTAATTGCCGAAGACAAGGAAAAGAAAATCCTTGAGGTGGCCTCGCCGGTGGGGGTTATTGCCGCTCTTATTCCATCTACAAACCCTACATCTACCGTTATATTCAAGGCTCTCATTTCTATAAAAGCGGGCAATGCGGTGGTGTTCAGCCCTCACCCGAACGCGCTCGCTTGCATTACCGAGACGGTGAAGATTATCCGAGAGGCGATTGGCAGGGCTGGCGGCCCGGAAGATTTAGCGCTTTGCCTCGCCACCCCCACCTTCCAAGCCACAGACGCGCTGATGAAACACCCCGACACCGGGCTGATACTGGCCACCGGCGGCCCGGGAATGGTAAAGGCAGCGTACTCCTCCGGGACCCCGGCTATTGGGGTGGGCGCAGGCAACGGCCCCGCGTTTATCGAGCGCTCGGCGGATATCCCGCGTGCCGTCAAGCATATTTTTGACAGCAAAACTTTTGATAACGGCACCATCTGCGCCTCCGAGCAGAGCATTGTGACAGAGCGTTCCATCCGAGAAAAAGTGCTCAGTGAGCTGCAAAAACAAGGCGGCTACATACTCAAAGGCGCCGAGTCAGACAGGGTAGGCGCAATCCTGATGCGCGGGGGCGGTATGAACCCCGCCATTGTAGGCAGAAGCGCGGTGACTATAGCCGAAATGGCCGGGGTAGAGGTTCCCCCGGGAACGCGGGTGCTCATATCCGAAGAGGATACTGTGGGCCATGAAAACCCATATTCGCGCGAAAAGCTCTGCCCGGTCTTAGGTTTTTATGTAGAGGAAGACTGGGAGAGCGCCTGCCGCCGCTGCATAGAGATATTACAAGGCGAGGGGCTTGGGCATACGATGGTCATCCACTCAATGGATGAGACGGTTATCCGGGCATTTGCCCTAAAAAAGCCGGTTATGCGCCTGCTTGTAAACACTCCGGCCGCCCTTGGCGGAGTGGGGGCCAGTACAAACCTTGCCCCATCCTTCACTCTTGGCTGCGGCGCACCGGGCGGAAACTCCACATCGGACAATGTGACGCCTATGAACTTGCTGAATATCCGCAGGGTGGCGTGGGGAGTTCGGGAGCTTGAGGAGATAAGGCAGGGGCCGCAAAGTCTACCCGACACTACCCCCAAAAGCGGTTTTGGCCGCGAAGAGATAGAGAGAATTACCCGCCAGGTCATCCAACAGATGGCCGAGCGGAAAGGCTAAAAAAATTAAATCATCATCTATAGGAGGTAGCGAAAATGGCAACACTTCACGCACTGGGAATGGTAGAAACAAAAGGCTTGGTAGGCTCGATTGAGGCTGCAGACGCAATGGTTAAGGCGGCTAATGTCACTCTTGTGGGCAAAACCCTTGTAGGCGGCGGCCTCGTAACCGTTATGGTCCGCGGGGACGTGGGCGCTGTTAAGGCTGCGGTTGACGCCGGTGCCGCAGCGGCTGAAAAAGTCGGAGAGTTGGTAAGTGTGCACGTAATTCCCCGCCCGCACAGCGAGGTCGAGCTGATTCTGCCAAAGGCCGGGGATGATGCCAAGAAAGGGGAAAAATAATATGTCTGCTTTACAGGCACTTGGAATGCTGGAAACAAAAGGACTTGTTGCCGCAATTGAGGCTGCGGACGCAATGGTTAAGGCCGCAAATGTGACTCTTGTAGGCAAAACTTTGGTGGGCGGCGGTCTTGTAACCATTATGGTTCGCGGGGATGTAGGCGCGGTAAAAGCTGCGGTTGACGCCGGCGCGTCTGCGGCGGCTAATATCGGCGAGCTCAAGAGCGTCCATGTTATACCCCGCCCACACGCTGAAGTTGAGATGATTCTCCCCAAAGCGGGCGGAAAATAACTCCACTCGAATAACAAACTAAAGGAGGGCGCGAATGCTGATAACCGAAAACATACTGCGTGCGCGCCGCGGCGCAAACCCCTCTGGGGAGTTGTGCCTTGCTTCGGGGGATGTGTTAACCCCGGCGGCACGGGACTATATCCGCGAGCACCACATTAAACTGGTTTGGTGTAAAGAAGACGAGACACCCTGCGCTTTTAAGAGTGGATACAAAGACAACGCGGGTCGCCGTTACCGGGTAAAGCCCGAACACATGACTCATCTGTACGGGAATTACCTGGTTCCCAAGACCCACCCGCGAATAGCTCTGCGCGGGAAGCTTGACTGCCTGCAAGCTAAAGTGCTGGAAGGGCAGGTTCTTGCCGAGAAGCAGGCTGAGCGTGCGCTTGTTTTAGAGCTCGAAGAGGTACTTGGTTTTCTGCGCCGGCTGCTCGCCTGCGAGGTCAAAGAGGAACCATTCGAGTGGGACGCCCTTCTCGGAATGGACGAGGCAGCTCTGCGCAAAGCTTCGCACGACCCGGAAAAGTTTTGCGGTATGCCATTTCGCCCGCCGTCATACAAGATGGGGGAGCTTGCAGTTTGCCTCAACAGCCTCAGAGCCTCAGCGCGGGAAGTCGAGTTAGCGGCTGTGGCAGCATTTACAGACGAGGGTGGGGAAGCTGTGAGAAAAGATATATTGCAGAGCCTTAACCGCCTGAGCAGCGCTTTTCATATTCTATATTGCCGGCAGGCGGTTCGTAAAAAAGGGGAGTGGCAGAGTGGACACGATGAATGAAAAGTTGGTTCGCGAAGTTGTAGAAGCGATACTCGCCAAGGGGAAGCAAGTCGAAGAGCCGCCGACCAGTCGGGATACCAGTGGCTCTCGGCAAGTTCCGGTGGAAGTGTCCGCCCGGCATATTCACCTTTGCTCCCAGGATATTGAGCGGCTGTTCGGCCAGGGATATGAGCTTACTCCGGTGCGGGAACTTAGCCAGCCGGGGCAATACCTCTGCAAAGAGAGGGTGCGGCTGGTTGGGGCCAAAGGACAGTTTGCGGACGTAGCTATACTTGGCCCTGCCCGGGAGAAGACACAGGTAGAGCTTTCTATCTCCGACGCACGTGCGCTTGGGGCGAAGGCGCCGGTATGCATGTCGGGAGACCTTGCCCAAGCCGGAGATGTAATCATTTTCGCGGGAGAGAATTTTATTTCGGCGCAGGGCGCGGTGATTGCAGCCAGAGGACATATACATATGGCTCCGGAGGACGCGCTTGCCCTAAAAATTTCGGACGGAGAGAGCGTTCGAGTGAAGGTGCGCGGTGAGCGGCCAGTTACTTTTGATAAGATAACCGTGCGGGTCAGCAAGGATTTTAGACTTGCTCTCCATTTGGATACCGACGAGGCAAATGCGTGTGCCCTGACAAGCTGCTCAGTGGCTGAGATTCTCTCATCCTGCGAGTGTAAAAAGCATGAAGTTTCAACGGTGAAGAAAGCGCCGACCCAAACCGGACAACCCCCAGCGTTGCCGGACAAGCTAATTACCGAAACGGTGGCAAAGAAGCTGGCGGTGTCCGGAGTTAAAAGTATAAGCCTTAAGCGGGGCGCGGTAGTTACGCCTTTAGCCCGTGACATTTTTCGCAGGGCGGGTATAGAAGTCGACCGAGAGGTGGAAAAACCATGAAAATATGCGAAGTGATAGGCCATGTGTGGGCAACCAAAAAGGAAGAGTCGCTGAGCGGGCTTAAGCTTATGGTGGTCAAACAGATCGACGTGCGTTCGGATTGGGAGAGCATTCCTTACGTAGCGGCCGATATGGTGGGGGCGGGGATAGGCGAGAGAGTGCTGGTGGTTGAAGGCAGCACGGCGCGCCATGCCCTCTCACGGGATAACCTGCCGGTTGACAGCACCATTGTAGGAATAATAGACTCTCTTGATGTAAAAAAGTAGGCTGGGGTGCAGCATAGATGAATCTTATAGAACGCGTATTTGAAGCAGGGATTGTCGGGTGTGGCGGGGCTGGGTTTCCCACCCATATCAAGCTGAGCGCCGAGGCGCAGACGTTTATCGTCAACGGCGCGGAGTGCGAGCCCCTGCTGTTTACCGACCGCCACCTTATGCGAACCCAAGCAATGAATCTTATCCGGGCAGCCCAAGCGATAGGAAGCCATGTTGGCGCGGCAGATATTTTCATTGCCCTCAAAAGAACTTACGAGAGAGAAATTCGCGAGCTGGAGTCGGTCATTGGTCAAGAGAATTCGGCCGTTAAGTTGTTTTTGCTGGACAACTTCTACCCGGCCGGTGACGAGCAGGCGATAGTCCTTGAGGTTACGGGAAAGAGCGTTCCTCCGGGAGGGATACCCCCGGATCTGGGAGCGGTTGTCAGCAACGTAGCTACTGTTCTTGCAGTGGGGAGGGCGCTGGAGGGCAAGCCGTTTACACACCGCGTACTGACCGTAACAGGGGAGGTAAATTCGCCAACTCTGCTGCGCGTTCCGGTGGGCACGTCACTGAACGAGTGCATAGAGCAGGCAGGGGGAACTCGGCTGCGCGATTACAGTATCGTGGCCGGTGGCCCGCTGATGGGCAGACTTCTGAGCGGCGAAGAGGCTGGACGTAAGGTTGTTACAAAAACCACTTCCGGCTTGATTGTTCTGCCGTCAGAGAGCCCGCTTGTAGCCCGTGGGGAGGTGAGCGTTGCCCACACTGTTAACCGTGCACGCTCTGTCTGCATACAGTGCAGCTACTGCACCCAGCTCTGTCCTCGCTACCTTTCCGGGCACCCGTTGCAGCCACACAAAATCATGCGAGCACTGGCTTTTGGCGGAGATATTGGGTCAATCCTTGCAGAGAACCATGTGCGCGAGGCCCTTATCTGCTGCGAGTGCGGTATCTGCGAGGACTACGCATGCCCAATGCAGCTGCAGCCGAGAAAGATCAACGCACTCATCAAAGTTGAGTACGCGAAGGCTGGCGAGAGATACTCAAAGTGTAACAGGTCTCCGGTGCCAATGGCAGAGCGTGAAGAGCGAAAGATTTATCCTAAACGTATAGCGGCAAGGCTGGGGCTTCTTGCTTACTACGAAAGAGAAATCTGGGACATTGCCGACTACTGCCCTGGCCGGGTGGAGATACCGCTAAAACAGCATATAGGCCGACCGGCCGAGCCAATAGTCAAAGTTGGTGACCGTGTGAGCATGGGCGAGAAGATTGCCCTGTGCCCGAGAGATGAGCTTGGAGCAAACGTCCACGCATCAATTGATGGAAGGGTAATCGAGGTCGGGCAGAGCGTTGTAATTGAAAGCGAGGTGAAGAGCCTGTGAGCACCGCAATCGGTTTTCTGGAAACCAACAGCATAGCACGGGGAGTGCAGGCGGCAGACGAAATGCTCAAAGCGGCCGAGGTTACGCTGGTATTCGCAAGACCAAACTGCCCGGGCAAGTACAATGTCCTTATAAAAGGGGAGGTTGCCGCGGTAGACGCAGCCATACAAGCGGGAATAGCGGCCGCCGGGAGCTACCTTGTAGAACAACTTGTAATCGCCCGGGTTCACCCAGAAGTAGTGCGCGCAATAAGTGCAGCGGGAGGGGTGTCCCAAGTGGGGGCTCTCGGAGTGCTTGAGTATTTCAGCATCACCGGCGCAATACTCGGCGCCGACGCCGCGGTCAAAGCTGCCCAAGTTGAGCTGGTCGACGTCCGGCTGGGAACCGGTATCGGAGGAAAATCATTCGCTGTCATCACAGGGGATGTGGCGGCTGTTACTCAGGCGGTTGAACACGGCGCGGCTATTGCCAAAAAGGACGGAATGTTATTTGCGAAAACTGTGATAGCAAGACCGACACCCGCGATATTTGAGTCGATGCTATAAACTAGAGAGTAAGAGGCAGAGAAAGGTGTTGCGCGTTCCTGCGCTGTGACACTTAGCTTTCTGCCCTATTATAAAAGGAGGCCGAATAGTGGTGCTAGGCGAGGTCGGGAAACAAAGGGTTATACAGGAATATGTGCCGGGTAAACAGGTCACCCTTGCGCATCTGATAGCCAACCCAAGCGCCGACTTGTATGGAAAGCTTGGCGTGATAACCGAGAGGAATGGCGCGTTGGGCATACTGACCATAACGCCGGGAGAAGCCGCGATTATAGCGGCAGATGTGGCAACTAAGGCCGCAGAGGTGGAGATTATCTTTCTTGACCGCTTTAGTGGTTCCCTTGTTATTAACGGTGACGTTGCCAGCGTGGAATCATCGCTAAACGGTGTGAGAGATTTGCTTTCTGGCGAAATGGGCTTTTCGGTGGCACCATTTACGAGGACATAGAAAATGCCGGTGATAATGTTGATAGGCGCAGTGGGCTGCGGAAAGAGCACATTTTGCCGAGCAATTGAAGGGCTTGTACCCTTGGAAAAAAAGACCCAAGCCATCGAGGTATTGGGCAATGCAATCGACACTCCGGGCGAATATCTCGAAAACCCACGACTACATCGGGCCTTAGCTGCGACAGCAGCTCAAGTTGATGTTGTATTGCTTATGCAAAGCTGTGTCGGCAATGGTGGCCACTTTCCCCCAGGGTTTGCTTGGATGTTTGGCGAAAAGCCTGTTTACGGTGTGATAAGCAAAACGGATATTGCCTACACAAAGGAAGATATTGAAAAGGCTGAGGCAACCCTTCGCTTTGCTGGAGCAAGCAAGATATTTCCGGTAAGCGCCCAAACAGGACAGGGCCTTAACTTACTGCAAGAGGAATTGCTACCCTGAGTGATTGTATTTGAACCCTTAATCGGGTTCGATATAACTTTTATATCTTAGCTCACAGCGCCACACCGTGTCAGCACTGCTCACTTATGAGCACAGGTTCTTAATTACAACTGGTTACTTAGCGAGATAGTCCGCTGACTCTTTGGGAGCGTTTGCACACTTAGTGCAAGCGCTCCTCAGCCTGTCAAAGAAATACAACATAGTTTGAGCTTGGTTCCGTGTCAGTCTAGGTTTACCGTGGTGCCTGTTGTAGGGGCGATTTTCAATCGCCCGCGTCTTACCGCGAACCTGTCGCTGTAGGGGCTGCACACCCGGGCGGCCCGCTAATTTCCAGCGGCGTTCCATGTATGGCACTGAAGTTCAAGTTCAAGACCAAATTTCAAATCAGCCTGCGGGCTGGGACTTTGGTACCGCTCATGCCGCGGAGGCACTTACTTTTCTTTGTCTCCAAAGAAGAAGCAAGCAAAAGAAAGGCGACTGGGGGGAGAACCGGGTCTGCTCCAAGGTCAGTCGCAAACAACTCCCCCGGGCCCTCACTGGTAGGTCAAGGGCAGGTTTGCGGGTGGCCCCGCGGCATGAGCGGTACAATATGCTCAGCCCGCAGGATTGTTCCTTTTTGACAGGCTTGGGAGCATTTGCACCAAATGTGCAAATGCTCCCAAGCTCTATGCATAATGAACTTTTCGTTTGTAACAGCGTAGCTTAATGTGATATAATACCCACTGTAAGGCGTGGGATTATACTTATGCGAAATGCTTCGCCGCTAAAGCGGCAACCGGTTTTTGATGCGCAATTATACCATTTAATGACTAACGCGGCTCTCCCCCGTCGATAAGACAGGTTGAAAACCGCGTTGTCATAGGAAGCAATATTTGGTTGCCCGACTAGGATTTGAACCCAGACAAACAGAGTCAGAGTCTGTCGTGCTACCATTACACAATCGGGCACCAACCAAATAATTATAACGCCACCGGTCAGTGTTTGTCAAGCTGAGAGCGGCAATGAAGAAAATTTTCTGCTAACATGGCGGCATGCGCGCATATATAATGTGTAGTGGCCGGCAATACATACGAAGGGAACACTCGCTTAATGACACATAACCTAAACAGCCCTATTGGCATATACGATTCCGGGGTGGGCGGCCTGACTGTTCTGCGACGCCTGCGCGCCCTGCTGCCGGGGGAAGATATTATCTACTTCGGCGACAGTGCAAACTGTCCCTTCGGCAACCGCAGCCGTCAGGAGCTGAACGCGATAACCCAGCGAATTTTAGATTTCTTTGGGAGCAGGGGAGCTAAGCTGACAGTTTCGGCCTGCAACACCACCTCCGCGCTTTTCCAACTGGAGGGCGAGCCGGACTGCGGCTTTAAGGTGCTCAGTATAATCGAGCCGATAGCGGGGCATCTGGCCCGTCTGGGCCTCGAGGAAGTCGGCGTAATCGCCACCGAATTTACCGTAAACTCTGGGATGTACGAGAAGCTTATCCAAAAAGCGAGCCCCGGCACCAAGGTCTGGGGCCAGGGCAGTCCGAGTCTCGCCCGCCTGGTGGACACAGGCCGCTTTGGCGGCGATGAGATTCCCACCGAAGTGCACAGGCTCACAAGCGAGCTGCTCTCCCGGCGCGCGCTCAGCCATATAATTCTTGCCTGCACCCACTACCCCATAGTGGACGGCGAATTCATGATGGCTGCCCCCGAAGTTACCTTCCTCGACCCTGCCGCATCCCAGGCCGAAGCCACCTCCCAACTGCTGGCCGAGCAGGGGCTGCTAAATCCGCAGGCAAAAGGCAAGCTGGAAGTATACACAAGCGGCCACCCTGCCCTGTTCGAAGAGGTAGCCGGCCGGTTGGGTATTGAGGGGATTGGCAGAGTGGAGCATCTTGTGTTATAACGTCTCACTATTTGCCAAATAGTTAACGCCCCGCACAAGGTGCATGGAGCCGTTTTTTGTTGCGTATCTCTACCCCGGCATATACATCTCCCCAACAGCGGCCGGAGTATCCCGCAGCGCCACGATCTGGAAGCTATCTCCTGTTCGGCGCATTACATAAATCATATACTTTTCGGGCTCGGGGATTCCCCGGGCCCCTTGTAAATTCGCGGTAAAAGCGCCCTGCGGCGGCAGGTACCCTACCAGCACGTCGTAGTACGCGCCCTCGCCCCGCTCAATCGAAATTACCCGCGGTGAGTGCCGAAATAGCTGCGCGGTGGCCGCTACATGGTAAACCTGCCGAACCCTGTCGAAGTAGTAGCTCTGCTCATACTCACCAAAGGTGCGGTGCTGCAGGGTCACACCGGGGCCGAACAGCCTGGTGGCGGCTACATCCAAGTCGGAGGCGGGCACCTCCATCTCTTGGTTTTCGTTAAAGGGGTAGCTTGTGTAGCCCAGCGCCGACCACATGCTGGCGTGGAGCATAAGGGCAGGGCTTATGTCGGCCGGGTCTTCAAAGGGCGGCGGGTCCCACATGAGCAGCGGGCGAATGACGTCCTCGATCCGCTCTTTGTCAGCCTCATTGCCAAGCAGCCGGTCGGTTAGGTTCAGGCTTGTAAGCACAACCGCCACAAGACCCACAAAGGCCAACAGGATAAACGCCCCGCCTATAGGCGCGGCATAGCGGCGTCTCTTGTTATTGCTAGGTTTTGCCATAATATATGCTCCTTGGTGGTAATTCTCAAAACGATGTGCGCGTGTAGGGGCCGCACACTGGGCGGCCCGTCCCTATTACGCGAAGTTTAATGTAAACGACAGGGCATCATCGTTAGGGCTAGCGGGACGCCCTGGTGTGCGGCCCCTACAAATTCACTGTCAGCGCACCTGCCCGCTGCCGGTGATGACGTACTTATAGCTTACAAGCTCCCGCAGCCCCATTGGACCGCGCGCGTGCAGCTTCTGGGTGGAGATGCCTATCTCGGCCCCCAGACCGAACTCGCCGCCGTCGGTGTAGCGAGTTGAAGCGTTCACATAGACAGCTGCACTATCAACTTCCCGGGTGAAGCGGTTGGCGCTTTCCAGCGACTGGGTAACTATAACTTCGCTGTGGCCGGAAGAATGCACGCGTATATGTTCGACAGCCGCGCCAATATCCTTCACAACCCTGACAGCCAGAATGTAGTCCAGGAACTCCGTCTCATAGTCTTCAGGTGTGGCTGGTACAGCGCCCGCACCCAAAATTCCGCATGTCTTCTCGCATCCACGCAGCTGTACGTCGTGGCTGCTCAGCCGCTCGCGAATTATGGGTAGGAATGTCGCGGCCACGCTCTGGTGTACCAGCAGGCACTCAAGAGCATTGCAAACACTGGGTCTGGAGGTCTTACCGTTGTGGACTATGCTAGCGGCCACTTCCAGGTCGGCGGTATCGTCTACGTAAGCATGGCATATGCCGATACCGGTCTCGATCACCGGCACAGTGGCGTTTTCGACCACCGCGCTTATCAGCCCCGCCCCGCCCCGCGGGATAAGCACGTCGATGTATTTGTTTAGCTTCATCATGGCGGTGGCGGTCTCGCGGCTAGTATCCTCAATCAGCTGGATGAAGTTAGGGTCAAGGCCCTCACTGGCAAGCGAGGCTCGCATAGCGGCCACCAGTGCGGTGTTTGAGTGTATGGCCTCTTTGCCACCACGCAAAATGCAGGCATTGCCCGATTTTATACAGAGCCCGGCGCAGTCCACAGCCACGTTGGGCCGCGACTCGAATATGATACCCACCACGCCAAGCGGGACTGAGACCTTAGCTATAACCAGGCCATTTGACCGGGTTATGCCCTCAAGTGTTCGGCCCAAGGGGTCGGGCAGAGCTGCACACTCCCGAAGGGCGGCGGCAATGCCGGCTATCCGCGCATCAGTTAGTGTCAGCCTGTCCTGCATGGCGGGGCTCATGTCTGATTCCCGTGCGGCGCGCAAATCCTTGGCGTTGGCTGTCAGGATTTCTTCGGTAGTACTCTCAAGGGCGTTTGCCATAGCCAGGAGGGCACGATCCCGCTCTCCGGCGCTGAGCAGGGCAAGCTCATGGGCAGCAGCCTTGGCTTTTTGGCCGATAGTGTTTAGGTAGTCCACAATTTGTCCCCCCATATGGTTCAATACCTCAGTACTCTGTCTGTGGGTTTTCTCTTGCTCAGCGATAGCGCCAGGCATGGGCACCTATGAATGCAGCGGTAGCAGTTTATGCATTCGTTTTTTGCAACCACAGGCCAGCCGGAAAAGTCCTTACTTAGAGCTCCCATCGGGCAGTTTGCCGTGCATTTGCCGCACTTTGTGCATCGTCCCCGGTGAAGGTGTATTTTCAGCCTGATAAGCTGACCCGCCAACTTGTTAGGAGCGTTTATCAAGCTGCCAATTTGGAACCGTGGAATATAGACCCGCAAGCTACCGGATTGCAGCAACTTTACAAACGCCTTGCAGTCTTTGGTGACTTTGCGGTTTAGTCCTGGCTCGAACTCGAAGAACCTCTTAATGCGGGGGGCTATCAGCGAGCCGTCGCTTGCCGGGCTTCGGTAAGCCGTATCCATGATTGTGACGATCTTCTTTTTGTATAGTTGCTTTGCCAGTATTCGGTTGGTGTTAAGAGCGCAAAGCCCCCGCGTGTTATAAATCAGTGCGGGCAGAGCCTTAACCAGCGGACGTATGTGTTCAAAATAGCTTGTTACAATACGCGGTGGGGCCGCGTGATAAACCGGGGTGCCGACTATTAAAGCATCGTAATCATTTATATCTAAGCCTGCATCGTCCTCAATCGAAGAGATACTGACCGTGTATCTTTGCGATAACTGCATGTGCATGATCTGCGCAACCTTCTTTGTCGCGCCCGTGCCGGAAAAATACAAGATTAAAATTTTGCGGCGCTGGTCAGGCTCATTAATGTTCACTTCTGCCCTCTGAACACAGTACCTACCTGTGCGCCCTCAAGCACTCTGTATAGGTTGTCCGGGTCTTTGCCATTGACTATCGCCATGGGAATGCCCTGTGCGGTGACCAGCTGAGCCGCCTGAATTTTAGTGGTCATACCGCCAGTGCCACGGCCGGAGACTGTGCCGCCGGCGCAGGCCAGAAGCTCATCATCAATCCGCTTTACCAGCGGGATTAGTTTGGCGCTGGGGTCGCTTTGGGGGTTAGCGGTGTATAGACCGTCAATGTCGCTGAGGACAATAAGGCCGTCGGCGTTTATCAAAGTTGCCACCAGCGAGGAAAGGCGGTCATTGTCACCAAAGCTTTCGCCTTCCAGCTCGGCAGTGGAGACGGTATCGTTCTCGTTTATTATCGGTATCGCTCCCAGCTCAAATAGCGCGGTGAAGGTGTTAACCACATTCGCGCATCGGGTGGGATCGTCCACCACGTCCCTGGTCAGCAACAGCTGGGCTACCTTGTGGTAATACTGCGAGAAGTGCTGGTCGTAAAGATGCATCAGCTCACACTGGCCAACAGCCGCAGCCGCCTGGCGCAGCGCGATTTGGCTGGGCCTCTCGCGCAGGCCAAGCTTGCCCACGCCCACCGCTATCGCGCCAGAAGAGACCAGTGCAATCTCCTTGCCGGAGTTCGCAAGGTCGGAAAGCACGGCAACCAACCGCTCCAGCCGCCGGATGTTTATCCGCCCGGTATCGTAGGTAAGTGTGGAGGTGCCCACCTTTACCACTATGCGTTTCGCGTTTTTAAAGTCCTGCAAAACAGTTCAGCTCCCTTGAATAATTTCCGATTCCTCTAGTAGCGAAAAGCGGGCAATGTGCTCCCTTACCTGCTCTTCGTTCCATGCCGCAACATGCACAACTACAGCGCGATTGTGGTCTAGCTGTGCGTACAGGTAGCTGGTTCCATTCCAAAATCCCGTGAAAGGCTCCACAATGTTTATGTGGTAGCCCCGGTAGTAGAGTCCAGCCACAAGATGCTCGGCTGGCCAAAAAGCAAGCTCTTCGTGGTCCGATACATCGAAGCGGCGTTCGAGAACATCGCCCTGCTCCTCATGCCACTCATCACTCTGCTGCCTTGATTCGCGCATGTTGCGTCGCAATTGCTCAAGGTCATAGCCCATCTCTTCCACAAGATAACGCAGAAAATCTTGGTACATCTCGACAAGCTGCTCTTCGTGCGCCCGTACTTGCTGCTCGACCCACTCGCGCCCGTCACCTTCAATCAAACGCATAACCATACGGTTGCCAAAACTCAATGCGTCAAAGAGACCGTCCGAATACTCAGACGGACTAACACCAATGAACAAATCCGGCCTCGGAGTGTCCTCGTCTTCATCAAAATGGTAGCGCAGGCGCAGCAGCGGGTTTTCGTAAGTGGTGTAGTGCTGCTCGCCACCATCCCAGAGATCAAACTCACCGACAAACCGCCCCGCCGCGACAATGCTACGAATATCGTCCGGCACATACGGCACCGGCTCTGTCGGTTCAGGTTCAGGCTCCGGTTCGATTATAGGTTCAGTCTGGGGCTCCGGCGGGGACGCGGCAACAGGTGGTTCCGTAAGTTCCAGTGGCAACTCCTGCATATCGCGGGCACAGCCGGCAAGCAGCACCGCAACAACCAGCAAAACAGCCAAGACCTTTTTCAACACGTCACCGCCTTACCATGAAGTCTATTGTTCTTTTTTATTATCTGTGCAAGGCACCGCCCTCAACCGCACAATCTTATTACCATCTACCTGTGTCACCTTAAAGCTGTACCCACCGAACTCAAAGCTCTCCCCAACCTCGGGGATAAAGCCGATTACGCTCATCGCCCAGCCGTTGACCGTAGTGTATTCAATCTCGGGGTCTGCCGGTTTTATATCCAGTTTCTCGAACATATCCTCGAGGTAGTAGCCGCCGTCTATCTCGTAGGAGCCGTCATCGTGCTCCTTGAGATTGTCAGAGTATTCCTCGTCGTAAAAGTCACCGACCAGGTGTTCAAGCAGGTCGGTTGGGGTTACAATACCCACAGTGCCGCCATACTCGTCCAGCACGACGGCCATGGTGGCCTCCCTGGACTTAAATACGCTTAGCAGCCCGGAAAGCTTCATCCCCTTGTGGACAAAACAGGGCTTCTGTATTATTGCCCTAAGGTCAACCTCTTCTCCGGATATAATGCGGCGCATAGCGTCCTGAGCCTGCAGCACCCCGATAACGTTGTCGATCGAAGTCTCAAAGACCGGTACCCGGCTATGCTTTACCTCCAGCAGAAACTTGGAGATTTCCTCCTGTGTGCTGTCGGCGTCCAAGGCCTCCAGGCTTACACGTGGGGTAATTACCTCGCGCAGGCTGGTCTCGTCGAACTCCAGCGCCGACTGAACCATGCTGCTCTCCTGCTCTTCGAGCACGCCCTCCTCTTCAATCGATTCTATGAAGTGTATGAGCTCTTCCTCGGTGATGGATGGGGTTTTATCTTCAGGGCTGCCGGGTTTTTGCATGGCGCCCTGTAGCTTGACAATCAAAAAACAAAGGGGGAAGAGAATCACCCCGGCCACCCGCAAGAACCCCGGTGACTTAAAAGCGACTTTCTCGCTGTTTTTGCTGGCGTATGTTTTGGGCAGAATCTCGCCTGCCAAAAAGAGGACGGTGAAGACTATTGTTGAAACGATGGCGCCGGAAGCTCCAAACAGTGCAATGAACACAAGAGTGCCCATGGTGGAGACTGCCACCGCAATAAGGTTGGTGGAGACCAAAATGGTGGTCAGGGTTTTATCGTAGTGCTCTATAAGGGCGAGAACCGCCTGGGCCTTGCGGTCTCCCTCCTGGGCGTTCTTTTTAAGGCGTATTTTGTTGATGGTAGAAAGCGCCGTCTCTGAGGCCGCAAAAACGCAGGACAACAAAATCAGCACCACAATGGCTATGTACATCACCCAACTGTGATCTTCTAAAATAAGCTCAACTCCCTCTGCGCGCCGCCGCCACAAGGGCAGAGGTCAGCGCTCTCTCGATCACGCATACATTTTTATTTTACCAGAAACCGTTCCTACACACAAGCCGAAAACCGCGATTGTTAACAAATCGTTTTCAACCGGCCAGTGCCCGTATTACAAGCACAAGGCCGGTGGCAACCCATTACTAGCTAAAGCGCTACACTCCCTGTAGCGAATAGTCTGCGGTCGCAGCACTTAATCGCAGATTCTGTATATAACTTTTACTTCGTTGCCGGAGGTTATGCATATTTTTTCCATAAAAATATGGAAAATGTATAGGAAAATCACGCTTGGTTGATTTTTTCACAAATTTTTTGGGCACGAGCACAACAAATCTCTTTACATCCACAGTGGTAAATGATAGTATATCTGGTAGATGATAATAAGGAAATTGGGAGGACGGAAAAAGTATGGCGAGAAATCTACAAACAATGGATGGGAACACCGCTGCCGCACACGTTTCCTACGCGTTTACCGAGGTTGCGGCGATCTACCCTATCACACCCTCTTCCAACATGGCGGAAGAAGTGGACAAGATGTCCGCAAACGGGGTCGAAAACGTATTCGGCCAGCGGGTACAGGTAGTAGAGCTGCAAAGCGAGGCCGGTGCCGCCGGCGCTGTTCACGGCTCATTGGCCGCCGGCGCTATGACCACTACCTACACAGCCTCACAGGGACTTTTGCTGATGATTCCCAACATGTACAAAATGGCCGGTGAAAACCTGCCCTGCGTACTGCACGTGTCCGCGCGGGCGGTTGCTTCCCACGCGCTGAGCATTTTTGGCGACCACAGCGACATCTACGCCTGCCGCCAGACCGGCTTTGCAATGCTGGCCTCTTCCAGTGTGCAAGAGGTCATGGACTTGGGCGCTGTCGCTCACCTGGCAGCGATGAAGGGCCGCCTGCCCTTCCTGCACTTTTTCGACGGCTTTAGAACCTCCCACGAGGTCAGCAAGATAGCAACTTGGGACTACAAAGACCTCTCCGAGATGCTGGACACAGACGCTGTCAACGCTTTTAGGGGCAACGCCCTAAACCCCAACCACCCGGTACAGCGGGGTACGGCCCAAAACCCGGACATATTCTTCCAGGCGCGCGAAGCTTGCAACAGCTTTTACGACGCCCTGCCCGACGTTGTAGAGGGCTACATGAACGAAGTCAACAAGCGTGCCGGCACAAATTACGGCCTGTTCAACTACTACGGCGCACCCGACGCCGAACATGTAGTTGTAGCCATGGGCAGTGTCTGTGAGACCATTGAAGAGACTATCGACTACCTGATAGCTCAGGGCAAAAAGGTCGGCCTGGTCAAGGTTCACCTTTACCGCCCATTCCGCGCAGACAAGCTGCTTGCGGCTTTCCCGACCTCGACAAAGACCATCACCGTACTTGATCGCACCAAAGAGCCCGGCGCGCTGGGCGAGCCTCTATACCTAGACGTTGTTCTGGCCACCAAAGGCAGCAAGTTCGAGAGCACCCCGATATACACCGGGCGCTACGGTCTGGGCAGCAAGGACACCCAACCCAGAGACATCATCGCCGTGTACGAGAACGCCAAAACCGGCGCGAAGTCCCCGTTCACCATCTCGATTGTGGATGACGTGACCAACCTAAGCTTGCCGGTGACCGAAGACCCAGACACAGTTCCGAAGGGCACTACCAGCTGTAAGTTCTGGGGCCTTGGCGCCGACGGTACGGTGGGCGCGAACAAAAACTCTATCAAAATCATCGGCGACCACACCGACATGTACGCGCAGGCATACTTTAGCTACGACTCCAAAAAGAGTGGCGGCATAACTGTTAGCCATCTGCGCTTTGGTAAAAAGCCGATAAAATCCACCTACCTTGTCAAGAAGGCCGACTTTGTGGCCTGTCATAACCCAAGCTACGTGGATAGGTACGATATGGTCAGCGACCTCAAAAAGGGCGGAACCTTCCTGCTGAGCTGCGACTGGGATCTTGCCGAGCTGGAAAAACGCCTGCCCGGCGATGTCAAGCGCCATATCGCCGAAAACGACATTAAGCTCTTCACTATCGACGCTATTGCAATCGGCCGGGAGCTCGGCCTTGGCCCAAGGATAAACACCGTGCTGCAGGCTGCCTTCTTTAAGCTGGCGAACATCATCCCGATTGACGAAGCCGTAAAGTACATGAAGGATGCTGCCGTTGCAAGTTACGGCCGCAAAGGCGAAAAAGTCATCAAAATGAACATGGACGCCATTGACCGCGGCATCTCCGACCTCAAGGAGATACAGGTGCCCGCGTCCTGGAAAACCGCACCAGGCAAACTGGAGCTGCCTGTGGCCAAGGGCAAGGACGGCGCGCTGGTGGACTTTATCAACAACGTGCACACCCCGATATTCGCGCAGAAGGGCGACTTCTTGCCGGTTTCCACATTTGTGGGCCGGGAAGACGGCACCTTCCCGCTGGGCTCCTCCGCTTACGAAAAGCGGGGCATCGCGGTGGATGTACCCAACTGGAAGCCGGAAAATTGCATCCAATGTAACTTCTGCTCCTACGTCTGTCCCCACGCGGTAATCCGGCCCTACATCCTCACCGACGAGGAAGTGAAGGCTGCGCCAGCCGGAACCAAGGCTGTAGACGCAACCGGACTGACCGGGTTTAAATATTCTTTGGCCGTATCCCCGCTGGACTGCGCGGGCTGCCATGTCTGCTTCAACGCCTGCCCCGGAAAGAAGGGGAACAAAGCCATCGTCATGGAGCCGCTTGAGAGCCAGTCCGAGCAGCAGGCTGTTTTCGCTTACTGCTTTGAGCTGCCGGAGAAGGATGAGACCTTGGCGAAATTCAAGGAGACCAGTGTCAAGGGCAGCCAGTTCAAACAGCCGTTGCTTGAGTTCTCGGGCGCTTGCTCGGGTTGCGGTGAAACACCGTACGCCAAGGTAATTACCCAGCTCTACGGCGAGCGGATGTATATCGCCAACGCCACCGGCTGCTCGTCCATCTGGGGCGGCAGCGCACCCTCCAACCCGTTCTGCAAAGACAAAAACGGCAACGGCCCCACCTGGGCAAACTCACTATTTGAGGACAACGCCGAGTACGCTTACGGTATGTTCTTGGGCCAGCGGATGATCCGCAACCGCCTTGCGGGCAAAGTCCAGGAGCTGATAACTTCCGGCCAGGGCGACGAGATGTTGCGCAAACTTGCCCAAGACTGGCTGGACACCATGGATGACGGTGCTGCCAACACTGCTGCCACCCGTGACTTCATCGCCAAGCTGGAAGCCTGTGTGGGCACTTGCTGCGGCAGCGGGGCCTGTGACAGCGACGCCAGAGACATCTTGAAGTATATCCTCAACGAGAAGGATTATCTGGGCAAAAAGAGCGTCTGGGCCTTCGGCGGAGACGGATGGGCCTACGACATTGGCTTTGGCGGGCTAGACCATGTAATCGCCACCGGAGAAGACGTCAACATCCTGGTCTTCGACACCGAAGTGTACTCTAACACCGGCGGTCAGGCATCCAAAGCTACGCCTACCGGCGCAGTCGCTCAGTTTGCTGCGGCCGGCCGCGAAGGCCAGAAGAAGGATCTTGCGGCTATTGCCATGAGCTACGGCAACGTCTATGTGGCGCAGGTTGGTCAGGGTGCCGACTACAACCAGACCATGAAGGCAATTGTCGAGGCCGAGACCTACAAGGGCCCATCGATCGTTATCGCATACAGCCCGTGTATTGCTCACGGTATCAAGGGCGGTATGGCGGCTAGCCAGCTCCAGACTAAGCACGCGGTAGACGCCGGCTACTGGCACCTCTTCCGTTTTGACCCGCGCCTAAAGGCCGAGGGCAAGAACCCCTTCCAGCTGGACAGCAAGGCCCCAACCCTGAGCTTCAAAGAGTTCATCGAGAGCGAAGTGCGCTTTACCACTTTGGCCAACACATTCCCGGAGCGCGCCGAGGAGCTCTTCGAGCACGCCGACAAAGTCGCCAAGGAAAAATACGAGCATCTGGAACGTCTCTCTAAGCTTTACGAAGTTAAGTAATAATGCGAACGACAGGCCGGCGCATGTTAATGCGTCGGCCTGTTTTGTGTCAAAAAAGGAACAAGCCGGTCTGGCATGGAAAGCCCGACCCTCACGGTAACGCGGGAAATCTGGGGTTGTAGGGGCGAACTGCGTTTGCCCGCGGTTTACCGGGAGCCTGTTGTTGCGTGGTCGGGGTTTTATCCCACCCGTGCCTGTTGTAGGGGCCGCACATCCGGGCGTCCCGTCTAACTCCACAGACGACTGTTGTAGGGGCCGCGCCCCTGCGCGTCCCGCTGATTTCCAGTGACGTTCCGCGATTGGTGCTGAAGTTCCGGGGGCTCAGGTCAAGTTCAAGACCAAATATTGATTCAGCCTGCGGGCTGGGATTATTGTACCGCTCATGCCGCGGAGGCACTTACTTTCTTTGTCTCGCCAAAGAGAAGTAAGCAAAGAAAGGCGACTGGGGGAGGACCGGGTGCGCTCCAAGACCAGTCGCGCACAACTCCCCCAGACCCCCACTATACGGACAGGTAAGCGAAGACTAGAGCGTTTACCCGTGTGCAATTCTTGCGAACTCCCGGCTTGCCAACAGAGGCAGGAGTAACAGTAGATGCCTTTGGATTTCGAGCCCTTGGCCGCCCGCAAACTTACCCAGCCGCTATGCGAGCCCGGGTTTAGAGTAAGGAGTTTTTGTGGTGAGGTGTTTGCCGCTGACTGCGCCGTTACTGACGAACACGTCGGCTGCGGAGCTGTATCATCCATAGAACCCAACTACCGCCCACACCCACCTGCCTTTG
>WRAV01000001.1 GCA_009780025.1 Oscillospiraceae bacterium | reverse complement strand
GAAAACAGTGGCAAGCTGATTTCGTAGCGCCTTGTACACACGAGGATTGCCCTGCACAACCACATCCCGACATTGAAGTCTCCGAATGATATAGTCTTGCTTGGTCAGACCCGACAGCACCACTGCTGTTTCAAGCTGTGCATCTTCCTCCGGTGATATTCTGAACGCCACGGTTTTATTCCGCCATCTGCCTTTGTTGTCAAGTGTCTTGGCTGACATATCAAAAGCCCTCCCCACGCTCAACATCTAGCTTGTCGGCAATCTCTATCTGCTTGGACGGAAAAAGGTGCGCATATCGAAATGTGATGTCGATGCTCTCATGCCCCACCCGGTCGGCGATCGCCACCGCCGAGAACCCAAGCTCAATTAAGTGTGAAACGTGGCTGTGTCTGAGGTCATGCACCCGAATCCGCTTGACGCCTGCTGCCTTGCTACCCCTGTCCATTTCGTGGTGCAGGTAGCTCTTGCTGATGGGGAACAGCCTGTCGCCAGGTTCGCAACTATACAAGGATTTCATGTGCTCCTGTATCTCCTGACAGAGGAAGCCCGGCATCTTGATTGTTCGGTTGCTCTTGGGTGTTTTGGGTTCGGTGATTATGTCCTCACGGTTGAGCCGCTGGTAGGATTTGCTGATGGTGACAGTGCTTTTGTCAAAATTAAAGCCTGCCGGAGTAAGGGCAAGCATCTCACCCATGCGGATGCCACACCAGTACAACATCTCAAATGCGTAGAACGATAACGGCTTGTCCATCATGGCGCCGGCAAACTTTACATACTCTTCTTTTGTCCAGAACAACATATTTTTAGCTTCTTTCTTGCCGACACTCCCGGCCTTGGCGGCAGGGTTGGATTTCAGGTCGTAGAACCTCGCTGCGTGGTTGAAAATGGCACTAACCTGATTGTGCATGGTCTTGAGATAGGTCGCAGAGAATGGCCTGCCGTCCTTGCCACGCAAGCGCATCATCTCGTTCTGCCATTGAATTACGTCCTTTGCGTTGATTTCGCTCATGCGTCTGTTGCCAAAGAATGGTAATATCTTTGTGTTGATGATATTTTCCTTAGTTATCCACGTGTTTTGTCGCAACCGCGTTTTCATATCCCGACTGTACATCTCAACAAAAGTCGCAAAGCTCATATCCATATCCGATGCCTGTTGTTGTAGGAACACACGCTCCCATTCCAGCGCATCTTTGCGAGTGGCGAATCCCCGCTTGCACTTCTGTTTCCTCTCGCCTTTCCAGTTGGTGTAGCGGAACATGACATACCACGTTCCGTTTTCCTCGTTCTTAAATGCCGCCATTATCAGCACCTTCCCTTCAGTTGTTGGCGTGTGCGCCATAAAACTTCTCGTAGAAGAATTTGCGGTCAACTCTACCTGCGATGGTTATGCAGCCTTTCCGCTTTAATTCCTCGTTTAGCTCTCGAATTAGCCTATAGGCATAAGGTTTTGAAACGTCTAACGCTTCTGAAACCTCATTAACCCTCATAAACATTCTCTCAGCCATGCGGCTCACCTCCTTTCCGACTTATCGCTTCATAGTGTCAATATTAAACATAAATGCTTAGTTTTAACCCTCATTATGCTAAGCATTATTGTTTATGTCAAGTGGTTTTCAGAAAGGTGTTTAACTTATTTGCTTAGAAATACTTGACAATGCTTAAACATATATGTTATGCTCATTGCATCAGTCAAAAGATGGGAGCTGACCGATATGGCAATAGGCGAGAGAATCCGTTACATCCGAAATCTGCGGGGTATGACACAGAAGTGGCTTGGTATGGCAATTGGCTTTGACGAGAAAACCGCCGACGTGCGCATGGCGCAATATGAATCCGGCACACGGTCACCGAAAGAGAAGCTGACTGCTGATATTGCCCATGCGTTAGATGTAAGCCCGCAAGCCCTTGACCTGCCCGACATCGACAGTTATGTGGGCTTGGCTCACACCCTGTTCGCGCTGGAGGATTTGTACGGAATCCGCATTGACAATATTGATGGGGAGCTTTGCCTGCGGCTGGACAAGACCACGGGAAGCACCTACTCCTCAATGTTTGATATATTCAACGTTTGGCACAAGGAAGCCGAAAAGCTAAAGAACGGCGATATAACGGAAGAGCAGTACAATCAGTGGCGATATAAATACCCGGTGTTGGATATCGAGGGACGTTGGACGAAAATTCCATCCAAAGAGTTGAGCGATGCGCTCATAGAGGCAATTCAAAAGGATTGAGCCAGTGTGGATTATGAAACACATAGAAAAGCGGCTATGCTGACAATCAAATCAGCATAGCCGCTTTAGATGGTGGATAATGCGGTGGTTACTTGCTAACCGCCTGCGGACACAGGAGTAATTCCTCAAAATGTTCCTGTTATCAAACTGTTATCAAAAAGGAAACCCAACTGCTAAAAACCTTATGTTTGAGCGGTTTATAGCTTTCAAATGCTTACTCCCACTCAATTGCTAAAAGCAAGCATATACCGGCAACAGCAGGCATTTTGTTGATTATAATGCGATTTGTGCTTGTATTGCGTATTTTGCAAACGCTCCCGGTAAATTCTTAGAGCCATGATAGAGCCACGAAACGAGCGGCAGGGTTATGCACCCTGCCGCGCTGCTTTTTCATTCCGAAGCTTTTCCATGATTGCGTGGCCTTCGGTAGCGCTTTTGCGAATGTCGGCCGCGAGTTCTTCGGCGTTCATATTCTGTCGGCGCTTATCATCTTCGTTACGAATCCGGCGTATTTCTTCAACACCAAGGCTACTCCTGTTATTCATATCAATCGCTCCTTTCAAGCAACATAGTGGGCGAAAAAATATCGACTGGGTTAAGGTTGTTAAGTGCTGCAATAACACGTGCCCCATCGATCGTTGCAACATTGACTAGATGGTTAAAGTTCCAAGAGAGAAGAATATTGCACCCCGCATACATAGCCGTAGCAATATGCAGCCGGTCGTTTACGCTCCGCGGTGGCAATAGGCCCTGTTGCTTGATTGCAATAGCGAGATGCGTTATTTCCTCGTTGTCACCGGTCATTATTTCATTATACTGGATTTCTTCCAGATGTGCAAACATCTTTGTGCGTTTCGGCTCTGCGCAGTTTGCAAGCTCGCCGGCAACCACATCAGAAATATAAACATCATACTTGCCCACTTTTAATATTTCCCAAAGTTCTAGAGTATCCGCCATCCAGTCTGGCCTATCTTCGTGGTGCAAGTGGCTAATAACAGTTGTGTCAAGATAAATTTTCTTCTTACGCATAGCAAAACCTCGCTTTCTCCAAACGCTACCATACTTAATATTATTGCCCAAATCTTCGCACGTGTCAAGGTAGGATTGCTATTCGTATAAAAATAACGGCACCCCACGAAGAGGTGCCGCCATCCCACGAGAAAGCCCAGGTCATTACCTATGTAATTGGGTTGCCGTTTTTAGACTTCACTCGGGGATGCTTGTTTTCCTCACGCTTCAAAATATCCGACACGTCGCACTCTAAAGCCTCGCAGATCAGGTCAAGGTGGTCCAGATTGACGCGCTCGACCATCTCATTGTAAAGGTCGCCGATGGTGCTGGGTCGGATGTCTGTCGCGCGGGAAAGGTCTGCCTGCGTCCAGCGCTTTTCGCCTAAGCGGGTGGACAGTAAAACTCGAATAGCCATAGCACATTGCTCCTTTGAGTATAATTTATCACAAATTGATACAGTCGGGGGCTTCTTGTAAGATAATCACAAGAGTGCGCTATGTTCTCACAATTTTTCAAATCCAGCACCGGTGACGGATTTAGAACAAAAAGAAAAAGCCCCCGCCCTCAACGCCAGCGTTGGCGAGAGAGCGGGGGCTCTGTGTCACATTGTATAATTTTGTTGTCACCGCTTATGCTCGCGGGAGAGCTCACCTAGCCCATTGGAATCACTTCTTGTTGACAAAATACAGAGATTTTCGCAAAAATGTTACGCCGCTACTTCGGCAACATTATCTGCTCAAGGAACGGCCGGTCATCGATACCCTCCTCGGCCAGCGCGCGGATGAACGCTTGACGCACACGCTCGGCACTTTCCTGGTTACGGTATGTACCGCCGCGCACACGCCATGCCGGGGTCATGTTGCCAGGGATTGCTCCGCCGTCGAGAGTTTCGTCGTCCGGCGGTGTTTCGTCCGCGGTGTCGCGCCACTGGTCGCCCAGCGCTTGCACAATGCCGCGTGCGAGAGATTGCGTGTACTCGTCAAAGTGCTCGTCGAATAGGCGGTTGTCATTTGCATTGCTTATAAAGCCCAGCTCAGCGAACACCCCAGGGATGCGGGAATGCTGCAGCACCCGCCACGCGCCTTGGCGCAGGGGTTCTGCTCGGTTGCCGGCACGAAGCCTGAGAGGAATTGACTGCAAAAGAGTGCTTGCGATTTCCGCACTATTTTGCCAGCGGTAGAACATGGTCACACCGCTGGGCGTGGTCGTCGGGAAGCTGTCGCGATGTAGAGACACCAACAGATCGGCGTTGGCGCGCAATGCCATGTTCGCCCGCTCATCAAGGCTTACAAAAACGTCGGTCTCGCGTGTCATGCGAACATCGTAGCCCTGCGACCGCAATAGTTCGCGGATCGCCATCCCTATCCGCAAATTGTCGTGCGATTCAAAGCGACTACCGTTGACCGCGCCGGGGTCGCTACCGCCGTGGCCGGGGTCGAGAACGATTATCTTGCTCATTCACCGTCATCCTCCACAACTTCAAGCTCCACGCCCTCCAGCAGGTCGTACTCCGCGCACTTGGCATCGACAAGGCCCTGTCCGATGATGTAGGCGATGACGGCCGCGCCACTCATAATCAGGGCGGTGATTTCATACGCCAGCTCGGCGGATCCTCCCCGGGCGATGATGAGGGGAGAAACAAACCCCACAATCGCCAACCAAAATTTACGACTCGTCAGCTTACTTTTCCAATCGTTTTTCATGTGCATAGCTCTCCTTATTGTTTGTTGCCGCCGCTAACGGCGGTTAGAATTTTGTTTACCTTGCTGATTATCTCATCGTGCGCCTTTTCGGACTTGGAGCCCGCATTTTCGAGAGTTGTTCGCAATCCTTCAAATGCGGTACTATTTCTGTCAACGACGCCAAGGATTAACTTTTCACGCTCCCGCTGGTGCTCGTTGGCTTTTTCTTCGCGCTCTCGTTCGCATTTGCGTGCCTCTTTGCGATCCTTGAGCACAGCAATATAGAGCGGAGCGACAACTACGGCCAGCACTACGGCCGCAATCACAAAAAACAAAACAAGCTCGCTCGATGTTGCTGCGATAACAGATTCGTAGACCCTGTAAGCATAATCGTACACGTGCCCCACCCCTTATTATTTTTTCTTTTTAGGCACGTTCGCTGCTGACCGGCCCTCAACCGGGATGCTGTGGGCAGAGCTTACCGCCCCGGCAGCTTCAACCAGCACCTGCACTTCACCGCGCCAGAGCTGCGGAACGGCATCTAATGCCATCGAACCCGCACAGACTTCGGTGGCGAAGATTTTTGACATGGCCGCTTTGGTTACGTCGCCTGCTATCGCAGCGGCCGCCCTTACCGGAACGGCCTTCGCATCAGCGTCTGCTATGCCGGCAACCATACCCTCGGCAACAAAGCCCGAAAGCTCAATCAGCGCCGCCCTCAGTTCGGCGTTCTCGCGCGCCCGGGCGGCCTGTCTCGATTCGTGAATTGTCCTTGACACTACGACACCCCCTTCCCGGTGGCAAACACCTCTATTGTGCCGGTCGCAGTGTTCGCGCTAATGACAACACGCACGCTGATTGCCCAGTCCTGTGCGGTCTTGCTAGTGTTAGCAAAGCTGTATGTGCGCCTCGCTAAGAAGTCGGCAGTGGCGTCTTCCCACGTTGGCGCCGTGTCCAGCGCGTTATTGCAAGCAAACACTTGTATGTCCGCTGCCGGGTCGACAACTTTGTCCAGCAAAATAAAGACGCTCGCAGGCTGGGTCGGCCAAACTGCTGGCGGGGAGCGGAACGCCAACACATCACCTGTAGACACCGCCACAGCCGCCGAGGGCGTTGAAGCGTTGCCGTCGTTGGCAACCACTCGGATAAACCGTGCTTGGTTTAGCGGGATCCCATTGTACGGCAGCCGGAACCGGGAGCCGATGTCAGCGTCTGGCACATTGGTAGCGTTGACCCAGTTACCGCCAGACAACCTTTGCAGCCCGGCCGTGACCTCTACCAGCCCAGCGGTGAACGCGGCGTTCGTAGCGAGTTGCAGCGTCATGGTCTGCGTGTCGCCCTCGGCGTCGCGCCCGGGGGTGAACTCAACAAAGCCGGAGCCGGGGATTCGCCTGCCATTGGCCGGTGAGTTTATCAGCGGTGGCGGAGGCGGCGTGTTGGACTTCGTGAAAGTGAACGTCCGGGTCGTGGTTCCGACGTTGTTGGTCGCGTTGATGGCCAGGGTGTGCTGACCGATACCCAAAGCTGCCCAATGCGGAGCCAAATCGGCTGAGAAGCTGCCGTCGACCTGGTTCGTCAAGCTGCGGATTTGAGAGCCGTTGAGGGTCTCAAAAATTGAAAAATTTCGACCGTCGCCTACGGCGACGGTATAGGGCACGCTCGGGGGCGCGGTGAAACTGCCCAAGTCTCTGTCAGCGTCAGAGATCAGAGGGGCAGATTCTAGAGATACAAGGCAGGGGCGCCAGGCATGATTCGCGACGGCAGTCGTCGCCGTGACATGAGTCCACCTGCGCGCGGAGTTGCTCCCGCGAACAGCACGGGTGGCGCTGTTCGCTGTGGCCGTTTCTTGGCACCACGTCCATATATGCGCCCAGTTCCACATCTGATTATGCACTGATGTCAATCCCTGCGCAGAGCCGGTACTGGCGAGATCTGCGGCGGTGGGAACAGGCAGCCCGGAGAGGCCGGCTTCGTTGGTAAGCAGCCTATCCCACTCGTTATTTGTCGGCGTTCCCCCTGTGTCAGCAACAGCACGAGCAGCGGTGCCGCCAGTAAGCATCCGAATTTCGTATCGTTGCCCATCAATGGTAATCTCACGACCAAAGATGAGATTCTGTGTATTGAGCACAGTCCACGCAACGGTAGTAAGGATGCACCGATCGGCGATGAGCAGCCGAGTGCCGCCGTCGTTAACCTCTATCCACTGAATCCGGAAGTTAGGGTCTGCGTCGCTGTTGCGGATTTCGATGTTGCCGGATGTGTAGGCCGGGATGTTGCCTGCACCGGGGTACCCGGCCGGCGTTGTGTCCGGGCGCCAGGGGCGCGTTGGTCGGGCTTGCCGGACGTTGTTGACAAATAACGTGCCCAGCTGGTGAACGGTGCCGTTTGCCATGTTTTAGTCCTTTCCCGGGGCACAGAAAAGGCCGAACGCTAGTGAGCGTCCAGCCTAACCCCGAACCGGTATTTTGGGTGCCTTACTTGGATGTAGCCGTAGGGAGCGAATATCTTCTTGGCTAGATTGTAGCTGTTGGAGTGACGGGCATGGCCCAGCCAAGAGTTGACGCTGTGCTGTATCGTGTTTAGCGGGATTTCTCCGGCTCGGTACTTTCTGTTCAGCACCTTAATGCGCCGCTTCATACCCGCCTTGGAGCTATTCCTGACAAGTTTGTGTGTTGCGTGGATTTTGTACCCGTAGGCGTTGACGCCTTGCGCGGCCGGGAAAATGCGGGTCTTGGTGTTGAGGCTGAGATGCAGCCGTTCCCGCAAGAACCGCTCAATCTGCTCAAGGCGTTGCGCCGCTTCTTCCTTGGTAGGCATCATGATTATTAGGTCGTCCATGTACCGAACATAAAACTTCACGCCCAAGAACCGCTTGACGTACTGGTCGAGCTCGTTTAGGTAGATACCGGCAAAGTCTTGGCTGGTGACGTTGCCCAGCGGGATGCCGACGGTTTCCTCCGGGCTGCTGTCCACAATGATGTCAAGCAGCCGCAGGAACTTATCGTCCTTGATTTGCTTACGGTACACCCGCTTGAGCACCTCGCGGTCGATGCTGTAGAAGTATTTGGTGATGTCTGCCTTTACAATCCAGCAGTCGCCGTGCTGCCACTGGCATTTACGCATATAGTGCTGTACCCGCTCGACCGCCCGGTGCGCCCCGCGGTCTTTTAAGCAGGCGTAAGTATCCGGGATAAAAACATTGCAGTACACCGACCACAGAATAGTGTGGACAGCGTACTGCACTATCTTATCTCGCAAGCGCGGGGCGGACACCAGCCGGACTTTGGGCCGGATGACGCTGAATCGGTGGTAGGAGCCGTGGGTGTAGGTTTCGTCTTTGAGCGACCGCCATAGGGCAATCAGGTTCTTCTCGCGGGCCATGTCAAAGATAATGGACTCCCTGCGATACTTCCGGCTACCCTTGATGGTCTGCTCGTAACTGTACTTCAAAAGCCTATAGTCGCAAAGTTTCTCATAAAGAAGGTTCGACATAGCGGCATCCTCCGTTCCGGCGGCTTGGCGCTACGCCATTATTCATGTGTTTACGCTCCGGGTCGCAATGCCCTCGGCGAAGGAATAGTGCTCCCCTGAAGTTTAATTGATAAACCAAGGGACGTGTCGGCAAATCCGTAGACGCACCGATCTACAAGTCTTACAGGGCAGGGGCGCCAGGCAATATTCGCGTTGGCATTCGTCGCCGTGTTATGATTCCACCTGCGCGCGGAGTTGTTCCCGCGAATAGCACGGTTGGCGCAGACAGCACTATCCCTAAAACCTACTGTTTGGCAGCCTTAATGAGGCCGCCGGTTATTCTGCCGAGCTCACCCACTCGTTCCTGCAGCAGCAGAGTCCGCCGCTCCGATATGTATTTTTGTTCCCGCGCAATTGAGAATAAGACCAACAATAGCTTGAGGTCAGCGTCGACCTCGCGGTACCGTTCCACTCTGATGTCGCCCCGGCGTGTCGAGTTGGCAAGCATAGTGCAGCGAATGACACGATAAAACGCCTGCTTTATTTCTTGACACAGAGAAAACTTCTCAGCCTTGGGGAACTTCTGCAGGGTCGGGTAGACCTCTTTGTTGAGTAGCACCTCCGTCTTTTTCTGGAGGATTAAGGGTTCCACTGGGGCACCTCGCTCTCCTGACGCGGTCTAGCACGTCGTAGTCGCCGTAGTAATCGAAGCCGTACTCCGTGACCTTGATGTAGGCAAAATCGTCGTCACTCCCGGCCAGAGCGCCGCCCAGCACCAGGTCGCTATCCAGTAGGGCATCGCACACATCGCAGATGGGCTTGACTTCGGCAAAAAGGTTGGCAATGATGCAGCTGAGCTCCTTGCGTGTGCAGGCTACTTTGACCGGCTCTAGGTTGCCCTGCATGGCCGCGCCCCCTTTCGGCGTAGTGCGACAAATTATAACACGACCCGGGGTAACCCGGGCCGCTTTGTTATAAAATCACGAATGGGGTTATTAGATGAACACCCTGCCGTTGGCGAACTGCCCGGATTCAAGGATGACGGAGTCCGGGGTGTCAAAGACATCCACGATTACGCTACCCATGCCCTCTGCGTCAATTAGACCATTGACCGCAAGCTGGAACGTAAGGTGTGCCAGGTCCTCGATAATTTGCAGCAGACTGACCCCACCGCCGCCGGCCAAAAAGTCGTTGACCGTTGCGAGCCACTCGTCCGACACAAAGCGGCGAGTGGTGCTCTCGTCAATCATCGCTGCCGGGTGGGTGGATGGGTGAGGATTGTTTAGTGCACCGGGTTCTATGCCGAGCAGTTTTAGATACATTGCGGGCGTCATAAGACCCGCCTGAGTAGCCCCAACCGGGGGCTTGTCTGCGTCCGAGTGTGCGATCTCGATATTACCTTGCATAGCGGCAATTACCAGCGCCGCTATGTCGGTTGCGATCGTCACCCCGGTATCCCATGAACGGGCAACGTCGCCATCTTCGTAAGCGCGCGTGACGCCGCTGAGGGCATTGCCAATCTTGAGAGTATACAAGATTGTTTCAGCGTTTTCGTCATCGTCACGGATGACCGCGATATTTGGCGCGGGCGGGAACGCCGATATATCCGCAACTGGGATCTGTGTTGCCGTAGCGCTTATAGGCTCGGCCAGCTCACTCGGTGTCGAGTACGGCCAAGGTGGATACATTCGGCTGCTGAGCGGTGTTGACGCCATTTGCTATTCCCCCTCGAATGTAATAGCTTCAATCTCACAGACAAGAAAACGCTCTTTGCCTTGCACCGTGTACTTGACTGAGGCTTTGAGCTCTTCGCCAATGTGGGTCAGCTGGAACTCAAAAACGTCTCCCGGACGTTTGCCGTCTACCAGCAGGTTTTTACAGGACGGCGCTATGCCGCTCGCTCCGCTTGCTCTGCTTTTCATTCCTCTACTCCCTTTCGTTTTTTAGGCCACAACGCCACCGTGGGACTGTATAAAGCCTGTTGTGCTGACTTTTAGATACACATAAGCGTTGTCGTTTGGGATGATTTCAAAGTTATGTATCCGGTCTCTGGGCACCTCGTTCCGATGATCGAATATCCATTCGAGGATGCTGCCCCTCCACCGCCTGCCGGATACAGTCAGACGGTTTACACCGTTCACGCGAATTGTGAAACTCGTGGGGTTGCCGTGACGGGTCATGCCGGGGATTATTGTGTGTTCGTGATTCGGCAACGTTAAGGTGTGGGTATGCGCTATGTTGTGAGTGTGAGCCATACCGTGGCTGTGTGCTGGAATGGTAACACTATGACTATGTGCCGAGAATGTAACGCTATGGGTATGCGCTTGGATAGTTACATTGTGGGTATGTTGAGTTACATTTACCCAGTGGACATGCCACATGTCATGGGTGTGAGCGCCTGGGCCTGCGGTTGAACCAGTTCTGTCTGTTTGAGGCGGGTCTGTGGTACCACCAGCTCCTGCACCACCTATATTCTGTGTGCTGGAAACAGTACCACCGCCGCCTGATGAAGATGTTTGGGATCCCCCGCCACCTGATGAGGACGTTTGGGAAGAGCCACCGCCCGATGAAGTAGTCGATGACGTACTCGGCCCACTGGAGGTTGCGCTACTCGCGCCGCTGGTTTCCGTTCGGGCTCCGCCGCCCTGTGTCGCCCTTACCTGCGCCCGGAACGGCTCGACTTCAACATCAAGCCTAACCCAGTTGATGATTCTAAGTTCGCTGGGGAAGTCCACCCGCAGGCGTAGAGGAATGGCGGGGGCCGCGTTGTCATCCTTGTCGCTTTGGAAGAACTGTGTTGCGCCCTGGGCGTAGGTCATGTTGATGCGCATACGGTTCATCATGTCAGCGAGATTGCCCGCAATATCTCTGGGTCGGTTCGCAAGTTGAAGAACTGAGTTTGGTATTTCGTCATGGTTCCAAAGAATCCCAGTGATGAACGCCCGCTTAAACCCTACGATTTCCACCAGCTTACCAACGGCCGGCTTTTCGTAGTCAGCCTCGCCAAGCAAGGCAAAGTCTACCTCGTATTGCTCAAGCGGTTCTTGCAGCTCATTTAACAGCGCTTGTGAAACCGCCTTAAGGCTATGAGGGTTCTCGTACTCCGGAAGTGTTATAGGTTTGCGTATAAGACCATACTCATCAATATACTTTTGTGGAGACCGTAAGAAAGTCTGGCCGTTGTTGACGCTTGCGATAGTGAGTGTGTTTATACCCTCACCATAGCCCCGCGGGTGGAGTTCGGTCACTATCTTAGTAAAGTCAGCTTCGTGCGTAACGCGAATCATGTTGCGGCCAGCCTCTATGTGCAGATCCGGGATTGCACTAGGGGTCAGTCGCTTCAAGTTCATTCGCCAAGGATAGACATTGGTATCGAACGTCCATATATAAGGCTCCACAAAAACATTTACCACGCTGTTAATCGCAGACGATAGCGTCTCATCTGTCCACCCGTACTCAAACCGGTTATCAAAGTCGCACTCGCCAAGTACCCAATGCTTGGTTGTTTGAAAGCTGAGAATATACTCAAGCACATCACGGGTGTTTTGCGTCAGGCCTCCGCGTTGATGAGTAAACTCCAAAAAATCATCCTTAAGCGTTGCCCAAACATGCTCGGCTCTGTAAACGCGATTACCCTTTTCGGTATATATTCGGCGTGGTTTCATAATTCGATAAAGCTTACCATTGCCATACTGGACAAGGTTGCGTGCCCGGCAGTGCATATTCATGGGGTCATCGTCTGGCAGGGAAAAGTGAAAGAAGTTAATGCTGTTTATCGCTTCGTCTTCCCTAATCTCGGAGGCCTTTCTAAGCGTGGCCAAGGGTTTCCTTTGTCGGTCAAGCACATCGACAAACTTTCGTCCTCTGTGTATCGACATTATAAGAACCTCTCGTTGTAGACAATTTCACCTACAATTTCCCCGCCGGTTGCGGCCTGTATGTCAAGCGATGTCGAATTCCTATCGAGCAAAATCCAGTCGCCGTGATATAGGTGCCGGATATTTTCTTGTCCCAAAAATGCGGTAAAGGCATCGCTGTCAATTCGAATTTCGCCGCCCGGGGGAATCGTCACATATATGTCCGCTACTACAGTGCGAACGAGCCCCATCAAAGCAACACTGAAAAAGAGTGTGTCAATTTCAGCATCTAACGGTATTTCCTTACCAACATGCGCATACGAGCTGAAAATAGTGCAAAGGGTTGCCTCAAGCGGCACTTCTGCACCAAGGTGCATAGAAGAAAGAAAGACGCCTTCAAAATCTGCGTCAAGCGGCACTTCCTTACCGAGATGTGCATTGCTCGCAAAGTTGCTGTAGAAGTCCGCCTGCAAAAGGATAAACGTTACAAAGTCTGCCCTGGAAGAAAAAAGCGTGATAAGTTCTGCGTCAAGCGGCACGATTGAGTCAATGCGTGCTTCGGATCGGAAGACCGCATTGAAATCGGCAGACAGATCTTGCATCACCTGTTCGCCGGCAAGGGCATTGAAAATCGTTGTAAATTCTGCTTCAAGTCCAATAACTCTCTCGCGTTTAGCTCCGACGTTGTATCTCGTTAAGTTATACCTGCTCATGATGCACCGCCTATAAAATCAGTCTAGTCTAGTCCACATTCACCCTTAATCTTCCAGCAAGGAATCTCGGCGTGTAGTTTCTCTGAATAAAGATGTTTGGTATCCACTCAATTTTGTATACCAAATTCCCACCAGATTGAGCATTGTGGATTCCGATGTAGGCCAAATTTCCTTGCGGGCTCGTAGGCCGCGGGAAGCGAATACTGGTCTCATTGCTCATCTGCATATGTCCGCCAACTTGGGACGCAGGTGTCGATAGAGTAACCGGCTGCCGCTCATAACCTCCACCAGAGAGTTCAATACCTCCGGCCTCTGGGTCGCCGGAGTGCAGGGATGCAAATGGGCTGATACCAGAAACGTTTTGACCTCTGAACATGCTGAGCACCTGCGTTTTGAACCACACGCTACCATGCCCTGTCAGCTCAAGTATTAAATCGCCGGTATCCAGCGACGGCGGCATCCCAGCGATTATCTCGAGAGGTACAGAGAGCTGCACACGCCACAACATATTACCGCCATTTTGAGCGTCATATACGCCCGCAAATAGCACACTTTGCGTTGCCGTTGGGGGCGGCAGCCACAAAAGCTCAGCTACATTTTGAATAGCGACCCCTCCTGGGCTAAGAGCTGGCGGGGTGAATGTTACAGGCTGTCTATCGTAACCGGTATAGTTGAGCTCGACTCCGGCGGTGCCCGTTTCTGTCGGGTCGTTATGCAGCAACCCCACATATAGGTTGCTATACCCCGCCGCAGAAGTACCTCTCAGTATGTTTGCCACTCGCTCTTTCAGATGATTAGTTGCTGCTCCGTACATAGCGACCTCCTTAGACTGGTGTTTTTCTTGATAACGCCGTGATTCGTATGGACGATATTGGAAAACTGTTGGGGTTACGCAAAACTATCAGCGTCGGCGACTCAGCGGTACCCATATACTCGACCGGGTTTTCGCCTCTCTGAATGGGCATGATTATTTGTGCGCCGTGTGCAAAGGGCTCACAGACAAACGACAGATAAAACCCGCCGTCTGTTGAGCGTATGTCCTCTCGTGCCATGTCATAGTGCATCTCCAACGCGGCGGGGTCATACAGTTCACCGATATAATGCTTGTCAGGTTCGCAATCAAGCACTATCCGACCTTTTCGAGATAACCAGAATGTAATCTCCCTGATGTCCGCACGACTGAGGTTTTCCAGCTTGTTGTTGAACCAAAAACACTTGATCCGAAGCTCCCGGTCATCAAAAAAGGCAGCACCGTAATCGTGCGTACCGTGCATGAAGGGTATCTTCTTCCGCTTTTCGCGCTTCGGCGGCATGAAAAAGTCATAGGAGCGGGCGTATATCCCCATGTCCTTGCTGTTTTTGCCATTGAAATCAAAAGTAAATGCTTTGGCCATACGCCTACTCCCTTCTGCGACTTTCCATGTCGAACAAGTTACCGAGCTTTCGTGCTACCGTCCTAATGCCTTGGTCATCGTCAACGCCGTTGATTATGGCATCTTTGAGGATGATTTGGATTGGTCGCAGCCCGTATCCACCGGCAGCAACCGGTAGGGAGCTACCGTCTGCCCATTCACTACCGCGCCCAAGGTCGCCGAACACATCGTCCACAGCCTTCTCTGCGTCGCCAATCTTAGCCAGCACCCCACCGACGTAACTTGCGACCGTGTTTTCTCCCATATCCCAAAATGGCTTTGAAGGAGAATTCATCTCAAGCGCGCTTTTGGCTGCGCTTATTGCGGCTTGCGCTACGCTGATGGCTGCATTGATGGCGGCGCTCTTGCCGCTTAAAATACCACCGGCCAGGCTCTCCATACCATTAAGGCCGATGCTGTGCCACTTGTTTTCCCAATCAGCAAATACGTCAATGGCTCGCTGCATAAGGTCGCCTAGTTTTTGTAGTAGCGCCGGTTCACGGTTTTTCACGCCCAACGCTTGACTGTCTGGTATTGCCTCGCCCATTTCCACGTAAACTTTTGCAGGGCTGGCTCTGCCAATGGCGTCATTTGCAGCGTCAATGCCAGCTTCTTGCATATCAACAACAGCGTCTACAAATGTGTCTGTGTTGTCGTACACGCCTACTGCTTGGCTGTTTGGCACAGCCTCGCCAACCTCGTAGAATCTCTCGGTAGCTCGCTCATACGCGGCCTCTGCGGCGTTCTCAACAATCGACTCGGCTGATTCAACAAGCCGTGTGTCCTCGCCTAATTGCGCGGCTACTAGAGCCAGCGCAGCATCCATTACCGCGTATAGCGATGGTACAAGCTCGCCAAATGTGCGTTCTAAGTCTCCCGCCATTTCGGCGGCGTACCCCGGCCCTCGCATAGCCATCTCTTGCAGTTTTTCAAGCACACCGACATCAACGCCTCGCGCCATGCCTTCCTGCATTATGGCGGACACGTTATCGGCCCAGTCGTGTGTGTCTGCGGCATTTTGTGAGAAGATGCTGGCGGATTCGGCGAAGGATTGTGACACTTCGTGATTGAGCAACTGGAAATTGTTTATGACAGTGCTTATTGCGCTGTCAAATAGTTGTTTCACCTCGCCAAGCTCTGTATTGGTTGCGGTAGCTAAATCTGCTAGTCGGCTTTCTATTGTCTGTACGCCATAATCAACCGCATAGGTGAACTCTTCGACGGCCTCGCCGACAACCGTGTAGCTTTCCACAACTATGTCGCGCCAATGCTCTGATTCGCTTGCGTTTCCGGCAATGCTCTCAGTCAGGCTGCCATACGCCGCTTCCAATTCTTTTATAGCTTGGTGATTCTCATTCCTCACCTCTGTTGTATAACGGCCAGTACGAACAGTAACTTCTGCACCCTCTTCTTCCATCCTCGTAATTTGCGCTCGAAGTTCAAGCTGCTGTCGTTCAAGTTCCATCTGTTCACGCAGGAGCTCCATTTGGCGCTCGCGTGCAACTTCCACCCTCATCTGTTCTTCTGTTGCCGCGATTTTTCTCTCAATGGCCTCAGTGGTGAGGTTTAGCAGTCCTGTTTCCTCGTCGAGATACCGCAGCAACTCCGGCATAGCATCGGTCAGCATTCTTGTGTAATTTACAGCTCTCGCGCGCTGTTCCACCGTGTGCCTTTCGGCATCGCCTAGTGCAGTTAAACGCTCCACCAAGTTCCTTGACGTGGCAATTTCGTTTTCCATTGCGCGGACTCTTTGTCCGTGGGCGGCGGCACTGTTTTCTATGGAACTACTTAGAGAATTCGCCGACTGGATAAGCCGTTCGTTTTCTAGCCGCAGCTCCCGGGCGGCCTCGGTTTCACGGTTAAGAGCTCGGCCCAGTGTAATTAGACCGCCGACAAGCAACGCAATCCCGGCAATAACCAGTCCGATCGGGTTGGCTTTCATTGCCAGGTTCAGAGCAATTTGCGCTTTGGTAGCCGCATACTTGGCAAGCGTCATGCCAGCGGTAGCTGCGGTGACGCCGGTGATTAGCCCCTGTACCGCCATAGCCGCCTTATATGCGTACATAGCAACAACAAGGCCGATAATGGCGGGGTAAAGCATCGTAGCGCCATCAAGAACCAATGACAGTCCAGTTGCAAATACAGGCAAAATCTGCGTGGCTAAAGGCGTCGCTGCACTAACGAGGTCAATTATGAATGTACCGAGCCTGGCAATCGCCTCGCCCAGCCGCTGGATATGAGGGTGCAAGTCCCCGCCTTCGCGCATCCTTATAGCGAGCCTCTCCATCTGGTCTGCACCATGACCAACGGTTCCAGCCAATGGAGCCCTGATAATCTCCCAAATGGTTTTAAGTATATCTTCGCCAGCGTTCCGGCCTCTTCCAAATGCCTGCGCTAGGTCAAGCTGCCTATCCGCCGCCATTCGCGCGGCCACGCCATACTCGAGGGTTCCTTGCCCCGCTTCGAACATGCGCTGCGTAAACTCTTCTGCGCCATCTGCCGTGTTGAGCAGCGCGTCCAACACTGCTCTGGTTGTGCCGTTTGCGCCCCATAGCTCTGACTGGAACTGTACAAGCTCTTGGTCGGTCATTTCACCCATGACAGCTTTTAGCTGATTTAATACCACGTAACCATCGTTCATGTTGCCGTGCATATCAAACAACTCGACACCCATGCCGCGCAACTCCTCAGCCATGAGGGGGGTCACTGTTGCGAGATCTCTAAACACATACGACAGACCACTTGTTGCCGCTGCGCCGTATATACCTTCCTGCTTTAATCTAGCAAGCCACCCGGCAGACTGTTCAAGCTCAATATTCCAACCGTTCATTGTGGGGGCCAGCGCCACTACGTTGTCCTGGATTGTCTGTATCGGCAGATTGGTTTCCCGTGCGATTTGGGCGAATATGTTCATGTACCTGCCGGCGCTATCGACGTCCTTGCCAGCTTTGTCCAAAGACATGCTGAGCAGTGACAATGATGTGTCGAGGTCAGCGCCTGTGGCGTCGGCCAACACCATGCCATACTCAAGTAGCTTGAGCATCTCGGTGGCGTCTCTACCGTATATAGAAATATTCTCCAGAGACGACATCATCTCACGTGCAGAAAAACTCCCTTGCGTGAGAGAAAGGTCGCGCACTCCCTTTTCCAGCCTTGCCATCTCGTCTGTGGTGAAGCCCGTTTGTGCTTGAATCGCGCGCGAAGATGCCTCAAATTCGCCACCTACACGTGTAGCGGCGGCACCAATACCTACGAGGGCACCTACAATAAATGCACCAGCCGTGGCTACAACCCCGGCAACGCCGCCCATTGTGGTTCCAAAGCCTTGTCCGCGGCTCTCGGCTTCTGAGATGCCTTGGTTAAACTCATCAGCTTTAAGGCCGATTGTTCCAAAAACTGAGAATAACTGCATGACAATCGCCCTCTCGCTTAGAATTTTGGGTCAAGAAAAGACCGCAACAAGTCTTCTGCGGTCTCCTTTTTCTTTTCTTTTATCGCCGGGTCCGCAAACAGCGGTTTGTACATCGGCACGCTCTTGGGATTTTTGCGAGTCGGCTGCGCAATCATGTACAGCATGGCTGAGTTGTAGTTGTCTCGGTGTTCTGTTTCTCGTTCCTGCTTGAACTTCTCAATGAGATAGAGGGGCACGGCTTTGCCCTTTAGCCCTCTGGATTCCGCGAGATAACGGACAGTTCGCTCCTTCCCGAGGGCTTTTGCTGTGATAAAAAATTTATCAAGTCCTCGTCCCGGAGGCTTGCTTTGACCTGCGCCGCGACTTCGCGCATAGACAGCTTGCCGACCTCCTCAAGGCTTTCTTGGAAGAACGCCGCCAGAATGCGGTAAATGCCGCTCTTGTACTCGCCCGAGAACAGGCTGATTGTTTCAAGCAGCGTTTGCCCAACTCTGAGGCCGTAGTCAAGCTGTGTCTCTCCCTTTTTGGGCGACATCGAAGTCGAGATGGACATTACCCTCTGATCCGCAAGAATCGGCAGAAGCTCAACGGTTAGCGTTGCCATGACGTCCGTGCAATGGTCCAGAGTCATATCAAGCAGCTTTACCGGCTTTCTCTTTTTGCGAAAAAAAGAAAACATTGTTAGTCCTCCTCCGCTGCAGTGCTGTTAAAGATGCTTGTATCCAAGATGTTGTCTTCGGCGTCTATGGTGACGGATGCGCCCTGGACTGCCCCATTGGTCATGTTTATCATTCTGATGGCACAAGGCGCGTGCTTTGCAGCGCCAAGGGTTTCCGCGCCCAAATAGCCGTTAGCGGCAAAGGGTATATTCCCAGAGTCATCCGGATTGGAGACAATGGCACCATTTGTCCGGCCTAGAGCGTTCAGCAGCGAAATCATGAGATACCCAAACTGATTGATGCGGGCAACCCATGTAGTGTTTTTGACATGGTGATTTGTTTGAAGGCTGGTACCCAGCTTTATCTCCGTTACATCCGAGCTTATTTCTTCAAATTCTGCGGTAGGGAATACAGCCTGCAGCACGTTCTTTTTAACTTCTTTCAGCGTGCCGTCAAAACCGCAGTTCCAGCGCCGACCGACCTCCGACCCGACAAATGGCGCGAAAACATCATCAATGGACGCCGACAGATCATGGCGCACTTGCTCAATGTTGATGTTAATACCGCCGCTTGTTACGCCTAGGCATTGACCATTTTGTATGGCCTTGCCAACCCCCTCGAAAAAGTCCTTACCGGTGTCCAAGCCTTCGTACTCAAAGTCGTTGAGTAAGACACCGGCGCCGATGATAAGGTTCTTAAATGTGTCATTTGTTACTGCGCTTACGTTTTGAATATCCATGCCATTGTCCTCCTATTTTATGTGGCTTTGCACCACGAGATTTACAACCCCTCTCACGATGGTGGGGTCGTCTGGGTCGCCTTGCGGAAAAGAAAAAAACGGGGCTCCCCGTTTAATCCAAATCGTCCCGCTATCGTCATTGAGCCTTAATACAACGCCGCCATGTGGAATTCGTTTCTCTACTTGGCCCAGCACATCGTTAACCAGTCCCATATTGCCGGGGTTCGTTGGAGTTCTGTCCCATATTGTGCCTGTTATCATGTAGTCCTGGCCAAAGTCTGGGCGCTCCATTTTGTAAACTATGTACGGATACGGTGGCGACTCCCATTTGTCTATCCCCGCAGGCACACGAGCATACCCTTCCAAAAACGCCGGGATTGTTGTGCCTGGCAGCCGCGCAGATGCGCCGGGCAAGGTCGGTCGCCCGAAAGTATCCACGAAGGTGTTGTGCCAGAAGTCGCGAAGAGCCAAGGCTAATTGATTCACATAGCATCGACCTCCTCAAACACTTTCAGCATTTTAGGAAACTGCTTTGCGATCCACGACACAAGCTGCTCGTTGCCGTTGTAATCGTCCAACCCAGATTCTGAAAAAAACGCATGAACCAATTCGTGGCGCCTAATGTATTTAAGCCTTTCGCATCTGGACACATCGACATCACCGCCTTGAGCGTACCTGTAAATATCGGATTCTATCAATATTTCCTTTAGATAGTTTCCGCACCACCCGTCTGCGTGTTCAAGCCGCGGGTCTTCCTTTGACGTGGTTTCTATAAAGCTGTACTCTGTGCCCAAAATGTTGACTTTTTTCATGGTGCCTCCCACTTTACGATTCTCCTAAATCCGTCACCGGTGACGGATTTGCTGATTCTACTGCCCCGCGCAAAGCTGCCGACTCTTCGCTCTCGCGGTCGGACACATACGCCTCGTAAGTTTTCAGTTGTGCGCGCGCTCGCCCAGGCGGCTTCAGTGGGTCGCCCACTATACGCACAAATACACCGGTTTCCTCGTCGCGCAGCACATCGCCGCTTGAAAGGCTCTCGTCAACACCGGTAAGGAAGCGCCCAAGCGTCTTTATCCCTTTTGCGCCTGCCTCTGGGCGTTCGGTGGACTGCGATTGAACAAAGAGCCCCTGCACGGAGCGCACATCTGCGAATTTCCGCAAAGGAGCATCGTTCGGAGGCGGGTAGGGGCTGGGAACCAATGCCAAGCCTTGGAGCTGGTGTTGGCGATAATATTTGTCGGGCCTCAACTCTTCCCCTCCTCGGATGTCATATTTTAAGGCTACTGAACATCACAAACGGCGGCAGCTTGTCTTTGAACACTCCGGCCCAGGTCAGCGGCTGACCGTCTTTGCCGGTCGCAGCTGTCCAACTGTACGCCCCGATGACCTTCTCGCTCGACAGCAGGGTCGGAGCCCCCTCGTCCGACAGCATGAAGTCACGAATCTCTGAGCACAAGGCGACGAAGCCGACAGGCAACACAAGACGGTATATTGCCCCTACAAACGCCCTTTTGCCATCAACGGGTGATTCATCGTCCGTGCCGTTTTTCAGCGCGTACAGCGGGGTTTTCGGCGGCTCTGATGTAGCGCCAACGGGTTCGCCTAGCAGGAATATCCCGCTATAGCGTTTTGCGTTGTCGACAAGCAGCACCCAGTCTCCAATAACAAAATCGTCGCTATCAATAACGATGTTGCCGCTATCAATAACAAATTCGCCGCGGGTGGGTACGTCGAGCCACGTATCGGCAACACCTCCGTTGTGCAGGTGCCGGATTACGGTCAGTATGGTTTCGTCGAGTTTCATAATCACACCACCAATGCATTACTCTGCTAGTATCAGCACAAACTGGAACGAGAACCTTGTACCCAACGAGATATTCGGCGCAGTTACAATGAACATTCCTTGACTTGTAATTCTGACAGGTACGTATTTGAAGTCATTTGTCGCCGCGTTATACCCGATTGCGAACTGATCTACTTGCCCAACGAATCGCCCTATCAGCGGGTATTCTGCGGGGTCAAGTATAATAAAATCTTGTCCGGATGAGCCAGCCGTGTTTTGAACTGCAAACCCCCAAAAGGACACAACCGTTATACTTGCATTCAGTTTAACGGCAATAGCATTGACATCTCCGCTAAAAGTCGCATTTGAAAACGGCTTGTTGTACACGCTTGATGACATGGGTGGCATAGAGTTGACTATGTTTTCAAGTTTATTCTCAAGCTGCCATAAAGCGGTTATCTGGTCATCTCGCTGGGAAAGTTCTGCATCCACATAGCCCTTTGTAGCGGGGTGGTTGTCTTGGGCTGGGTCGCCGACGGAGAAAGTGCCGGCAGCGTTGCGCTCGGGTATAGAGAGCGGCGGCGCGGAATTGCTGACGACGTTAACTGTGCCTTGGGTTTGGCCGTCAGGGCTGACAGAGTAAACTCGGAGGCTCCCGCCAGATGTTACTTTGTCCAGCTTGCCGGAATCCAGCTCGGCAAAGTTAGCGTTTATAGCTTCACGCACAACGCGCGCGTTTCTGCCGTTTTCTATGGATTGCATTGCCATCTTAACCACCTACCCAAAAGAGATTGTCGTCCCATACAGCATTGTCAAGCCAGCGATACACCACCCTGTGACGTTCCTCTGCGTCAAGCAAAAAATGTATCTCTGGAGGTGCGACCGCCCCTTTTATGTGGAGCGGTCGACCTACCTGTTGCGATACCGTCTTGTATGGTGTATTTTGGCGTGCCCTTGATACCGTGCGCATGGTTAACCTCCGGTCGTCTGTGCCTGCGTGCCGGTAGTCGCCGGAGTTGAGGCACCGGACTTCGCTGCACCCTTTGGTTTGGCATTCCGTAGCGCTTCAAGTTCGGCTTCGAGGGCCTTCTTGTCATCAAGTACGCGCGCTGCGTCTTTCCGGGTAGCTTCGGACTGCTCCTCAGCAATACGGCGGGCAGCCACAGCCTCATCCGCGATTTTTCTCGCATCGGAGACGGCGGCCTGGGCTTCGCGCAGGGCGGTGGCGTTTTCCTCAGCTAACTTCATCGCATTGAGCCCGGCAACCTCGGCGGCCGACTTAGCTTCGATGACCTCGGCGAGCTCGACTTTAGCGGTGCCCAGCGCACTCAGCGCGTCGGCGAGTTTTTGCTCAATGCTGTCGGAGGCAGGGGTGCTTGTGCCGGTGTTGCTTGTTTCTTCCCCGCCAACCTCTTCGACAGGGATGCCCTTTTCGCGTAGCAGGGTTGCAATTCGCTCGTCATCCGTGTGGGCAACGCCCCGCATGAACTTTAGACCATACCTTGGTCCGTCAATTGAAGCTGGCAATGTAATTTTATACATATCGCTACCTCACTTTGATGTTGCGGAACGCGCCCGCTTTCAGGGAGTTTTTGAGTACCACGCCGGCCACAAGCTCAACGTCGCCTTCCTTGAGAACGCCGGGAGCATTGGGATCCGGCAGGGCAGTCTGAATGACATTGCTGCCAGTTGGCGAAATGCCGTGGAAACCATCTTCGGAGATGGTTGCGGCAAACAGCGACGTTGTCCCGCTAGTAGCGTCAATCGGAATGGTCGGCACGGACGCTGTCCCATTCCAATATTGACGCATGTCAAGAATTGGGATGTTGTTCCAAGCATCAACGGCGCGCCCAAAAGCGTCTTCCATGCGAGTGTAGTAACCAGCGCGACGGGCAACGCCTTTGACTTTATTTGCCAGAACCGTATTTGCAAGAAACGCTGTGGGCGTATCGTCAAGCCCGGAAACAAACTCATCCATCATGTCGAGGAAGCGGTTGTACTCGGAGTCCAGCAGCGTTGAGCTGGAGATGTCGAACGCCGTACCGCCTGCGTTGTACTCCGTGCTGGAGCCTGTCAAGAATACGTCCAGGCCGTCAAACTCATCCGGCCTAAGCGCCCGGTCACCGTTTATCACGGTGTAATGGAACAGGTTGACTGCCCCCTTGATTTTTTCACGCAGCTGGAAGTTCAGCTCGTCAACGGTACCGGCGGTCTTGATGATAACACGGTCGAGCTTAAAGCTGCCGCCAAAAGGCTTGCAGTAGGCGCTCAGTTCCTCGCGGATAGCCTCGTTGTTGGCGTATTCCGTGTTGAGAGCTCTGAACGCCGCTGTGGACGGGGTCTTTAGCTTGACGTACCCGTAGGCCAGCGTAGATCCGCCTGTACCAGGAGAAATGGCGTTGTCAAAAATCAGGTTGTCCAGGAGCCACGAGCCGCGCCGAAATTCGTCAACCACCATCTGGTCGACCTTGTCGGACATGCCGACTTTAGCTTCTGCTAATGTAATCATTTACTGTCATCCTTTCGGTGTGTATTTTTGTGCCAGTGCATCGCGGAGAGTTTTGGGCTGGCCATCATCGCCGCCGCCCCCACCCGCAGGAGGCTTCCCAACATCTGCACCAGCAGCTTGGGTTTTGCCAAAAAAGTCTTTGAAGTCACCCTCGCGGAAATGCTTTAGAACATCTTCAGGGTTCGCGATTTTACCACCCTTGTCACGCTTGACAACAGCCCGGTCGTACTGCTTCAGAGCAATGGGTATCGCGGCCGCGCTCATTCTGATACCGTCCTCTCCAGGGGTTTCAAGCAACTTGGCTATAAGCGTGCGCTCCTCGGCAGCATCCTTTTCGGCAGCAATGCCGTCCTGGGTGGTTTTGTGGGCAGCCTTCTCGGTTTCTAAATCTTTGCCCAACTGCTCTTTGGTTGCAGCATGGGCCTGCTTTTCGGCCTCGAGGTCGGCCTTAACCTTTTCGAGATCGCTGTCTGGCTGTTTCGCCTTTTCAAGGTCAGCCTTTGCAGTCGCCAAATCATCCTTGGCTTTCTGCAAATCGTCCCGCAGCCCTGCAGCCACCCCTTTTTCGCGCTCGATGTCGGCGCCGTTTGCGTCGATGATTTTCTCTACCACCTCGGCATCAATGCCAAGTCCAACCAAAAATTTCCGCGTCATGTCAATCCTCCTAATTTTCGGCATACGCTTTTTTACGTGGTCGCACCACTGCCGGATTTTGTTTTACGCCTTAAATCAAGGCATGGCTTTTTCTTTTACGCCTAAAATGCTAAAAAGGCATGTAAAAAGCCGCTCTCGCGGCTAAAAACCAAGCTTGTTTGTCAGAAGTTCAATTACTCGAAACCCTCTCCCAACATGGTCTTTGCTATTTCCTCAAAATCCTTGCTGTGGTTGTTGCCCGCGTTGAAGATAAAGTTTCCCGGCACAATGCCCCGGCTTGTTCCCACTTCTTGGAATATGCCATAAAACGCCTCAATGCCGAACGCCGTCTCCAGGTTTGGCAAGTCTTCAACGTGGCCAACTGTATCACGCATAAGGCCGGTTTCGATTCTGCCGGATGCAGTTATATACATTTTCGTCAGTTCTGCACCCTTAGCACCCATGGCAGCCACTGCACGTTCGGCATTTTGCTGGAACTGTTTTTGGACGACAGATTTGTTGCTCGTAAATTTAACGCCCATGTCACGCACTCAACCTTTCCACCAAATCTCTGTAGGCCTGTGACTGCCTGCCAACGGCAACCACATACACAACCGTGCAGCGGCAGTTTATCGTTTCTTCCGGCGGGCCGTTCGGGTCGTGTGCGTACATCAGCCCATTGGAAAATGTCGCATCCATTGCAACTGTTTCCATGTGCATAGCTATGTGCTGGTCGCGGGCAGCCGGGTTGTCAAAGTCGCCAGCGTGCACCCAGCGTTTTTTCATCGGAATGCCGAGCTCATAGTGCGCCTGGCAAGCCGCAAGGTAGCGCCCCTGTGAAGCGGCCCGAAGACACTCGGCGCGAGCTATCGTCATAGAGTGACTGCGGCTTGATTCGATAGCTTTGCGAATTGCCGCCGCAATCTGTTGCGCACTCTTACCCTGTGCTGCCCCTTGAACAAGCTCGTTCATTAGTCGCCGGGCAACATCGTCGCCAGCGCTCAGCCGACGCAATGCCCGAAGGAAAAAGTATTTTCCCCTCGCTCTGTCTTGCGAAAGGCAAAACAAAATGTAATCAAACCCGCTACCACCTGCTGACCACTGGGCATCGGATCCACCAGCACCAAAAAGATCAGCGAGCTTCTGTCTGCCATACATGTGCCAAAGAACAACTGCGCCGGCCACGCCCAATTGCGAACTGATATCGTTGGTTTCGCGGTTATAGTTGTCAGCGAAAATATTCAAGCTCTCGCTGACAACCATCTGCCCTACGTTCTCGGCACAACGCCCTAACCTGTCGGAGATATTCCTAGACAGACCGGTTCGCTGGTCAACTGCGTAAAAATGTGCTCGCCATTGAGCTTCTTGCGACGCTTGCGGCAAGTCAGGGTCGGGCGCAAAATCGGCCAACTGCTGTATCGCACGGTGGTTGTGAGCTAAGGCAGATTGGAAAGCTTGATTATATGTAGCCTGCAAGCGGCGGTCGAGGTTGCGCAGACGGTTATTGGTCGCCCTATCCATTGTTCTGTTCGCCAGCCGCCCGAGCTTCAGCCATCTTGCGCTCAATCTCTGCAATAGCGGCCTCGTCATAGGCTAATTGCTCTTTGGCTTTAGCATCGATAATTCCTTGCTGCATATCCGCAGGTATCGCCGGGTTGAGCTTCACTTGGTACTCAAAAGGCAGATCGCTGACACCCTGGGCAAGCATCTGGACAATCTCGAGCTCGTTTACCAGAGTGCGGTGCTTAAAGGCTATCAGTTTGCTTTCCACGCCCGCTACCTTTAGCAGACGACGCACAAACCGGCGTGCCTCAGTTTCTACACCTACCATCTTCTTGTCCTCGCGCTGCATGGCCGCCCGGATTGCCACGGTGGTGACGCCGCCGGACATCAACACATTGGGGTTCATGATGCGCGCATCTCGGAATATAGCGGCCTCTGCTGCATCCATAGCTTCTTTGTGTGATAAGTAAGGGGCTTCGGTTGTGCTTACATCGATCTGGGCATCACCATCCAAGCGGCGGTCGGCAATGATTCTCAGCTTGCGGGCCTTTTCTACTAACTCGGTAAGGTCTTTCGCTTGCCCACCGTAACCGCTTACGCTCCACATAAAACCTTTTTCCATGATAATTTCGTCGCTGTAGACTGTGTTTTTTTCATCATAGAAATTTATGCTGGACTTAACCGGCCCCGTGAGCTCGCTTGTACGCTTGGGGTTTGGATAGTACGGCACCACAGGGAACTCGGCATATTCAGCCCCAGGGGTCTCAGCGGTGGTCTCTACATAGCCTTGGCCACCGACCGGTTTATTGGTGCGATATGAACGTTTTGTCGCCTTTGGGGTGGGGGCTCCCGCTGCATCTACCGGTGTCAACTGGTCTTTACCGTCTTCTTTGCGCCACTCGATAAAGCCGTCCATCTCATAGAGCTGTATCACCATCGGCTTTTTGGGGTCGATCTGCCAAAACCGTATCCCCGCGCGGACTTCACCGTCCCATTCATCAGGCAATGGTATAAAGTCCGTAGCTGGAAACATAATCGGGGCACCGTTGTTGTAAAACACCCAGGAAACGCCGTGGATTGCCGCCATGCGGGCGTACTCGTGGACATCTTCGTCAAAGTTTACGCCTAAAATCTCACGGTCAATATTATCGTCAAGCTGCACGGGGTTATCCCACAGGCGGCTGACCCCGTGGTCTATTATGATTTGGGCAAACGCGCTGTAAATTTTGGCCTTTGGGGTGAGGTCAAGAACATTGCCATCGGCAAGCTCAACTTCAATCTTCAGCTTTGTGAGGTATGGGTTTTTGCCCTCGTAGTAAAGCATGTTTTTTTCGAGCGCCGAAACGTTATGCGCACTTATGGTTTCGATGATGAATTTTTCCAGCTTATTGTCTGAGCGGACCTTTTCTAAATCCTGCACCGTCACCATTTACCGCTCCCACCTTTCTTGCCGGATAACTTCTTCAAGCGCGTACCGGCAGTTTGAAATGCTGTGATCATCCTTGTCAACATAGCCCGAGATAATATTGCCGTCTTTGTCGCGAGGGTGTTCGTAGCTCACAAACTCAACGGCAGCATTTGGGCAGCGTTCTTGGTCAATGATAATTTCAGCGCGGCTGGCAACCCACTTCATGCCGTGCTCAACGCTACCCTTGCCTTTTTTCGCACCCGAAATCCAAAAACCAAGATCTCTAAAGTCTTGAATTGATTTGGGCTCTGCGGAATCCGCGATAATGTGAGTATCTTTCCACTCGTCCCCAATCATTCCAGCGAGCTTCTCGTTGCTTGCCTTTAGAGCAGTAACCTCTCCGAAGATGTACAGCTTCTGGCTCGCGGAGTGGTAGTAATGAGCATTGAAAGCAGCAGGATGCGGGAAATATCCCCAGTCAAGCCCCGGATATACTCTGTCAAATCCCGCTATTTCCTCGTCCGTTATCCTGCGCAGTGTGACGTTTTCAAACACATTGGCACCGGTGCCGGTTGCCTCACCCAGATACTCATGCCTAAAAGCGCGCTCGTTGGTGGCTTTTAGATGCTCCGCCAAGTCAAAAAACGCCGGCCCAAGCCATTCGGGCGGCGCATCGGTATAATAGCTGTGGTGGATAACCCGTTGTGGGTCGTCAACCAGCGCTTCTTTGTTGATATAGTGCTGTTGGCTTATAGGCGTGTTGTACGAGCTGAACGTAAGCCCATCGCTGCCGCCCCGGAACGCCGACTGTAGGATGTTGCGCCATGTCTCCGGCCCGATTTGGTCTTTTTCCTCGCCCCAAACAATACCGATGTATTTGTCTTTGGGCGGTTTGATAGACTTAATCTTGCCGGGGTCGTCTGCGCCACGGAAATAAATAACCTGCCCGGTGTCTTTGCGGGTGATTTGCATGGGGGATACTGTGCAGCGGAACAGCTCGGTCAATCCCAGCTCATCAATTGCCCAGGTGACTTGAGCATAGACAGAATCGCGCAAGGTATCTCTTACCGCACGCACTACCAACCCGCAATATGCCTCGTTGAGCATAATTAGGTCAACCAGCTTCAGCGCACAGTAAGAGCTTTTCAAGCTGCCGCGCCCACCTTTGAAATCATAGCGGGTGTGTCGCCGGGCGTTGATGTCGCGGTCAATGTCGAGGTATGCTTTGCCGATGGATGACGCTGGCAGCCCGCGGTATGTGGCTGCGGTTTCAGCCGTGCCATGCAGAACAGCGTGCTCAGCCTCGTTTTTCGCGCGCTCCAGAGCAAGGCGTTGTCGGTCATACTCTTTGCGGTGCCGATCCATCGGGTAAAGCTCGAAGTAGCGCTCAAGAAAGGCCAGCGACCGATGTTTTTCTGCCAGCTTGATTTTTACGCCCTCGCGGCCCTCGGAAATTTCGGTAATGAGCTGACCGTCGACCATGTTGCTGTCAATTAGTCTAACCTCGTTGATTACCTGGGTGAGCATTTTCTTCTCACCGGTTTTGGGGTGCTCAATCATGACTGGTCGACCATTGTTTAGAACTGGCGCAGTTCGGCTTCCAGACTTTACGAAGTCTTTCATATTGCCAAATGCGATGCGCATGTGAAGCTCAACCACGTCTTCGCCGCATAGTCCGCCAAGAACTGCATTCTTTATTTTTTTGAGTTCGCGAACCTCTTCTTGTATACGGACATTTACCATCAGACGAGGACCGCACCTGTTCGCAGTCTCATACGAGCACCCATACGCTTTGAGGTATGCCAGTGTGGCATTAAAGTTCGTAAGGTAAATGACGCAGAATAGCTTCTGCTTATCCGTCAGCTCATCATTTTCCTCTACTGCATTGGCTACCGCCTCAAATACCGGCGACGGCTCTGCGTGCAGCGTGCGCTTTTGTTTCCGAGCGTTCGGAATTATATCCGAGCGTTCGGTTTGTTTTTTTTTGCCATCCCAATCCTGGTCAGACTTCCACCGACGGACTGTGCCAACAGGTTTGCCCATTGATTGGGCGATGTCAACAAGCTTCTCACCGGCCTTGTATCTTTTCTCGGCGATGAAGCTCTCCGGGCAGCGTGCCCTTGGCACAATCACCACCTCCGAAATAGCCAAAGGCGCAGCCTACTGGCCACGCCTCATAATCTTGGTCTCGTATGTTCCGTGTTCGTGCTGCTGCGGTACCCTGCGGGGGTGACCGGCGGCAATGTCCTCCAGTGCCCGGGCAAGCGTTCTGACCGCTGCCGGCATAACCGCCCGGGTGTAGAACTCCCGCGGCGTCTCCCCGGGGAGTATCGCCACAACCTCCTGCTCGCATATGTCGCCGGTATCTATCCCCGCATCCGGCCAGAACCAAGTCACGCCGGTGTAAGTTTCCCCCAGCTTGAACGCCCACCGGATAGCATCTGCACCCCGGTGCCTGGGCAAGAGCGAGGGATGAAATACCAGCGTGCCCACCCGGGGCAGTTGTATCGCGCCTGGGGTTAGTATTGTTGTCAGCAGCGGGGCGATTGCTATGTCCGCTGAGCGAATATCCAGCTCTAACCAGTGACGATTTGCCACCAGTTCTAAGCAGGCTTGGATTATAGGTTGCGTGGCCGCGTTGTTTGCGCCATAAACGTAGACAGCCAGCTTGTCGGGACAATCACGCCCCAACATACTTAAACCCCTGCACGGCGCGAAAATGACCACCATAGCCCACTCCGGTTATTTTATCTTGTCCCGTGTTCGCCTGCCGGGCGTGCGACTTTGCTATACTGCGTGCGCTGCGGGCTTTGTTATCACCGTACAGTATGGCGCTACTTTGCACCCAGTGCCTACCCCGACGCAGGGCCATACACAGCTGCGGGTGAGATGTGTGGAAAAAGGTTGCATACTTCTTACCTTTGCGACCGTTACCCTCGAGGTGATACTGACACACCCATTCAAGAAAGCGAAAACCCACGCCCGCGCCCTGCCACTCGGGCATTGTGACAAGGCGGGTAGCGCGGTATGCTCTGGCGGTAAAGAGGGGTGACACCGCAAGATGGCAGGCCAGCTCCCCGTCCACCGCGCCGACAAAATACTCTGCGGCTGGCGGCATGGGCAGGTCTAAATAGTAATGCTGCTTAAAGTGCGGCCAGTAACCGCCGTCCGTCTGGAAAACCGTGAGCTCAATTTTCGGCCTTTGTCGAAGCCGCCCGCGCTCGAACTCTTTTGTTCCGGTATCAAACACCCAGTCGGGCTGAACCCAGTCCAAAATATCGTAGTGCGGGGTAAGGAGCACCACCTTTCCAGTTGGATTAGTGCGGCGCCACGCTTTCTGAAAAGCCTGGGAGCCTATTCGGGCAATCTGCCGGTCGACAACGGATGTGAATTCGTCTACCACCACGCGGTCAGACTTCATGCAGATTAGCCGGGCGAGGCCTGCGCGGAACTGCTCACCATTTGAGAGCACATGGAATGGGCGGAGCCAGGCCGGCACATCGCCAAGTCCGACGTTTGCCAGCGCGCCGGTGACATCGTTGAAGTCGCCGTCCGGGGCTATCTCGTCCACGATAGGTCGGTCGTGCGCCCACCCCCAGGCGTAGTCGTGTATCAGGTTCTCCCCGAATATGACCTTGCCTATGGAGGACTTACCGGAACCGCTTGGGCCGACCACAACGCCAATCTGCCAATCACCAGATAGATCCAGCTCAGCGTCAAGATCGAAGTCGCAACCGCTCTCGGCATTGAATAGACTTTTTACCCGGGCAGCGCGGTAGCTGTTGAAGTCGGACGTCCGGTTGCGGATGGCTATTTTCGTAAGCTCGCTCACGTTGCCACCACCTTGCAAGAAAAGCCCTGCTCCACCAGCTGCTCGTATACGGCCTTTTGCTCGTCCTCGTCTTTGCACAGGACAATCACGCCGAACTGCTCTTGGTAGTTAAAGTTGGCCTCTCGGCTAGGGGGATCCTCGTCATCGTCCTCAGCGGGGGTGGGTGGGCCACCCTCATCCCCGGGGGCAAACATCTCTTCCAGCTCCTCGTCGGTAAAGCCGGTCAGTCCGATAAGCATCTCGTCGGCATCTGCCGCCAGTTCATCCAGCAGCGCAGCCAGCTTTTCGTCGTCCCACTCGCCGGAGATTTTGTTGAGGGCAACATTTAGGGCCTTTTCTTGCGCCTCGTCCACGTCGATAACGCTGACGGTCACTTCCTCATACCCGAGGTCGCGCAGCACGGTCAGACGCTGGTGCCCGCCTACGACATTGCCGGTCTGGCGGTTCCATACGATAGGCTCTACCATGCCAAATGTGAGGATGGACTGTTTGATTTGCTCGTACTCAGTGTCGCCCGGCGCCAGCGCTTTGCGTGGGTTGTATGCGGCGGGGTTCAGCTCGTCGAGCTTCATGGTTACTATCTCCACGTTAAAAACTCCTTGTTACATGCTCCGCCCGGTACCGCATTGGCGATATGTAGTACCGGCGGGCACGCCGCGAAAAGGAGTAAAAGCGCAGCGGGTCAGAACCTCCTCCCAAAGAAAATGCCGCCCCCGGCGAAGGGGCGGCGCTATGGCGATTCATAACTTTACAGGTTAGATTATAACACAGTTCGTTTTGACATGGCAATGACACGTTTTTGACATCTTTGCTTTTACCTACGCCGGTTCATACCATCAATGCCGAAAAACAGCGCTGCAAGCCGTTCTAGAGCAATATCTCGGTCGCGATATACGGTCCGAATGTCAACGCTTTCTTGCTCCGAAAGGGCTTGAATTGACATTTCTTCGTCCTCGATGTAAAGTGCGCGGATGATACGAAACCGGCGAATATCTTCTGGTTTCTTGGAAGTTTCGCACATGACCCTGTATATCTTGAGCATTTCGTCTATGTGGGAGACGATAACAGCTGTCCGAGCGGTCGTACGCTTGATGGACTCAATAACCATGCTGTCCATGTCGTCGTATACTTCCATAAGGTCAAGAATATAGATGGCGCTTTCCTTTGTGGGCACGACCTCGTATACGGCATAATTGACATGGGCAACAAAGCTCCGATAGTTATCGAGGAGCAGCCTTGTGTTGCGGAGCCGCCGATCGGCGCGCTGCGCGGTCTCCCTTTTTCTTCTTTCTTCCCACATCTCTATAGCAACCTTCGCGGCCTCTTTCGCCGCGGTCGTCGCAGCAGCCTGCCCGGCAATGCGGACTATCTCTTCGTGTGTGTTCATTTGACACGCCGCCCCCTTTATGGTAAAATGGCCTTGTGTAGGGGCTGTTCTCCGTAAGGGGAGCGGCTTTTCTTTTTGTTCCGTTCTGGGCTATCCCTCTTCTGGCTCTTGATAGTCGTAGCCACCGCCATCTGCTGTATCGTCTTCAGCTGGCGAAAAGTCGACATCTACTACACTGCCCTGCGCGCGGCGTTCAAGCGCCCTTTCAATGCCCTCCGGCGTATTGTGGGTTGGGCACAAATTTACGCCCTCGTCTGTATGGTGCGCGTGGTCTTGGCAAACCGGCAAGCCGCAAGCGTCGCATAGAACAGGGGCGGGCTTTGAACAGACGATGCACGTTTTGGTGGGTGGTAGGAAGGTTGTAGCCCTGGGTGGCGGCTCTTGGTCAAACAGGCTCGTCTGGCCGTCGGAGATGGGGCGCATAACCCACTCGCACAGGTCTTTGTCCCACACAAGCTCATAGTCACCGGAAAGCGTGCCGCTCTTCTCGTCCTTGAGCTGGATGTTTGATGTGACCTTGTGGTCGAACCGGGGGCGGATGATTTCGCGCATGGCACCCTCATACGGCATACTCGGATCTGGAACTTGGTCACGTTGCAGGCCAATATTCAGCTTGATAGTGACCGAGCCGTCCTCGGCCTGTTTTTGCTCCATGCTACCGAGCACCTGCCTAAGTATCTGGTTAAAATCGGTCTTGAGCGCGTTAAACGTGTCGCTGGCGAGGGTAAGTGTAAAGGCGCTATTCTGGCTCATGTTGGGCCTCCTTCGCATTTTGTATGATCACTTCCACCCGGGGGCGGTCGGAGTAGAACTTGCGGACCTGGCTGTCAACGATCTGCGCGTCGTCGCGGTATGCTATGCCGTTGAGACTGTCGGCCACGACCTTCAGTATGTTGTCGGCGTCCGGCTTTTTTGTTGGTCGAACCTCCCCGGCCAGCATGGCCGCCCGCCGCTTTTTGCTGGCGCTGGCTGGGATGGTGTAGTACGCCATCACACGCAGGTCAAGCATTGCATCATCAGGGAAGCGCCGGCTGTGGGCAGCCTGCTGGAACATGGTGCGCACAAGGTTCTCGTACACGACGGTTTTGTCAGGCGTTCGGGCGCGGACGTGGCCACCTATGGTGGAGAACTTGGGGCGGCCTTTGCCGTGGGGTTCGCCGGGCACGGTGAATCTCATGGCGCGACCTCTGTCATCCGCCCAGCCCGCTCCGGGTCAAACTTAAAGTATTGATACCCAGCTGGAGCTTCGTGGTCTACACAACTTTTGCAAAGCGGTTTGTCGTCACAATTAGCACAAAGAGCACATATTGCAATTTCCCCTCTTGCAACTCTCTCGAATGCATGAGAGCGTTCCTTGTAGCCAGCTAACCCGCTAAGACGATGGCGCGCACGCATCGCCAAGTCCTCTAGCAGTGCTTTCGGGGTATCGCCGTCTAGCACTGGTGTCACTGTGATGAGTATTTTTGTTATTTCGTCCAACTCATCCAGCAACCCCAAGACAATCTCCCGGCCTTGTGCGTAGTTGTAAACCAAAGGCTTTTGCTCGGGGAAAAGGGCGCGAATTTCATCAAATTGCTTATAGGCCATATTTACTACCCTCCCTAAAAAATCAAACTTGCCTTATCATCCCACTTGCTGTACAGCTTGCAATCCGGGCGCAGAATCAGATACTTCAGTGATTCTTTGACTTCTTTGCTCATGCAGTCATCATCTAGCACAACAGACATGCCGTGCACTGAGTACCGGGTTTGGCCGAACTCTAAACGCTCCAATGCAACACCGTTTGTTTTGATATAGTTCTTGATTCCATCCACCGTGTCGGCCTTTGCGGCGTTTTCCTCAATCCATTTGTCTTGCGAAGTGTCCTTGCCCTCGCTTTGGTATAATACTCGGAACGTCACTTGGTCGGCGCCGAAGTCCTCCTTGCACCCGAGAAAAATGTGCTTCGTTTCCATTTGGTCAAAGTCACTTGTAAGGTTGATTGATAGCCGCAAATTGAAGTCGTACTTCTTAATCTGATGGCAGAGTGTCGTCAACCGAACCTGTAGCTTTTCGGGCATACCGTTAAACTCTGAGTTTGTAGGCCAGTGGAACGACGAAATCGACAGGCTAATGGTGCTGACTCCAACATGATTGCGCAAAAACCGTAGGTACGGCTCATCCAACAACACGCCAGTCGTTTGCATTTCGATGTTGCGGAACGGGCGCTCGAGCAACATCATAAACAATCCAAAGTCGGTAAGGAATCGTCGGTTCTGCTGTGGCTCGCCGTTGCCGGTCAAAATTGCAGTGTTGCACCCGTTGTCCCGCGCGAACTCAAGCCGCTTTATGTAGTCTTTCAGATAAAGGTCGTAGAACGGCTTGTTGTCGTCCATTTGATTCTTGTAATCTTCGGTGCGCATCCGGCTCACACAGAATTTACACTCATTGATGCATCGCCCGGTGGGTACTACGACCGAAAGGCTTTGTATCCTCATTGCTGTACCTCCACAGCGTCCAAAAACCGAATATCGCCCGGTGCCGGGGTGACGATACTCCCGTCTGGCAGCTCGACAATGGCAATGGTATCAGTCACCCCGCCATTTTCAAACTCTGTGCTGACCTGCCCCCATCCATGGAAATAGCCCATCTCAAAATCGACGACCTTCCAGCCTCCGTCGTAAACTTTGTAGCTGCCCGCTACGGCTCTCATTCTGCTCATTCCCGCTCCTCCCAACTTTCGCAGATGCCGTTATAATCAGTCTCCTCAGCAAAATACGTACTTTCAACATTTGCGCACTCCCAAACTTGCCACCCGCCGCCCGGTTTTCTTGGGCCATCTTTGTCCGGCCTGCGCCAGTAGCAGTTGCCGCAGATTTTTTCTTTAGGCATGGTCAATCTCCTCCAAGCGTTCTCTGAGCCGTTTCAGCTTCTGCTCCTCAAATTGGGCAATTGTGTATGGGCTGAAAATCATCTTCATCTGATCAAGGACTATTTGCACATCGGCGATTTCCTCACAAACATTATCGGCGTAAGTACCGCCGCTGTCGCGCTGGTGCTTACATAGCGCTTTAATAAGCTCGGAACATTCCTCGACCATCATAGTCATCTGAGCGGTTGGGCCGTATGCATCTATGGCCTGCCTCAGAATACGCGCGCGGTCGACTAGCTCGACATCGGTTTCCTCGGGACGCTCAACCCAATCTTCGCAATCCTTGCCACCGCTGCAATGTTCGTTGCCGTCTTCCTTGGTGGCGTACATACAAATCCCCCAGCCACCAACATCTTCATAAGCGAAGTGTAGGCAACTCCCACAGCATTTAGTCGACATACCTACACCCCTCCCTCGTAGCAACCCTCGCAGATATAAAACCGAGCCGATATTCGCCAGGCAGGCTTGCCCTGCACGCTAGTGCCGCACTGCTGGCACTTCTTTTTGTCCCGGACGCTTTCGACAAAAACCTTGTGCACCGGGCGATGCTCCCAAGATGGTGTGGTCAGCTGGGCAGGGTATTCCTGTATCAGCGGTGCGCCCCAAACGCTGGCAAGGTTATCTTTCATAAACACCGGGGTTTCGGTAGCACGGCAGGCGGCGACGATGTTCTCTATCCAGGTACGCTCTGGCGCTACTTTACCCTTGCGGTTACCAGTTTCGGCGCCGATGATAATCCAGTCCGCCTTCTTTTTAAGGCTGCCAGGTAGCTCAAACTCTGCCAGCAGTGGCTCTATGCTCACGAAGGTGTTGTGGTAGTGGTAACCGCTCCACCAGAACATATCCTCCTGCGTTGTTACCGTAGAGCCCAACCAGATGTTAGGCGTTTTGGGGAGGATCTCTTTGCTGGCGAGCTCGGTGTACCGCCCGGGGTTCTTGGTCAAAAACATATAGTTGTGCCACGGTGCCGCCGCGCAAGCCTCAAACACGGCTTTTATCCACTCGTCCGGTACCCACTCCCCGAAAACGTCAGCCATTGAACCGACAAAGATGTTGGCGGGCAGTTTCTTTTCGGCCGGCATACTCAACCGGTACTTGTGGAGCGTAGGCTCGAACCCGGCCGGCAGGGGAATAACTTTGTCAGCACTGTTGCGGAACGGCTGCTCCAGTATGTACAGCCCATCGCCCTGCGTCTGCAACTGAGGTGAAGTCTTGTTGAGCCTTACATCTCCGCAAAACCGCTTGGCCTGCTTGGCGGCGTAGCAGTATGCGCAATCGTGGCGGCAACCGGTGATTGGATTCCATGAGAAGTCGGTCCAGTCAATCTTGCTGCGGTTCATCATTACTGTTTGTTCCTTTCTGCTCACGCTTGCGTTCCCCAACTTTGAGATGCAGGTCGGCGACCGTAACACCAGCCTTGGTAAACTCTACACTCGCACCTATCAATCCGTACTTATTCAGCATAGCAAGCTGGCTGCGCGAGACTAAGATTAGATTAGCCAGCTGGGAATTTAAGCGGTTACCGTCACCGAAAATAACAACGTGGCCTTTTGGAACCGGGCCGTGCGCCTGTTCCCATATGACAACGTGCTTGGCACGCCACGTCTTGGGATCAGCGATTTTTACTTCGACATAGCCATCCACATTGACGCGCTCTGAACCGACTGGCCTATATGTCTGTGGCATCTGTCCAGACTTGAACCACCCTTTTTCAGCACCTGCCGCATAATATCCCCTTTTGCCCTTGTTGTGCGATTGCTGCCCGGGCTTGAAGCGAGTATCGTGACCCGTGCGCACCCCGTGGTTCGACAAAAAGCTCTTAATCTGCGATTGTTTCAGCTCCAGCCCAAACTTGCGATTAAACATCTCGGTCAGCTCCGCCGTACTACTACCCCAAGCCATGCGGTACAGATAAATCCTCTGCTCGGACGTGTACTTATGCCCATTCACGGCCTAATCCTCCAACAAGAGAGGCATTTTCTTTCCAGCATCTGAGTATTCGGTGGATAACTTCACCGCGCTCAGCATGAGAGAACCCCCGGAGATGATTTGTCCGGCCACAGCGGTGATTGCCTTTGTGCGGCTAATTTCTGCTTCAAGCGCATCCCCGGATAAATCTTCGTCTCCCAATCGCTCCAGTTGGGCGAAAAGGTGGTTGTTGAGGTCGGTCAGCTTATTTTTCACGCCGACTCCTCCTCGCTCTCGTTGCCATATGGCGCTTCTTGCACCGGATCCGGGAGCGCCTGCACCGTCTTCTCGCACAAGGCACGTAGCGCGGCCGTCAGCTTGGCGCGAGTGTCCGGGTCGTCCTCCAGCTTCATAAGGCAGCCAATCATGCTATTTATGCACCCTTGGGCGTTCTCATAGTGGGTTTTAAAGATGGTTACCGATTCAGAGGACGCCACTTTCAGTTGCTTCTCTAGTTGGGTGATTCTATCAGCGGCGGCCGCCTGCGCCCGTTCTCGCTCCAGTTTGATATGATCGCGCTCTGCCTGGGCGGCGGCAACATCATGCTCGGCCTTGGTCTTAGCCTCGTCAGCTGCGGCGATCTTTTTCTTGAGCTTCTCCTCGGCTTCCTTTTTGGCGGTCTTGGCGGCCTCTTTGCGGATGGCTTCAAAGGTCTGCTGGTCGGGTTCCTCGGCCGGCACCGGCTCAGCGTTGCGTAGGGTCTCTAGCTCGGCCTCTAGCGCCTGCTTCTCCGCTTGTACGCGTTCTGCTTCGGCAGCGGCTTGGGCGGTGCGGTCGTCGGCCGCGCGCAAGGCAGCGGCACTTTCCTCGGAAATCCTATGAGCCTCAGCAGCGGCAGCTTCAGCGGCGGCCTTGGCTTCGAGGGCTTCGGCCCGTTCACGCACGGCCCGGTCGAGTTCGCGCTTACTCATATCTTGGACGCTCTTCTCCTCTCCGCCCACATCGTGGGTTTCGGAGATAAACTCCTCACGCTCGGCCGGCGGCAGGGCCAAAAGTACAAGAGCCTTTGACGTTCCCAAATCCGTCACCAGTGCGGGATTTGAATATTCCCGGGCTAGGCGCATAAAACGCTGCGCCGTGGCATCGGAAAACTCGATCTTGCCTTCAAGCCATTCCAGCCACTCGCCGTGCTGAAGCTGCTCCTTGGCCTCGTTCAGCCGGTTGCCAATCTCGAGGATAGCTTCGCCGGCCTGCTTTTTGTAAAAATGAATCTCTGCGGTAATAACGCCCAAGTCGCGGTGGTCAGTTATAGCGGCGCCCGTCACAACAGCGGCGGTTGTGTCTGTAAACATTGGTGGTTCCTCCTGTTCAGTAGGTTGGGAAAGTCTTGTGCAACTAAGTGGCCGGTGACCCGGGATGAGCTTGTGATACAACCCACCTACCGCCAGGCAGTAGTGGGTTTGCGGCTCAACAACAATCCGGGTGACGGCTTCGCTCGACCCCTCGAGCCGGTTTATGTATTTGTTGTCGTAGGTGTAGCTATGGTCTTGACAGCCTTCGCACTCGGGGAAAATATGTGGGTTCATGGTGGGATACTCCTTTCTATGCGGATACCTGCACTCGCTGCCGCACTTGTCTCTTGCGAGGCGGCACAGGGTTCCCTTCCTTGTCGCGCTTACTGCCGGCCTTAACCCATTTGAGCCAAGGGTCAAGAATATCGGCATATTTTTCGCGGGGCTTTATTTTTGCGTTCTTGTCGTTGTTGTACCCATGAAGTTGAACCATTTTGTCGCCGTTCATCTCAATGGTCACAAGCGGGGTGCATGGTGCAGACGCAGATCGTAGGAACATAATGGTTAGCTTTCCGTTCATATGTCGCTCGGCGTACCCGCCAACACAGTGCTTGAGAGCTTTCCCTTCGTTGACGATGTCCTCGGAGTCTATGGGCGCCACTATGACGTATTGCTCGCCCGCGAACCCATACCGCGCAGTTACCTGCTCAAGCCGGGCTTTTTCCTTTTCCCCGAGCTCTGCCTTGAGCCGGGCGGCTATGATCGCTGCTGCTGACTTTGCCGCGGCATCATGTTTCTTGCGAATCCCTCTGGGCATTAGCATTAACGGGTTGGTAAGGTCATAGCCTAGAGTTACAGCCGCATCAATATAGTCAATCCAGAGCTGAGAAATATCACGCACCGCCGTGAACTTGCTTTTCTTTCTGCCGTTTTCTGTCTGTGTTTCCCGCAGTATATAGGCATTCCAGCGGCCCGGTTCGATTGTGTAACCCTTCAAACACTTAATCAACGATTTGTCCTTCGTGTATGGCGCGTGTCTCATGGTTTCCTCGACCTCGGAGATGGTACAGCTGATTTTCTTTCGCCGGAACTGCTTGTAATAAGCCAGGGCGGTGAGATTTTTCTCGCCGGCGAGATACTCGCTCATCTCGGCTTTGCTGAGTTGGAACGACGCCAGCGGGTTTTCCTCGCTCCAATTGAATGCTGCGGCATTCTTTTTTCGCCCCTCAACAAAGTCTTTCACAGCACCCTTCATCCCGGTTTTCATGAGCATCTCGACCTGGCGGGGGTAAAAGCAGCAGACTGCAAGAAAGCGCATATAGTGCCCGCTGTGGTCAAAAAAGTCCTCATGCCCGCAGTATTTTAAGGGGCTTTTTTTGATTTCATCAACCCCAACCAACGTGTACCCCATCCCTTCACTGCTGTTGTATGGGAACGGCTCGTAAAACTTTAGCGGCAACTTTTTGGGAGGCTCGGCCATTCTATCCACACTGTAAAAATCGCAACCCCAGCCGTAGCTATTAGCGCATATGGCTTCCCCGGGCTTGAACCGATAAACCTTGTAAAGCTGCCAGCTGGGTCGAGCGGTCAAGCCCCTGTCACTGCCATACTTTTTGGCGGTGTAGTACACCCGGGCCCACAAGGCACCTCTGTGCCACTTTATGGCAACGAACCTCCGGTACGATGCGAGATTGTCGCGCATGCCGGTGCGTCCAAGCTCTTTGACATAAGCTTCTTCCCCACAAAAAGGGCACGGTGTGGAATGGCGCTGATGGTTTGCGGCATTTTCGGCGGATGAGTAGTAGTTACCCCGCCCGTGTGACTCGCCTTGATGGTCCGCAATCATAACCGTGTGTTGGCCATCGGTGTACTCTTTTTTGGGAATAATCTCATGTCGACCGCAGCAGGTAGCCCATATCTCGCGCTTTTTACGATCCCGGAATATGTAGGCGGTGTATTTCGCGTTGATTTCCGCAAGCTCTTTGTCAGACAACGGTGGTGCGGCCTTTGCCAGCCTTTCCGCTTGTTCGCGTTCACTCATGGTAGCTCACCTCACAGAAAGTCCGTCAGGTCGAGTGTGATGCCGACATCCGGCGCTTTCGTGGGTTCTTCGCTGGCCGCGTCATCCGCGCCGCTGTTAACCGAAGCGCAGAGGTCAACGGTCATCTTCATGCGGACGTCGGCGCCCGGGAAATAAAACTGCACAGCTTTTCGATACACGGTGATGTCGGAGATCCCGTTGCCGCACCCACTCATGATGCTTTTTAGACATTCCCCGAGGGATTTGTCCTGCTGAACAACAGCCTGCGCAAACTCTGCGTCTTGTTTGCAAAATTCTATGAGAGCCTCCGCCGTGGGTTTTTTGACAACTTCAACATAGCGGTCGCCCTTGATAAGCGCAAGCTCCTTTTTGATTTTTTCTATTGCTAAGTCTTTCATTCGATTGACCTCCAGATGTTTATAATCGCCGAGAACAGTATCCCGGCCTGCTGGGGTACAACGGCGTTGCCCAGCATTTTTATCTTGTGAGTACGCGCGTCTACGCTTTTGCTCGGGACAACGCGCGGCGGCTCCCAGGGGTATTGCACTTGTCCTCGTCCAGCAGGCCAGCCGGGAAAGTCCACCCGGGCGGGAAACCCATCAGCAGCTCCACCCACTCCGGGCTGAGAACTGAGCCCTTCTCGTAAAGCTCTGTCCTCGAACTGCGACCCGACCCGCATCGGCTGTTCTGGTGGTCCGACGCAACCGGGGTCGCCCAGTTCTCCGCAATATGTACCTGGGTCTGGAGTTTGGTTGATTTCTCCACCGGTCGGCCGCTCGTCTTGGCCGTCATCCCGCAGGCTGCTGCTCCGGGTGTCGGCCACAGGCTCTCCGGGTAGCACTCCGGGTGAACCTGCTCCCGGAGATTGCACGGAGCTTTGCGACCTTTCCGTACCTCCTCGAACTGGCGGCGCATGGCCTCTGGGGAACGCTGAGGCAAGTGGTCCATCGTGTTCGGTGTTGCCCACAGGACTGCCGTCTGCAAGTCTGCCCCGCCCTCGCCATGGTGGCTCGGGCCGGTCGATGTGCTGGCGCGCGGTGTCGGCCATTGAGCCACTGCCCCCGGCAAACCCGGGTTTCCGCTGCTGTCCCGCTGGTTCGGGCTGCCCTTCGCTCCATCCGACGCTCGGATTGTAGGCCACGATGAAGATTCTTTCCCTTTTGTGGGGCGCGCCCACGTCACAGGCACCCCACACACCCCAGCCGACGCTATACCCCAGCGCGGCAATATCGCGCACGACCTCGCCGAAGAACTCGCCTTTCGGACACTCACCGGGGTCGCCTTTGATTTTTTGTGCGGAGATGATTCCGGTTGGGTTCTCTGCCACAACCCATTGCGGTTTAACGTCGCGTATGACCCTGATAAACTCTGGCCACATATTACGGCTGTCACCAGCTGCTCCACGGCGGCCGGCAACGCTGACGGGCTGGCAGGGTGGGCCTCCGAAGATAAGGTCGATGTCCCCGCATCGCTCGTACACTTCTTTCGCTGTGACATCTCGCACATCCTCCCACCGCGGCACACCAGGCCACCAATGCTCTAAAACTTTGTTGCAATGCCTGTCTATTTCGCACTGGCCGACAACATCAACACCTGCGCTCTCAGCGGCAAGATCAAGGCCGCCGCAGCCGGAGAATAAACTCAGCGCCCGCAAGGCTTAAATATCCCCATACTTGTAAATCTCCTCCATCGCGGACATTCGCGCCTCATCCCGAGGGTTTCCCGTGCCAGCTGGGGTCGGTTCATCCTCCCACCGGCGCTGGTTGAGCCACGTCGCAGGGTTTGGAATATACTGACCATCGTCGCGGTTCCACTGCCTGCTTGCCTTATACAACTCCACTGCCTGCAAGATTTTGGTGACAAGGGCCTTGCCGGGTTTGATTTTGTTCCATGCCTTTTGCGCTGCGCCTTTGCCTTGTTTGTTAGGGTACGCTGCCCAAAAGCTGTCGAACGAAGATTCCGCAGGCGAGGATTCCCCGGCGGCATCTCCCCCGCTTGCGGGGGGTAAGGGGGGTAAAGAACTTACGGTAGTGGTATCGGTTATGGTTACGGTTATGGGTTTATCCTCGGTTGAGCCTTGTTCCGGCATAGGTTTAGCGGTGGTTAGGCTATGGTTAACCACCGTTGAACTTCGGTTAACCTCGTCTGTGCAACGCTTCAGCGCCGGGTTGCCGCCTTTGCGCCCGCTCTCTGAGCGCTTGCGTCTTGCTTCATCAAGCCTATCCATAAGAGAGCAGTGGGCCTCTAACAAGGCTTTTGCAAGGCCGTCAAGGACGGGCGCCTCGTCGCCAATGCTTATGCTAATTTGCGCGCGGACGAACTGTGCCAGTTCCTCGTCACTCGCCAGCTTAACGAACGGTAGCAGGTCAGAGTGGATATTGGCTAAGTAACTGGTTTCTAGCGACATCAATACCCACTCCTAACTAATGCTTTGTTTTGTTGAGCTACTCACCCGTGTCCGCCACCTGCGGCTCCGCGACATTGTAATCGTCACCGTTCAAATCCTTGCTGTACGACTCCCCGCTACCAAGTGCCTTGACTGTGAGCCTGGCCTCGGTGGAAAGCAACCCGGCCGCTTTGAATTTTACAACCGAGTACGCGGTGCCTGCTGCGTTTTTCTCGGTGGTCAGCGAGAACTCGGTGACAACATCCTGCGGGGCTTTGCGCTGAACCGCAAGCGACGCCTTGTAGGCTTCCCACGGCCTTATGCTGGTGGGTGGCATGGTCATCACAATTGGGATGCTGCTGCCCTCTACGAGGACGTACAGGCGCCGCATGTTTTTGCAATCTTTTCCTCTGCCGCCTTTCTGGTCAGACCCCCACTGATTGTGCTTACAATCGGCGCAGAGCGTAATCTCCCCGGTGTTGCCATGAACCCCCTGCACACCGTCCGGCGATTGGCAGATGGGAGGGTTGTTGGTGTCGGGGCCACTTTCGCCGTCCTCAAACAGCGCGTTGCTGCTGTGGAAGGTGGCGATAACGCCCCTAAAAGACGGGATGCTGGTGTCCAGATCATCGTCACCAGTGATAATGTCGAAGGCCCGGCCACCGCCAGCAGGAATCTTTGCGCGGTATGTAGGTATCCTGAGCTCGGGATCCTGCTTTTGCTGCTCGAGGAAAAAGCCGTGTGTTTCGACGATGGCCTCCAGGTCAATGTTGACTTCCTGCAGCGCGGCCTTGAATTTGCCAAACAACGTCATACGGTTTTCTGCTGGGGGAGTGGCGTTAGCTAAAAAATTGCTCATTTCTCAAATCTCCTCTATTGTAATTTAATGGAAAATACTCTTACCCCGTCTTTGCGTGGCTTCCAATTGACGACCCACGCTGCACACTCGGCCCGGGTGTTTTCGCCCATGGCAGCCTTAATCTCTTGCATGTGGCGCTCCCGCTCGCACTGGAGCTCGTCAATCTGCTCTTTCAGCGCGGCCGCCTCGATAAAATGCTCTTCAAGGTGGCTTAGGTCAACGCACCCCTCCACGGGGGAGTCGTATATCGCGCTAAGCGCCTTTGTGGTGGCTTCTTTGCCGTCCATCGGGGGTTTGGTGCCGGTAAGTACAAAGTCCTCCCAAAAGGTTGCCACAGCCGCCTGTACGGTGTCCATTTCCGCTTGGTAGTCCTCGCGGTGTATCTCGTAGACATGGAATGTGCCGTCCAAGACCAGTACCGCTAGGTACCACGTATCCCAGCCGGTTACGGCCAGGTAATGCAGGCATTGGGCATGGTACTCCGTCGGGTACTCGTGTTCGGTGAACTCTTCGCGGCGGTATGGTGTGCATGTCTTGCACTCCAGCCCCGCAAGCATCCCGCCGGACTTGGTTTTACTGATACGCCGGTCAATGTGAGCGATGGAATATGGGTAAGCCGGGTTTGTTATGGTCCGGCTATCCCGGCGGACGTGCAAACCGGTAGCTTCGACAAATCGCTGGGCAACATAGTCCTCCAGGTCGCGGCCAATCCGCATATTGGGGGTGTCGTCCTTATGGGGGGTGAGTCCCAGCTTGTCGGCCCATACGGTGAGCGGCGTTGAGTATTCGCTTATGCCGAGGATCCCAGCCACGTCACTTCCGCCGACACCTTTGCGGCGCTCATCGCGCCATTTTTCTATGTCTTTATTATGCACAGCCTGCCACCTCCCACGCGTCTTTGGTGCTTACGCACTCGCTACACCCGACTATTTCGTCACCCTTATCGAAGTAAAAGGTATCGGTTTCTTTATCGCACACAGGACAAATCGGGCTGGGCTGCTGCTCTGGCAGGCAGCTCATGCAGCCGTCGCATTCCCGGGTTACGCTCACACACGTCATTGCCATTTAGTTCACCTCGCAAACCCAATCAGCACCATAACTACGATACCGGCCGCCGTTAAAATCCACGCGAATGTTGAGGACTTGCGACATTTTTGCTCAAGCCATTTCATCTATTTTGCCTCCCTCGATTCGATTTCTTGGTACATTGCCAAAATCTCCAGCCAGTCAGTGTAAGTGTTGTAATCATGGTACCCCGGCATAAAAAATGCTGGGCATTTGCGACCGCCAAAGTTGGTAATCATCTGCTTGATGCGCTGCGCCTGTCTTGCGTTGTCATATGTGCCTAATAACAACCCAGCCAACTTGATTTGGAACCCCATACACACTCCATCGGTTATTTGAACGCCGATATGGACGAACTCTTTTTCCATGGGGTATATCCGGTCGCGGTCTTGATTTACGATAAACAGTTGTTTCATAATGCCAAAACTCCCCTTAAAAAAAATAGAGTCCGTTTTGACATCCTTTGCTTTGCTATGTCCTTTGTCTATCCGCTATTGACAATCAGCGGAAACGTGATAGAATTTAAACAGTCGTTTCTTTACCTGTGCCGCCTTTCGAAGTGCCAGCTTCGAGGGTGGCCTTTTCTTTTACCTCATTTACGCAATAAGCCTGCTGCCAAAATCCTTGAGCCTCCTTCCCTTGTTCGAGATTCTGCCACACAAGCGCATCGTAGCCTTCATACCGAGCCATGCGCTCCTTGCGGAGTGCTAGAACATCCTCGACCAGTTTTCTTGTTGCGCCAGACTGGTAATAAAAGCGGTCAAACTTCCCTTTTTCCTTTCGTACCATTTTCCCCTGCTCGTTGGCCATGAGGTTGAAGCGATAGTTAAGATGTCTTTTCCCCTTATGGTCGGAAATTCGGATGCTGCAAGCAACGCCGGCGTCAACTTTCAAGTAGATAGATTTGGTACTATAAGCGTTGTATCGGTGGATAAGGCAGCCGCTTTCAATTAGCCGGTCGCTGATGAACTCTGCTGCTTGCTTGATTTTCAAGCCTTCACCTCCAGCAACTCGCCGTTTGGGCCGAGCGGTACCAGCCTGTCAGTGCCTACAAATTTTACCGAGGTAATGTGCGGGTCCGGCGGCCGCCACGGATCGCCGCCTGTGTAGGTAAGGGCATTGTTTTTGCGGTAATAGTCAATGATGCTTTCTTGCGAGCCGTTGATGCGGGTGAGAATTTCATTGCCGTCGGAAAAGGTAAGTAGTACAGTCGTCTGCATCTGGCAGTAGCAACGCTCGCCCGGGTCATTGTTGCTACCGCAGCTAGGGCAAGTTCGAAACATTTTAAGTCGCCTCCTTCAACTTCCGTGCAGCGGACTTGTTTGCTCCGGGATGATGGATACAACTTTTCCGTCTTCGCAGAGCAGATACACGGCGCACAGATTACACATTTCGTCAACATATTCAATCGTAAGGTCAAGCAGCAGTGACGTGTTCACGAGATTTCACCTCCTCCCAGGTTATGGCTCATTGTCCACCGCGCCCGGGCAGACTGGCCGCCCATACGCGCTGCACCGGTAGAGCCATTGACATATGCTGTCAGCGCGTGCTCCACGCACTGGTAACGGTTCAGGTGGCCCGCTAGAATGAGGATCCCCGCTTCGATGTTGTCCGCCGGGCAGTTGATGTCCAGTCCGTGGTCGTCGTACAGCCATCCCCAATTGATGGAATTGATTTGCATGGGGCCGCGATCCGTGCTGCCATTGCCATTGCTATTGTCCGGTGGATTTACCCGGTGGCTGCTCTCGCTCCACATAAGCCGCAGTATTAGTTCAAAAAACTCCTGCTGAGACAAAAACGTCTCGTAATCCCCGCAGAGTTCCCACACCAAAAGTTGAAAATCATCTGGCAGCGGTACGTCCAGCGGCTCAAATTCCGGTTGGCACTCGGCTTGGACTTCGATCCCTGCGGTGGCCGTAAGAACAACGGCGGCGGTCTGACGGTGCATGTCGCGCTGCTGGCGGTCGCTTTCGGCCTGCATTAGTGTTTCGATAGCGCGCCCTTGCTCCGCTACACGGTTGTTGAGGTCCACAACAATCCACACCCAAAAGGCCTGTATTAGCATCATGGCAATCATAATCGCAATTACCGCCGCCATGCCCCAGTTACGCTGGGGGCATTTATTTGTTTGTCTCCTGTTGTTAGCTTTACTCAAGCGAAATTGTCCTCCTTGGTGATTGCTTCAAGCACCATTTTCAGCGCAAACTCGGCGTTGCTGGTCAGCTGGCGCTGCCATGCGCCCTGGCTCGGCGCCCATTTGAAACCGCGGCTTTTGAGTATCTTCCGAGTGTCATCGTCGGGCTTGCCATCGAAGATGATTTGCAGGCGGTTCTCAGCGTGGTTTCGGACAACCCGACCGCCGTCGAATGTGTAGCCGTCTTCTGTGCCGTCCGGGTGAGATTCAGCTCTTGCGGCGCTGGCCTCCAGCGTTGCGATGCGTTCGCGTAGGCGCTTTTTTTCGGCGTTGTTGCTCGAAAGGTCAAATGGGCCGTTGCGCTTATACCACGGGAAAGCGGTTTCCATCTGTGCGTTGAGCTTTTTCGCGGCCTCATCGGACAGCCCAGGGCAACCCTCGAATGTCTTGTGCTTGCGCCAGTATGCGTTCGCAGCCTTTTGCACAGCGTGCTTCTCCTCCAGCCGGGCCAGCTTCTCCTGCAGCTTTTCGATGGCATCGGGATCGTCGGAGCTTATGCCGCCCATGCCGGTGCTGCGGACTTTGTCAAGCAGACCTTGGATGTGTTCCCAGTCCCGCATGTTTTTGTCGCGGGCAGCATTCTGCTTTTCCTTTTTCCAAGTGGGAAACTTGGACGGCCCGGCAATCATGATGGACGGTACCCGCGCGTCAATCTCAAAGCCCTTGTTCATGTTCTCAGCCAGCTTGCGGCTGTATGTATCAAGCAGGCTGTCGATTTTGTCGTGGTACATGGGGTCGACACGGGCCTTTTGTGTTTCAGCGACGGCGGCCGCTGCGTCTACAGCGCGGCGGTACTCGGCGGTGGCGCTGCCCTCTTTGTAAGCATTGTAGCTATTGGCTTCTTTGGCACGCCGGGCAGCCGCTTCGTTGATTTCATAGTACATTGAGTTTCTCCTCTCCCTGGTGATGGGCCTACATAGACCGCACCACAGTCGGCGCAAATCTTATCAGTGCAGAACTGGCAATCGTCAATTGTTCTCATACGGCGACCCTCGCTGGCTTTCTTTTCTTGCAAGCTTCGGGGATTTGAATATCTGTGCGGTAGTGGAAGTATGATTTTTTGATTCTACCGGGGACGGTGTAAACACCTTCAGCTTCTAGTTCTTTGTTGAATTGCCGAATAATGTCATAGGCCTTACGCTCTTTGATTTCCATGATTGCCATGACATCTCGAACAAAGTAATAAGTACACTCAGCCATCAGAACTTGACACCTCCTCCGCGCAGGCCTCTCTCTTTTCCAAATACGTAGCTGCCGACAAAACCCTGTTTGCAACATTTCTCAGCGTCGAAGCGCTGACTTTCAACTTTTCAGCTTCTTCTTGCGTTACCCTCCCGTCACGCAAAATTAGCTTGACGGCAGCCCTCACTGTTGAAATATCATCCTCGGCGTTTTCCATTTGGAACGCTGCGCACCCGTCAGTGATTGGCTTAACAACTTCTGGCACACACCATGCCAAATCCGGGTTTGCGTGTCTAAGGTGCCAGGAGCCAAGGCTCGGAGTTCGATAAACCTTCACCATAGCCGCCGCTAACTCTTGGCTGACGGGAATGTGACCGTTCTCGTAGCGAGACAATGTCGCTGGCTCAACTCCTAAGAGTACAGCAGCCTGCTCCTGAGTTAAACCTGCATTCTCACGACAAGTTTTGTAGTACAATTTGCCGTTATTCGTCATGGTCACCACCTTCCTTTTGCGGTAAAATCGAAGTGTGTCGAGTTATGCGGACAGAATCCCAAGAAGCTCATTGATTGCCGCAATCTCGGCCTTTCGCGTGGTAACACCCACGCCCCGAAGCCACGCAGAAAATACTTTCTTGTTGACGTTGAATCCCTTGTCACTCAAGTAAGCGACCACTTCGTCCTGCGTGTAAGGCGGCTTGCGCTCTGATTCGCGGTCAAGCAGGCGCTTTTTAACTTCGGTGCCCCATGGCGTAAGGGCTGCTTTGTAGGCGCTTTCGTCAAAAACTGTCACCCCACTACCTCCTTTCTAAATGCGTTGACAAGTCTTGCGACAGGTCGTATAATTGGAGTAGCGCGGAGCGAGTGGCGGAGATGAAGTGCCACCCACCCCTACTACGCGCCTAGACAACTGTTTCGCCGTTGTTTCGCATCCTCGCGGCATGAATTCTCACATGCTTGCCCTTTCCTGCGTTTTTGACAATGGGAACAGCGGATAAGGGATAACCCACAAACCCAGTGGTGGGCGCTACAGGGTTCGAACCTGTGTCTCCCCGTAGGGACATTCCGGGGTGCGCTACCGAATTGCGCTAAGTGCCCATGGGAGCCGGGAGAGTAAGCCCGGCTATTGAGTTTCTGCCCTTTCAAGCTCAACGATTCTCTCGTGGATTTCCTCTATCTGCGCAGAATACTTCTCTAAAAGTGGTCGGTTCAGGTCTGCGCGGTTGTTCACTTGTATTTTGTCGTAGGCACGGATCATCTTGGTGGTGAGGGTTCGCCATGCAGCGTGAAGCAGTTCAAGCTCGGTGATGTTTTTGAAGCCTTTCATGCCGGCACCGCCTTTTTGGCATCAAGCCATGCGTCGCGAGCTGCCCGACAGTCTTCCAGCGTAGGCTTGACACAAGAGAAAAGCTTGCCGGTGTGGTCGCGGTAGTCGTATGCGCAATATTTCTTACTTTTGCGCCCAACCTTGCGGGTAAAGGTTTCGTACTGCTCTTGGCCTGGGGCTTTTGTGGTGGTGACGCCGTTTTTGGTCATTTTTGTCATTGCGCTACACCGCCTTTCTCGCCAGCGACCGCAAGACATTGTTCTCTGCCTCGAGTTCGGCAATGCGCTTTTTCAGCTTTACCTTGTCTCCGCCCTTGTCGAGCCACTGATCAATCTTGTCGGCAAGCGGGCTGCTGGCAGTTTGGGTTTTGTGGTTCCAGTCGGCAGCGTACAGATTCAGACCCAGCGCGTCAGCATCTACATCAACCTTCTCCGCGATGATGTCTATCACCTCACAGGCGGCCTGCCAGCGCTTATCGTACAGCGCCGCCGATTGATAAGCCATTACGGCCATTGTCGGGTAGTTGACCTTACCCTCTTCCAACTTGTAATCTTCCTCAGTTAGGTCACCTTTGATTTTCTCGACCCGGTCGGTATAGTCGCTGTGGTAGCCTCTGATTCCGTTTTCGATGGTTCTTGTCATTGCCATGCTCATGGTCAATTCCTCCTTTAGTTGTACTGCGCCAGTATCTGGCTATAAACTGCTTTACCGGGCTTGTCGAGGTTGTAAAAGTCGAGCCCGCGGTCGTAGCTATAGAGGGGTTTGCGCTCTTTGAGAATTACCAGCTTTGAAATCCTACCCCCACCAATGCCATGCTGCGAGCCGGTTTCGTAGTGCTTCACCCAGTAGTCGTAACCGTCAATTGTTCCTTTGCTCCACATGGCGCGGTCTCCTTCTCTGCCGGTATATCCGTCACCGGTGACGTTTTTGGCTTTGGGGCCCGTTTCGGTGGGCCAGCCCGGCGTAGATTTTCGGTTCGCTACGCGTAACGACCGTATCTGGGCACGGTGCCCGCTGGTATAAGTACGCTTCCCAGGACTGCGGCCGCTCTTTATCCACCTCGCGGCACCGGCGCTGGTGCTGTATGTTAGGCCGCTTGAGCCTCCCATGTCTGGTTGTACTGAGCTACCAGCCTGTGCAGCTCGGCGCGCTTGACAGCTACCGGGTGCAAAGTCGGTCCCCACCTGTCGTAACCGTAAAGCTTGTTGCTAAGTTCCTCGCGCAGGGGTGTGATGCGGGCGAGCAACTTCTCCAGCGCCCAGGCTTTGCGGAGGGCTGCCGACAGCGTGACGTTCTCGCGCTTGCGGATGCTGTGGGCGGCGGTCATAATGGCGCTCATATTGTATGTCATTGGGATGCCCTCCTTGGTGCGGTGTGTGGTCTTGCGACTGGTGTTGGTATAAGTATACTCCGTAAATCTACGGATGTCAATGCGAAATTCCGTAAATTTGAAGATTTAACACATTGCACAAAAAATACACCCTGCGTTTAGGCAAGGTGTATGAGTGATAAGTAAAGAGCGGAAAGAGGGTAGAAAATGTTTAGAAAGAAAAGCCATAGAGGTGACCAGTTGAAACTTGAGCCGCCAAAATTGCCGTTTCAGCTTCTTTTTGTCACTTTTGCTGCTCCTGTTGGCCTCATCATATTTCGCGCGATATTCACCTCGGATGAAATCGCTTGGTCTACCCTTATTATCATTGCCCTAAGTGTGCTAGTTGTAATGCTTGTTGTCCTGTGCATCGTCATTATGCTAAACGCGTATGATGATGCATTTTCACGGCAAATCCAAAAAATACATGCCGCGGCTGAGTCAGAACGTATGCATGAGGCAATAGTCAATAGCAGCTTTCAACTTGAACAAGTTGTGGTAGTCATGGAGAAAAACGAGATAGAGGTACCACATTACCTTAGGGAGTTATGTATTAAAAACAAGGACTTGATAGAGCGCAATCGCAAATGGCTTGATGCTAGGTATAGCTAAGCAATCTCAACAAGAATAGCAAAGATAATGGCAAGCAATAAGAGAGAAAGTCCGCCGCAGAAAGTAAGGATTAGCTTGAGTTTGGCCTTCCTATAGCTTTCGTAGAGTTGTTGAATAGCTTCAAGTTTTTTCTTTTCGTAGAAATCGGATTCTAAGGGTCTCATTTCTGTATTATCCACAGCAACCATCCTTTCGTTTTCTTTTAGTATACTCCGTATTTTTACAGAAATCAAGCAGGAGGTGATTTTTTGGATTTGGATTTGAATTTGGGGGCAGAAAGGATTCACCGCCTTGCAAAAGAGAGCGGAACAACAGTAAACAAAATGCTCGTCACGGATTTGAAACTAAGTAAGAGCGTTGTTGACAATATGCTTAAAGGTTCCGTTCCCTCTGCAGACAAGCTCGCAGCCATTGCTCACTACCTAAGCACTACTACAAGTTATATTCTTGGTATGTCAGACGACAAAGAGCCGGCCACCCCTAAGGAGCAGCCGGTTGATGATGATGTGCTGGAACTTGCGCGCAAGCTAAAGGCTCTTAGTCCGCGTGAGCGCAAGATGATTCTTGGTGCTGTTGAGGCTGCAGAGAATCAATCAGAATCACAATAGCTTTGCGTTTGCCGGGTGGCAATTGATATATCCTTTTTGCCAGTATGTAGCAGGGGTCGCAGGTGTTTTCAATGGGAGTCCGGGGGATGCTGTTTTTTACGTCCATAGCGTAACCTCCATTGCTATTTAGTTGTCCCTTGCATTTTGTTCCGACCCTCCATAGGGTAGAAAATTCCTTGTGCCTATATAGTGCTATCTTACACCCCTTTTCGCTGGGAATAAATACCATAAGTTATAAAATATCGCTTTGCGTGATTTTATTTTAGCGGGCTAATCCTCGCAGGAAAACAACTCCGCTGCCGGCACCCCCAGTGCCTTCGCAATTTTACATAGTGTAGGAAGAGTGGGGTATTTGTCCCCACTTTCGATGTTTGAAATATGCGATTTAACAACTCCGCTCATTCTTGCCAGCTCTGAAAGCGAAAGGCCTTTTTCCAGCCTAATTTTCTCAATGTAGATTTTCATATACAAACAGTGTCTGCATATGCCCGCAGTCTATTATAGGTAAATTATACCATGCACGTTGTTCTCTATGGAGAACGATGGTCGATAAAATTCGACATGATTCATGCGTGAAGCTAGAAAATGGAGAGGGTTGGAGCTATGTCAAAATCTAAAAATAAGGTTATCGCTGGCAATTACGATGGATACAGTGTTTCAGTAATGTTTGGAGTTGTTTCTATCAGTCATGGGATTTTTAGTATTAACGAGGAAGACGGAAGCGGAACAACATTAAGTAAGGAAACTGTTGCCTCCTACGAAGTAGTTACAGACGAACACCGCAAAAGTGCTGCATCTGGCATTGCTCGCGGACTTATTGGCGGGGCGCTACTTGGCCCCGTAGGTATACTTGCTGGCGGGCTTTCGGCCAAAAGCAAAGGCATTTACCAAGTTGCAATTGAATTCCACGACGGCAAAAAAAGCCTTATAGAGGTGGATGACAAGATTTACAAGGCGATAATTAAAAGCTGCTTTTGAGAATCACATGACAATATACGATCTGGCGCATACAATCCCAAACGACAACCCCAACAAAGAGCTTCTTCTCTTGCTGCAATTGTTGGAAGAAGCACATAAATTAAAAGCGGACGTCGAAGCACTCTGCGGAGACGATTAGAACGCATCATATTTCGACTTATCACACGAAAAAAGCATTCCGGCCGGCACATCAAGTGCTTTAGCAATTTTGCAAATGGTACTTAGCTTTGGATCGGTTGCGTTCAACTCTATGTAGAACAGAGTCGATTTGGCAATACCGCTGCGCCGTGACAATTCGGACAGGGATATGCCTTTTTGTTTGCGGATTTCTTCGACGTCGAGTTTCGTAGCAAACACCCCCGAAGATAGTGTCTGCCAAAACTCGCCTTGTACTCATGATTAACTCTACCATGAATTGCACGGAATTAGAGTATTGTTGAGGAATGAACTTTTATATGAAAATCAAGCGTTTTGTTCGACGGGTAGAACGATAATCGCATTTTGTTCTACGTATAGAACAAACAGGGGAAAAGGGGAGTGCCACGTATGCCCGCATATAAAGACGACCAGCGGGGGACCTGGTATGCCATGTTCTATGCGACCGACTGGCAGGGAGTAAAACGTAAGCACAAAAAGCGCGGGTTCAAGACCCAGCGTGAAGCGAAAGAATATGAGCGGGAATATCTAAGCAAGAGCAGTAAGCTCCCGGACATCCGATTCAGTGAAATGACAAGCCTTTTCATGGAGGATAGAAAAAACCGCGTCCGCAGCTCGACACTCAAAACAAGGCAGAACATGCTAGAACAGCACATTCTACCGTACTTCGGCAATCGTATTGTTTCGGAGATAGACAACTCGGACATTCGAGCGTGGCAGAACATGATGCTCGGCAAGAAGTGTCCACGCGGGAAGTCTTACGCCCCGACATATCTGCGAACTATAAATTCTGCGCTATCAACAATCTTCAACTTTGCGGTGGAATTTTACAACCTGCCTTACAACCCATGCCACAAAGTAAAAAGCATCGGCAAGAAGAAAGCCGATGAAATGAAGTTCTGGACGCTCGACCAGTTTAACCAGGTTATCGCGGCAGAGAAAAAGCCCGTCTACCATCTAGCTTTTATGCTGCTGTATTGGACCGGGATGCGATCAGGGGAATGCTTGGCGCTAACACCGCGCAAAATCATACACGAGAGCAAGTCCCTCAGAATTGACAATACATTCAAGACCGAGGACGGCGAGGACATATTCGATGACCCTAAGAGCGAGAACAGCGTACGGGTGGTTTCGATACCCGACTTCCTGTATGACGAACTCATAGAGTATATCGGCCGAGTATATGAGATGGATGACGATGAGCGTATACTCTACTTCAAAAAAGGTGCAATGAACTCCGAACTCGACCGCATTGCAGAGGCGGCCGGCGTTGAGCGCATTAGGCTACATGACCTACGGCATTCCCATGTCGCGCTGTGTATCAAGCTGGGGTACCGCTCGCACGCAATAGCGGCCCGCATCGGCGACACAGTAACAGAGGTAGACAAAACCTATGCTCACCTGTACCCGGATACGAGCCGCGACTTAGCGGACGAGCTGAATCGCCACAAGGACGGATTTTCGTTTTTAGAGCCAAAATAGAGCCACGAGCTAAAAATCGCAGCCACAAACCCGCATAGTTAAAGGGTTTGTGGCTGTTTGCATCGTCATTCCCACTCAATCGTAGCCGGCGGCTTACCCGTAATATCATAAACCACCCGGTTCACCCCGCGCACTTCATCCACAATCCGTGCCGAAACCACCCCCAGCACTTCATACGGAATCTGCGCCCATTGCGCCGTCATAAAGTCGCCGGTAGTAACCGCGCGCAGCGCCAAAGTGTACTCGTAAGTGCGGCCCTCGCTCTTCACGCCCACCGAGCGCAAATCGGTGATGACCGCAAAATACTGACCAATTTCTCGGTCAAGCCCGGCTTTGGCAATCTCTGTACGGAAGATATAGTCGGCCTCCCGCAATATCTCCAGCTTTTCAGGAGTAATCTCGCCGATAACCCGGACGGCCAGACCAGGTCCCGGGAAAGGCTGCCGCCAGACCAAATACTCGGGCAGGCCGAGAACCAAACCGAGAGCACGTACTTCGTCTTTGAAGAGCGGGCGCAGCGGCTCGATAATATCGGTGAAGTCGACGTGGTCGGGCAGCCCGCCCACATTGTGATGGGACTTTACCGCAACGTCGCCCTTCACGCCGGATTCGATGACATCCGGGTAGATTGTGCCTTGTGCCAAAAAGTCAACCTTGCCAATACCCCGGGCCTCCTCCTCGAACACCCGGATGAACTCCTCGCCTATGATTTTCCGCTTTTGTTCAGGGTCGGTCACCCCGGCAAGTTTACCTAAAAAGCGCTGCCCGGCGTCCACCCGTATAAGGTTGAGCTCCCAATCTTTGAAGGCGGCCATTATCTCGTCGCCCTCGTTTTTGCGCATTAGTCCGTGGTCGACAAAGATGCAGACCAGCTGCGGACCGACGGCTTTGGAGAGCAGTGCCGCCACCACCGAGCTGTCCACCCCGCCGGAAAGGGCCAACAGCACCTTGCCCTGTCCAACCTTTTGGCGGATTTCGTCTATTGCCTGGCGGGAGTAGTCGGCCATTGTCCAGTCGCCGGACGCGCCGCACACTCCAAACAGAAAGTTATGCAGAATTTGCCGGCCGTTCTCTGTCTGCTCAGCTTCCGGGAGAAACTGCAGCCCAAATATTTTACGCGCCTCGTCCTCAAATGCGGCGTGATCTGTGCAGACTCCACCGACAGGGGCAAAGCCCTCGGGTAACCTTGCAGCCTGCTCGCCAAAACTCATCCAAACGCGCTGGTCGCTCCCCAAGCCCTTGAATAGAGGGCTGGCGCTGTCAAAAGTTACCGATGCCTCGGCAAACTCGTGCCTCTGCGTAGCATAGAGCTCTCCGCCAAGCTGGTGTACAATCAGCCGTGCACCATAGCCAATACCCAAAATCGGCACCCCAAGGCTATAGATGCCCGGGTCAACTGTGGGAGAGCCTTGCTCGCCGGCAGCGCCCTGTCCACCGGTAAATATAATACCTATCGGATTCTTTTCCGCGATTTCCGCAAGGCTTATGGTGCACGGGCGAACCTCGCAGAAAACTCCGGCTCCGCGCACCCGGCGGGCCAAAAGCTGGTCGCGCTGGCCCCCGAAGTTTAGTATCAACACGCTCTGACGCCCCATGGCGCAACACTCCTTGTCCTTTTATTTCTCCTTAGTATAGCATATTTAACTGCGTCTTGGCCAGAAGTGCGAATAATCACACAGATGCCTTCCCATAATCAGGTGATATATTTTTCCACCTGGAGGGAATAGCATTGCTGACTACTGCCGCACATATGGTCTGGCTGCTGCTGACCGTTTTATATACATTTTTGGCAATGGGCTCCTGCGCGGCGCCGCCTGTGGCCCATGTTTACGCCGTGCGAATCGAGCCGCCCCCGCCCGAACCCGAGCACGAAAGACAGCTCTCTATCCTCAGCGCCAGGGGGGAGGACTCTCAGCGGATGCTGCAGGTAGCCCGCTTGTTTATGCTTGAGCATCCCGATGTACTTGTCAGCGTGCATACGGTTGAGAGGGAGAGCGACTACGGCCCAGCGCTGCGCTCCCGCCTGCTGGATGGCAACAGGGTTGACCTGTTTCATATTTTCGGCCACAGAGATATGCTGGAGCTTGCCGAACACCTGGATGACCTTTCCGACCTTTACTGGGCAAATGAAGCTATCGCCGATACCCTGGAGCCGGTCAGCGTCGGTGAGCGGTTTTTCGGGATACCCTTCTCGGTGGAAGGGGTAGGGCTAATCGTCAATACCAGGATTTTTGAGGCAGCGGAAATCCCTCTTGCCGAAACCGACGACAGCTTCGACGCCCTGGAGGACGCCTGGCGGGAGCTACGCGCGCTGATAACCCTGGGCAACGTGCTAAACACCGAGTTCCCGGAGCTTGAGTCGGTCACCTCTCTACCCGGGCAGGACGATGAATTTTTAAGTCGCCAGCTGGCCAGCATTGCTCTTGGCGGCGAGTTCGCGAGCTCAGCAGCTGCAGCTCAGGCAGCCTTTATCTCCTTCACGGATGCCCCGGGCATGGGGCTTTACGTCAGCCTGCTGGCCCGGTATACCACCCATGGAGGCAGCTGGGCGGCCCTTGCGGGCATCTCTCGAACCAGACAGTTGGAAGACGGCCTCGCCACCGAGCGGGTAGCGGTAATCCAACAGAGTACCGAGGTCTACCCCAGGTTGATTGCCGCGAACCCCGATCTTGAGGGCAACTTTGCACTAATGCCTATCCCTCTGCCAGGGGCCGAGCAGGGTTTTGTCTACACCCACGCCCCTGCCTACTGGGTGGTAAACGCCGCCGCGGACGAGGACACAAAGGCGCTTGCCCGCGAGTTTCTCACCTGGCTTTACCGGAGCCAGACCGGCGCCGCCTTTTTGGCCGAGGAGTTCGGCGCGCTCTCGCCTTTCCGCGATACTGCCGCGCCCACCGGCAACGCCCTGCACACCCAGCTGCTCGCGCATATAGCGCAGGGGCGTGCACTCCCCCGCCGGCATCGGGAGTTCCCGCACGGTTGGGCGTCAAACTCCTTCGCGCCCGCATTGCGGGAATACTTCACCGACCCCGAGCTGGGCTGGGAGGAAGTTAATCAGCGGGTTGTCTACGACTGGATAGCATTGCAGCCACGATAATTGCAAAAGTTAAACGCAGTATTCGCTCATGTAGGCCTTCATTCGCACGGCCACTTCATCGTCTATCAACACTTTCCCGTCGAGGGGAGAGTTGTGCAGGCATGCCAGAATATCTCGCACGGTCACTATCGGGAAAGTTGGGATTTTGTGCTCTTCCCACACTTCCTGTATGGCGGTGCGCGTGCCGGTACCACGTTCCATACGGTCCACCGAGATTACCAGGCCAGCTATCTCTACCTCGGCACCGCGTAGTATGGGCAAAACTTCGCGCACGGCGGTGCCGGCTGTTATTACATCTTCGATGATAAGCACCCGGTCGCCTTTCACCAACTTGTGCCCGACCAGTGAGCCGCCCTCACCGTGGTCCTTGACCTCCTTGCGGTTGAAGCTGTAGCTGACGTTTATGCCCCGCCCGGCAAGCGCTATCGCTGTGGCCACCGCAAGGGTTATACCCTTGTAAGCCGGGCCAAATAGAACGATCTTTTCGCCCGGCACAATTTTTACATTGTCCATGATGCATTCGGCGTAGAAGCTACCCAGCTGCGCGATCTGCTCGCCCTGGCTGTACTTGCCTGTGTTCACGAAGTATGGCGTGTTGCGCCCGCTCTTGGTCACAAAGTCACCGAATGTGAGCGCACCTGCCCTTGCCATAAACGCTATAAATTCCGATTTATAATCCATGCCGCACCTCCTTGATTGCCTGTATGTCCGCAAAGCCGTGTTTGTCCATAAAGTCGCTGAGCTCATCTAGTATTCGCACCGGGGCGGTGGGATCAACCAGAGCCGCCGTGCCAACGGCAACCGCACTGGCCCCCACCATCAGGAACTCAGCAGCGTCCTCACCGGTCATGACGCCGCCCATACCCAGGATTGGTATCTTGACCGCACCGGATACCTGGTAGACCATCCGTATTGCCACCGGCAACACCGCCGGACCCGAAAGACCACCAACCTTGTTAGCGAGAATGTGTCGGCGATTTTTTACATCTATTCGCATCCCGGTCAGGGTATTTATCATGGAGATCGCGTCCGCGCCGGCGGCCTCAACCGCCTTGGCTATCTCACAGATGTCGGTCACATTTGGTGACAGCTTAACTATCAGCGGCTTTGCCACCACCCGGCGGACTTCCTCGGTAACCTTTGCCGCCACTTGTGGTGAAGTGCCAAAGGCCACCCCGCCCTCCTTGACATTCGGGCAGGAGATGTTAAGCTCGAGCATGTCCACATCCGCGGCATCGAGCAGCCGGGCGACTTCTACGTACTGCTCGATTGTGCGTCCGGCCAGGTTGGCGATAATCTTAGTGCCAGAGCCGCCGATTCCATTTTTTATAACCGGCAGCTCTTCGGCGATAAACCTCACCGCACCGGGGTTTTCCAGACCTATAGAGTTTAGCATACCGCTGCGGGTCTCGGCTACTCGCGGCGTTGGGTTGCCCGGCCATGGGTCGATTGCCACACCTTTTGAGGTGACAGCGCCCAGCCGCGAAAAATCGTAGAAGCTGCCGCTCCCCCTGGCCGAAAACGTACCAGAAGCCGTGATAATCGGGTTTTGCAGCTGCTGTCCGCAGAAGTCTATTTGCAGGTTACTCATCCCAAATCACCTCGCTGGCGTCAAATACCGGGCCGTCATCGCAAACTTTGCGGTTGCCTTTGGTGGTCTTGCAGACACAACCCACGCAGGCGCCGTAGCCACAGCCCATCCGCTCTTCCATCGAGACTTGCAAATATAGCCCACGCTCGGCGGCGAACTTTGAGAGCGCGCACAGCATCGGCTTTGAGCCACACGCAAGAATCTGCGTACCGACGGGGATTTCGCTGCACTCTAACAGTTCAACTACATTGCCTTTAAAACCGCAGGAACCAACGTCTGTCGCGACCTCAACGACACAAGGGAATTCTTCAACTATTAGGGTCTCGTCGTAAAAACCCAAAAATGCTCGTACATCTGTCCGGCCCTGCGCTGCCAACTCCTTAGCCAAGAGCAGCAGAGGCACTACACCAAAACTCCCACCGACCAGCAGGTAATGACCGGAGCCGCCTGTGGAAAAGCCGTTGCCCAGCGGGGTCGAGACCCGGATTTTCGTACCCACGCCATAGCCTGAAATCATCTCGGTGCCCTTACCAACCACGGCACACACCAGTGTCAGCAAGCCCTGTTCGTAGTCGCAAACGCTGATTGGCCGCGGGAGCAGCAAGCTTGCGTCGTTTAGGTAGAGGTTGACGAATTGCCCCGGCTTTGGGCGGGGGTAGTCGCCGGGAAGCTTTAGGCGCAACCTGAACATCTCTTTAGCGATCTCGCTGTTCTCAGCTATCTCGGCGGTGACGATCTTGTTCACGAAATTGCCTCCCGCAGATCATTTTTCATGGCTATTACAGCTTCTCGGGCCGCAGCGCCTACATTGTTTTCGCCAAAACGCTCGTTCTTTTTCCAGGCGGCGGTAATTCCACGGGAAGAGTTCACAATGCAGCCAAGGCCATTCGCGTCGAAGAAGCCGCGCAAGTCCTTGCCAGAGCCACCCTGGGCCCCGTACCCCGGCACCAGGAAGAATGTGTGAGGCATCCGCGCTCTCAGCGCACGGCCCTGTTCGGGGAAGGTTGCGCCCACTACCGCGCCCACCTTACTGTAACCGCGCGCACCCACAAGACCCTCTCCCCAGCCCGACACCAGGTCGGCAACGTGCTCGTAAACTAACTTGCCGGACTCGAGTCGCAGATCCTGCAAATCCCCGCTGCCCGGATTGCTGGTCTTGACCAACAGGAATATTCCCTTTTCTTGGGCTGCGCACACATCTAAGAATGGGGTCACGCTGTCGCCACCAAGATATGGGTTCAGAGTTACGGCGTCTTCCGCCCAAGGGAAGAGCGTCTGTCTCCCCACCTGTGTGCCGCCGATGTGGGCCGCATAAGCCGCCGCCGTGCTGGAAATATCACCGCGCTTTATATCGCCGATGACCAGCAGGCCCTTGCTTTTGGCATACTCCGCCGTGGCAACGTATGCCTGCAGGCCCTCGATGCCGTAGCGTTCGTACATAGCAATCTGGGGCTTAACAGCGGGCACAAGATCGTGCACAGCATCGATAATCTCTCGGTTGAATTTGGTCAGCGCCCCCGCTATCGCCTCTAGTGAGTCACCCTGCTTGAGGCGCTCGGGTATCATCTCCAGGGTCGGATCGAGCCCAACGACTATGGGAGCTTCCAGGGCTTCTATTCTCTCAATCAGCCTGTCAATCACTTGCTTACCTCCTCAAAGCTTACTTTGCCGCCGCAGACGGTGAGCATTGTACGGCCATGCACCTTCATGCCGCTAAACGGCGTGTTCCTGCCCTTGGACGCGAACTGGCCGCTATCCACCGTGTACGGCTCGCGAACGTCAAATACCACGAGGTTGGCCGGTGCGCCTGTCGCAAGACCCTCGCGCCCCAAGCCGAGTATTCTTGCCGGGTTTGCGCTCATCAGCCGCAGCAGCTCGGGCAAGGTCAGGTGACCCGGCAACACGAGCTGCGTGTAGCCCACCGCGAATGCTGTCTCCAAGCCTACCACGCCGAAGGGCGCCCGGTCAAGAGGCTGGGCCTTTTCTTCCGCCGAGTGGGGAGCGTGGTCGGTGGCTATCGCGTCAATGGTGCCGTCAATTAAGGCCGCGATTACAGCCTTCCTGTCGGCCTCGGTACGCAGCGGCGGGTTCATCTTCGCGTTTGCGCCGCGGGTAAGAATCACCCGATCAGTCAGGGTGAAGTAATGGGGCGCCGTCTCGGCGGTGATGGGCAGTCCTTGGCCCTTCGCCTCCCGGATAAGCTCGAGGCTTTCCTTCGCGCTTATGTGCTGCAAGTGTATGTGGCAACCGGTTCGCCGCGCGAGCTCAATATCGCGGGCTACGATGTCGGCTTCGCAGCTGTTGGGGATTCCGCACACGCCAAGCTTCTGCGAAGTTTCGCCCTCGTTGATAACGCCGCCTGCGATGGTTTTGTGGTTTTCACAGTGGTCGGTAATGAACAGACCCAGCTCTTTTGCCTGGTGGGCAGCCTCATGCATCAACGCGTCGTCCATCAGCGTCTTGCCGTCGTCCGAGAGAGCGCATACACCACCTGCCAGCATCTGTGCAAAATCGGTGAGCTCTAAGCCTTTCAGGCCTTTGCTCAGCGCACCTACCACCAGCAGGTTGACAAGGCCGACTTCTCTGCCCCGCCCGGCCACACGCTCGACAAATTCCCGACAGTCAATGGTAGGCGAGGTGTTCGGCATACAGCAAACAGTGGTAAAGCCGCCCCGCGCCGCCGCCCGGCTCCCGGTGGCAATGTCCTCTTTGTGCTCGCCGCCCGGCTCCCGGAAGTGGACGTGCAGGTCTACTAGCCCTGGGGCGACAATCATCCCGGTGGCGTCAAACACCCGGCAGTCTGAGCCTTTTTCATCGAGCGGCATTATCACGCCACCGGCGACAAGTATGTCGCGCTCCTGGCATATGTTGCCGCAAGGGTCTACGACTTTACCGCCGGCGATTAGCAGTTGTTCAGTTCTCATCGGCTTTTACTATGTTGTCGCAGTATTCGCACCGGTACCGGCCTTCATCATCCGCAAGGTGGAATACATGCGGCACGGCCTCAATGGATGTAACACAGCGCGGATTTTTGCAGGTTATTACATTCTTGACCTTTGTCGGGAACGAAAGCTTTACCTTCTCCACAACCTTGCTGTCCCTTATGTGAATCACGGTCGCATTGTGGTCCACAAGCCCCAACACATTCAGGTCTACGCTCTCGACATTTTCAAGCTTGATGATATCCTTACGCCCATGTTTTCTGCTGGCAACATTCATCAACAGGGCAACTGTATCGCTCCCTGTATCGACGTTCAGGTACTCCAGCACCTTCATCCCGAACCCGGCGCGCACATGGTCAATAACAACTCCGTTAGCTATACTCTTAACTTCCATGGTTATTCTCCTTTCACACCAAGCAGCGCCATCAGCAGCGCCATTCTCACGTACATTCCGTTCTTAGCCTGCCTAAAATAGTGCGCTCGCGGGTCGCTGTCCACATCGACAGCGATCTCGTTCACACGCGGAAGTGGGTGCAGTACCATAAGGTCTGGCTTAGCGTCTTTAAGCTTGCCCGCGTCGAGTATATACCTGTCCTTGAGCCGGATGTAGTCTTCCTCGTTGAAGAAGCGCTCGCGCTGCACCCGGGTCATATAGAGCACATCGAGCTTTGGCAGAGACTGCCGCAAGTCGTGGGTCTCCTCGAACTCCATGCCGGATTTTCTTATCTTCTCGCGCACGTATTCGGGTACGCTCAGCTCCTGAGGCGAAATCATTATGAAGCGCACACCTGTGTAGCGGGTTAGCGCTTGTATCAGCGAGTGCACTGTCCGACCGAACTTCAAGTCACCGCACAGCCCCACCGTGATGCCGTCAAAGCCGCCCTTCTCGAGCCTTATGGTCAAAAGGTCGGTCAGGGTCTGGGTTGGGTGATGGTGCCCACCGTCCCCGGCATTGATGACAGGCATATCCGACTGTCTTGAGGCCACCAGCACCGAGCCTTCTTTGGGGTGGCGCATTACGGCTATGTCGGCGTAGCACTCCACCGTTCTTATGGTGTCAGCTATGCTCTCGCCCTTTGCCACAGCGCTTGAGTTCGGCTCAGAAAAGCCGATTACCTTCCCGCCTAGTCGCAGCATAGCCGCCTCGAACGAGAAGCGGGTTCTTGTGCTCGGTTCATAAAACAACGTCGCCAGCAGCTTGCCCTTACACACTTCGGCGTAGGACTCGGGATTTGCGACAATTCGCTCCGCCTCGTCAAACAGCCCCTCCATTTCTTCAACGGTTAAATCCGAGGGTTCAATGAGATGCCTACCTTTTAACTCCAACTTGAATTCTCCTCTCTGTAATAAATGCCTGTGTTATTACGCTTCGTAGAGCAAATAAAAAATCTCCCACATGTAAAGGAGATTAAAAAACGAAATATTGAATTGAAGTAGGGAGCGGGCTTCCCTGCCGCGCTCTTTCATTGCTGCATATGTCAAAACCTATCCACATCATGCTTCAATCACCACCTGGGAAATCGTATCATATATGGGTGGGCTTGTCAAGGGGGAGTTGTGTCTATCTGTACAAGCTCCGATTGATTTTAGCAGGCATGCGTGATATGATAGGGGCGGCCTAATAACGCATTTATCTTTAGTACAAGGAGCTTTATATGCCACTAAATCAATTCTCCCGCACCGAGCTTTTATTCGGGGAAGACGGGATGTCTCAGCTGTATAAATCGTCTGTCGCCGTTTTCGGCATTGGCGGCGTTGGCGGGTACGCCGTGGAAGCGCTTGCCCGCAGCGGAGTGGGGAGGCTTGACCTGTTCGACGACGACAAAATTTGCGTGACAAACCTAAACCGACAGCTGCACGCCACCCGAAAAACTGTCGGGCTCTACAAGGTTGACGCCGCCAAAGAACGCGTGCTCGAAATCAACCCCGACTGCATGGTCAACACCTACAAGGTGTTTTACCTACCTGAGAACGCGGCAAAAGTCAATCTTACACCATACGATTACATCATCGACGCGATTGACACCGTGGCGGGCAAACTCGAGCTAGCGCAGCGCGCAAGTGAGGGCAACATACCGATAATAAGCTCTATGGGTGCCGGAAACAAAGTCGACGCCGCCGCCCTTGAGGTCGCCGACATATACGATACCTCAACCTGCCCGCTCGCCAGGGTTATGCGCAGTGAGCTGCGCAGGCGGGGAATCCCGAGGCTGAAGGTGGTCTATTCCAAAGAGGCGGCTCTGACCCCTCAGGGCGATATGCGCGCCAGCTGCAAAACCGGCTGCGTCTGCCCGCCCGGGGTTACCCGAAACTGCACCCACCGGCGACAGATCCCGGGGAGCAACGCCTTTGTTCCCTCGGCAGCGGGGCTGATAATCGCAGGGGAAGTGGTCAAGGATTTGACGAGCTTTGCGGGCGGCTAAGCGCAATACTGCATGGCTACGCAAGAAGTATCGGAAGCAAGGTGCCGGTCGTCAGAAGCACCAGCCCCGCGAGACTTCGCTTAGAGAAGCGCTCTTTCAAAAACAGGCCGGCGAATCCCATGGTGAGCACAATGCTCAGCTTGTCGATAGGCACCACGTGGCTTGCATTGCCCAGCTGCAGCGCCCGGTAGAAAAGAAGCCAGCTAGCCCCGGTCGCTACACCCGACAGAAGAAGAAACACCCAGCTGCTGCGGTCTATTTTTTTGATGTCCTTCTGCCCGCCGGTGATGAATACCATAAGCCAGCTCATGGGGATAACCGCCATTGTTCTTATGGCCGTACCCAAGTTAGCCTCGATATTCTCGATACCAACCCTGCCTAGAATTGCTGTCAAGCTGGCAAATACCGCCGCAAGTAGCGCAAAAAAGAGCCAGCCATGGCGGCTGATTTTTTCGCCCGGTTCATTGTCTTTACATGACATATCTTTCGCTTTTTTTAGTTCCAGCATCATCCATGTTCCCAAGGCCATGAGGACCATTCCGACAACCGTAAGGGCGCTCAGGGACTCTCTAAGGAAGATGAACGCCAAAATCATGGTCATGATGGTGCTGCTTTTATCTATCGGCACTACCTGGTTGACTTTCCCCAGCTGGAGAGCACGGAAAAAACAGAGCCAAGACCCGCCTGTCGCAAGACCCGACAATATAAGAAAAACCCATGTTCTGCCGTCAACCTGCCGTATTTCGCCGGCCGAGCCTACGATAAACACCATCAGCCAAGCGAACGCGAAGACCACTATAACGCGTATTGCCGTAGCCAAATGCGAGTCCACATTCTTGAGGCCAATTTTTGCCAGAATCGTTGTCATGGCCGCAAACACTGCAGCACCGGCAGCATAAAGAAACCAAATGCCCATATCGTCACCCCTAACCTTACTACATAATACAAAACGGCGCCGGTAAAAGCAAGTTCAAAAGTTCCACAGTCCCGCTGGAACAGGAGGGTGGCTATGCCACAAGCTGAAAACTTCTCATTTTTAGCCTTGATTCTGATTGCCTACCTGCTCGTCAGGAAGGGCTTTGGCGTCAAGGCATTCGACAACATCCCCAAGCTGCTGTTCAACCTTTGTATGCCGGCGCTCATTTTGGTCTCGTTCTCAGGCATGGACAGCGAGATTTCCTCGCAGGACACTTTGTTCGTCTCGGTATTTGCTGTGGCATACACCCTTCCGGTCTACCTGGCCGCGCGCTATGCGCTGCGACGCTACCAAAACACAGCCCGAAAAGAAACAATCGCTCTCAATATGATAATAGGTAACACCTCTTTTGTAGGACTGCCGTTCATTTTTTATTTCTTTGGCAGTTGGGGGGTAAGGCTTACAATCCTATTTAGCGTTGTTCAGGACGTCTTCTTGTGGTCTCTTTGCTACTCGATGTTTGCAGGCACACGCAGTGTTAAGCAAACGCTTAAAGTTGTTATGAACCCTTGCTTTGTTGCGATAGTCGTAAGCTTCGCACTTGCTGGACTGCGCCTTGAGATTCCGGATATCATACGCCCTCCCATTGACATGCTGGCAAACATGACCGTTCCACTGGCCCTACTCTGCATCGGCAGCCTGCTCGCCCAGCATACCAGCGCGCTAAGAAATATTGACCGCGATGCGATTATTTCTGTCGCCGTAAAAACGTTCGCGCTACCCACGGTTGTATTTTTTATATTTATTACTATTGGTATGAGTTTAGAACTCACTCTTCTGTCTACTTTTATAACGGCTTTGCCGGCCGGCCTTATTTCAGTTATTTTTGCGAAGGAATTTGACAAGGACGTCGCCTTTGCAAACGTTGCTTTTATGCTTTCGACGCTCACGTTTATTCTGTTATGTGTCACGTTGCTTATATTTATTTAGGGCTCCGTGCGATACCATTGCTTTTTCGGGGGAATAGTGTAATATAAATCCATTAACCAAAGTGTGCTTTGAAACTACTTGTCGCACCGCGGTGGGGTGGCAATAAGTTTCAAGGCACACTTTAAGCAAAAAGGAGACAATTAAATGAAAATTAAGTTATTGTTAATCGCGGTTCTCGTTCTAGCGGTGGCCATTAGCGGCTGCTCGCCCGCAAATACGAATCCTACACCGCCGCCGGCAACGCCCGCACCCGAGCAAACCGAACAACCTGAGCCGCTGCCCGAATTGGAACAATCTACACCGGAATATATCGCAGATGACGAGGAAACTGAGGCAGCCTATCATCACCACAACGCACGCAACAGCCTGGACTGGGCCGGAACCTATCAGGGCATCGTACCCTCCGCGTCAGGGATGGGTATAAGAGTGCAAATATCGTTGAGCTACGTCGAAGGCTTGGGAGAGGTGCATTCGCTGACCTATGAGCATCTGATCGGCGATATGGAGATGCCCGAAATCGGCGACGGCACTTGGGAAGAGTGGAGCGAGCGCATTGGGTACTCGAGCGGCACCTTCGAGTGGGATGAAACCGGTAATATAATCAGGCTGGATGTGAACACCTGGCCGCCATACTACTTTGTGAGCGAAGGCAGAATCATCCAATTGGATATGTCCGGAGACCCCATAACCGGCGAGCTGGCCGACAATTATGTTCTGACTAAAGTCTAAGCTAGCGTGCCCAGCAAGGCGCAACCTTAGTTAATACCAAAAGTCCCTCACCGCTTTACGTCGGTGAGGGACTTCGCTTTGTTGTCGCTTAGGCCAAAATCATAGCCGCAATAATGCCAACAATCTTTATCGGGAAGTTGAAGTGCATAAAGGTCGGAAAGCAGGTGTCTTTAATATGGTCATGCTGCCCGTCGGCGTCCAGACCTGCGGTCGGGCCAAGCGCTGTGTCGGATTGGGGCATACCGGCGTCACCGGTGGCACCCGCGGCAGCGATAGTCACAATGATAGCCGCCGGGGAGAAGCCCATTCCCATCATAAAGGGCACAAATACTGCGGCGATGAGGGGAATCGTGCCGAAAGATGTGCCTATACCCATGGTAATCAATAGACCGATGATTTGCATGGCAATCAGCGAGAGGAGCATATTGCCACCCGCAACGTAAAGCGCGGCATCAACAAGTGTTTGAATGCCTCCGGTTGCGCGGAGAACACCTGCATAACCGGCAGCTACCAGCATGATGAAGGCAATAAAGCCCATCAGCCCGATACCACCTTTGATCGCCTCGTTCAGCTTTTCTCTGCGCGGGCTGAGTGTGCCGAATATGAACATTATCAGTAGCGCTGCTGTAGCACCAAGGGAAAGCGCCCAGAGAGGAGAGCCAGGGAAAGTGGCGTTGGCCCAGATCTGCATACCGAAAGTGGCACAGGCACCGAGAAGCGCACCCCAATGCTTGAGTTTGAATTCGCCCTTGATATCGCCTTCATCAACTTCTGCAGCCACGAGAAGAGGTTTGTCCTCGTACTCCCGGGGCTTGCGATATGTTATGAAAATTGCGATCAGCAAGCCGAGGAACATAGCACCGGCTAGCGGGATCATGTACGGCCAAATCGCGGTACCCGCCACATCCAAACCACTCTCGGTGATATTGTCGCGCAGGATATTGTGGAAGATTAGGCCAAATCCGAAGGGCAACAGGATGTACGGAGCCTTAAGGCCAAAGGCAATCGAACAGGCAGCGGCCCGGCGGTCAATCTTCAGCTTGTTCATCATAGCAAGCAACGGGGGAACCAAGATCGGAACAAATGCGATGTGAATTGGAATCAAGTTTTGGGAAAAGCTGGCAACTATTGCAAGAACCAGCAAGAACAGCCACCCGGTCTTACCGAAAAGCCGATTTAAGGCATTGGCGAACTTTGTAGCGAGCCCGGAAGCTTGGAGCGCATAGGCCAGAGCTCCGAGCAAAATGTAGGCCAGCGCGATGTTGTTCATTGCAGCCATGCCGGTGATAAAACTTTGCATAACACCGGGGTCAGCCGCAGTGCCGCTCAGTGGTATCCCCGCATACAAACCCGCGAAAACAGCAGCTATCAGGACCGACAGTATGATGTTGAACTTGAGCAGACAGAGCGTGATCATGACTGCGACTGAGAGCGTTACGGGATTAAAAAATAAATAAGCAAACACAGCAATCTCCTCCATACTTTTCTGGGAACTATTATGATTCGATTTGTACTATCGTCTCAAAGCATATCACAAATCCAATTATAATTCACTATTTTTTTACACATTATCGTAAAGCTGTGCACTTCTTACTAAATACCAGCTATTACGCGATGTATATATGGCACTTTAGCTCGACAAAATGTTTGCGCGTGCTCATTGCAATTACTCAAGGAAGCAACACTCTACTGTTGCGCCCTCGAGCACTACTGGCATCATCTCCTTATAGGTATAGAGCAGACCACCCGCCCCGCAGGTGGCCCTGATTTACAGTCCGAAAGCAAACAAGCTAGGTTCTAACTCTGATTACCCTAAGCAACAAATAAAAGCCCAACCCTCCTACAATCCCATAAATAGAAAGCATGAGATAGACCTGCTGCAAGGTAAATATCCCGGCTAGCAGTGCATAGACCAAGGTAAAGCAAATCATTGCTGCATTTTGCCCTATGCTATAAAACGACATTACCGTTGCTCGACCTTCTTCCTTTATCTCGTTTTGCAGCGCGTTTACCAGTAAAATCTCCGCTATTGCCATAACCATAAAAGATATGCCGAAAATCAGAATTGCATACCGATTCCACACTGCGGCAAAGATTGCTAGGAGCGCACAACCCAATCCGTTAAGAAGAAATATCTGCTTAATGGAAGAGACCTTCTTTTGTACCATCGGCGCGAGAATGTCGCCCAAAGCAACAAAGGCAAACCTTACAGTTAAAATAGCGCTAACCCATATATTGCCGAGCCCTAAATCGTTGATAATGAGAGCGTCGAATTCATCCAGATAGTTTCCAAGACCTGCGAAGAACACTAAAAACAAAATAGATACAAGAGCAACCTTGCTCCCTTTGATAAAAACGCCTGCTTCCTTGAATGTCTTGAAAAAGCCCGTAGATACTTCGTGCACTCGCTCTGAATAAAGGTTTCTCTCTCTGATTTGCAAGGCAAATATCACATTGACAAAACATATCGCGGCCGATAACAATGCAATCGTTTCTATCTCGATAAAGCTGGCGATAACACCCGCTGAGGCAATCCCGACAATAGTACCAATGTTTGCATAGAATTGGGCCTTGCCATACACTCTGGTGAAGTCACCTTCGCACCCATCGCTTTTCAAGTTGTCATAGATCAAGCCCTCTTCCGTTCCGGAAGTAAACGCTCCCGCGACAGCCCAAAAAACAAACCCAATGGCGAACATAAAAAATGTATGCGAAAAAAACCATATGATGAAACATACGCCCTGCAACACCGCCGCTATGGCAAGCATATTTCTTCTGTTCCATCTATCCGCTAAAACTCCGGAAGGAACTTCAAACACTATGGTGAACACGCTCCAAAGCGCAATCAACACAGCAATATCAGTGACTGACTTTCCTCTTTCGATGAACAAAATCGTATAAAAAGCGTATATTGGTAGGCATTGACTTATGAACTTATAAATATATAAAGCTTTAGTATTAAACGTTCCCATTTTCTTTTCCTCCAAAATTTTATTACATCTAAATTACATAGACCTATTTGGAGGACCTCGGACCCTAGGCTGATTTAGAGTTTAACAGGGAGGTCTAATAGTGTACATTTGTACCATCTCCTATCTAGTTTATAAGCTTTCTGGTGAACAAATTCACTCACACGCCGAATTCAGGTGGCGTGGCGGGACCTTCATAAGATTGGCGGTAGTGTTCGTAAAGCAGCTGCTCAACCTTCTTGTGGTCTCCGCTTACAATCGTGTCAACAATTACGCGGTGCTCGCTAACACTGCGGGAATGCTTCCAGCCACTTCTCTGGAGGTTAATGCTATACATAAGAAACAGTATGTGCGACAGTCTCTTGAACAAGAATAGCAGGTGTGGGTTCTCCAAAACATCAAAAATGATTTGATCAAAGCATACTAGTTCTTCGACAAATTTATATTGGTCACCATCGGCCATCAACTCTTCTTGCAAGGCAAGGCTTTTCTCCATTTTTGGCAGAAGGTTCGGTATTCGGTTTTCCAACACACAGAGCTCATATGCACCCTTCATGAGAATATATATAGACTGAACAATATTCTTAAAGCTGGTCGGCGTAAAGAATATTACCTGTGGCTTAGCGTTTAGCGACGAAGTAATAAGGCCATCCGCCTCCAGCTGAGACAATGCCTCGCGTATAGGCGTGTTGCTTACAGACAGCTCGGTCGACAAACAAGCAATATTGATATATTCGCCAAGACCGTATTCCTGGCGCAAAATTTTCTCTTTAATAATCTCGTAGCACTGCGCACGCATACTCAATTTTTCAACTTTAGCCATAGTGTAGTCGTCCCCCCTTTCGAAAACGTTTAATAATTATACATTCATCGTAAGAAAAAGTCAAAAAATACGTGATGCCGACTGTCAGCATCACGTATTTTTTGACTATGCAGACTAACGTATAGGCTCGAGAGAAGCTTGGAAGTGCCTTAGAATCGGTGGCTCCCAGGTAATGCGGTAACCCTTAATCTCTTTTGCACGTTTGCTGACGGCTATCAGTGCGTCGGCCACTATATCAAAATGTGCTTGAGTGTACACACGGCGGGGCACAGCCATGCGGGCGAACTCAAACTCGGATTTGAGCTGTTCCCCGGTGTCGGGATTGTTGCCGAGCATGTAGGAGCCGATGTCACAGCAGCGTATGCCCGCTTCTTTGTAGAGCTCGATTACAAGAGCCTGGGCAGGGAACTCGTTGTACGGGATGTGGGGCAGCATCGCAGCCGCGTCGATAAATACTCCATGGCCGCCAACTGGGACTTGATGCGCTATGCCCGCATCTTCTAAGCGAGATGAAATGTACTCCATCTGCCCGATGCGGTATCTCAGGAAGTCTTCGTCTATGCCCTCATAAAGGCCGACAGCCAGGGCTTCCATGTCGCGTCCCGCAAGCCCGCCGTATGTGTAAAAACCTTCGTAGTTAATGCACTGAGCTTTTATATCGGTTACAAGCTTAGATTTTTCATCCTTAACGCCCAACAGACCGCCCATGTTTACGATGCCATCCTTCTTGGCGGACAGTGTAAACATGTCGGCGTAACTGAATGTCTCCCGGATAATTTCTCTCATGGACTTGTTCTTGAATTCAGGCTCGTCACGCTTAATAAAGAACGAGTTTTCAGCGTAGCGGGCTGCGTCAATGCAATAAGGGATATTGTACTTTTTGCAGATGGCCGCAGTCTCCCGGATATTCTGCATGGAAACCGGCTGGCCGCCCGCGGAGTTGTTGGTGATGGTTGTGATAATGACGCCGATTTTGTCCGCGCCCTTCTCTTTGATAAGCGCTTCCAGCTTAGCGTTGTCCATATTACCCTTAAACGGTGCGCGTGCAGCAGGCTGCTTGGCCTCTGCAACCACGCAGTCTATCGGTCTTGCACCTGTAAGAATTACGTGGGCACGGGTTGTATCAAAGAACATGTTGGATATCGCGAACTTGCCTTCGCAGAGAAGAAGAGGCAGAAGTACTTTTTCAGCTGCACGGCCTTGATGCACCGGCTGGATATATTCGTAGCCGAAAATATCTTGACCTGCCTTAAGCAGGTTAAAATAGCTGTTTGCGCCCGCGTAGGCTTCGTCTCCTCGCATAATGCCTGCCCATTGGTCATGGCTCATGGCGCCAGTACCGGAGTCAGTGAGAAGGTCGATGTAGCAGTCTTCGCCCTTTAGCTTAAACACGTTATACTGTGCATCCTTGATTTTTTGCTCTCTTTCCTCTCTGGTCAACACTTTAATGGTCTCGACCATTTTAATGCGGAAGGGCTCTGGAATATAGCGCATTGCCATAGCATTTTCGCTCCTTATCAAGATTAGAAATAGCAAACCCCTCCGGAAATCAAGCCAAATACCAGCAAGGCGTCCATTTTGTCATGCAGATAAATGGAGATTTCCGAAGAGGTCGCGAAAAGTTTAAAGCGTTAGATCAGAATTCCCATGGGGCCGAGAACCCATCTTTGTATCTGGCCGAATACGAGTACGAGTACAATGATAATCGGCAGAATGAAGGTCATGTAAAAACGTAGTGCTGCGGGGAATGTCCAGCCTTCGGTGCCAGCGTTAGCTTCCGCGAAGAAGTTCTTCCAGCCCCAGCCCTTCTTGCTGGTACAGAACAGCACGTAGAGCAGCGCGCCTATGGGCAGGATGATTTCCATGGCCAGGAAGGTGAAGAACGCGCCCAGGTGCGGGAATGGGCCGGGCGAGAACCCGAACCAAATGTTGCGGGTAAACGCGGAAGGTGTGCAGAGGGCAAGCAGCAAGAAGAAATTGACTATAGCGGACTTACCACGCGTCCAGCCAAACTTATCCATACCGATAGCTGTGAGGTTTTCCATAACAGCGGCTGCGGTAGAGAAGGCAACGAACGCCAAGCCAACGTAGAACAGCAGCGACCATACATACGCAGCCGGCATAGCGTTGAAGATGTTCGGCAGTGTTACGAAGAGCAGTGCTTCACCGGCAGTTGCAGGGATGCCAAATGCAAACGCAGCCGGGAAGATCATTAGCAGGCAGAGGACTATGATGCTTAAGTCAAGTGCGCCTACTGTGAATGCGTCTTTGAACAGCTTACGGTCTCTGTTAACATAGCTACCGAAAACAGTCATTGAGCCTATGCCGACGGACAGGGAGAACAGCGACTGACCCATTGCCATGTGGAGAATTCTGAACGTACCGTGCTCCCGCATAGCGTCAAGGCTGGGAACAAACAGGAAGCGAAGACCCTCGCCAGCGCCAGGCAGAGTAACCGCACGGAAAAGCAAGATAACGATAAGCACAAAGAATATGGCCATCATAATTTTGCCTATACGCTCAATGCCTTTCCTCAGGCCCACGTAGGTAACAGCCATACCCGCTGCTACTATTACGAACATGTAGAGCCAGCTTTGGCCCGCGCTGCCCGTAAGCGCGCCCCATGCGGCTGTAATCTCTTCCGGTGGCAGGCCGATAAGTGAGCCTGTAACACCCTTGCCCAGGTACGCAAGTGCAAAACCACAAATCATGACGTAGAACATAAGTAGCACGTAGTTGCCTATAATGCCTATATAGCCGTTAGACTTCCAAAAACCGCCGGGAGGCAGCACTTCGAAAGCTTTTGCACCGGACTGTCCGCTGCCGCGGCCAACAGTGTACTCTGTGAGCAAAACGGGTACCGCGAAAAGGAAGATAAACGCCGCCACCAAAAAGATGTACAGCGCACCGCCGTAGGTGCCCGCACGATAGGGCATCAGCCAGATATTGCCAAGGCCGATAGCACAGCTTACGGAGACGATAATAAACCCTAATTTGTTGCTAAACGTTTCTCGCCCATTGTTCAAAGAAAACACTCCTCTTCCAAGATGTTTGGAATTCCAAAAGTACACTACACGGTATGAAAACTGAACAATACCACAGATACATAGTACACCTTTTTCGTGTCGTTTGTCAATCCTTTCTGAAAGTTTTATTAATACTTTGTGGATTTTTTGTTAAGCCGCTCACAATGTGTATTTTTAGCAGCCGCGCGCCCTAAACCGACTTGAGCGTTTCGGCCATGACAATGCCCAGCGCACCCAGAACTGCCATAAAGATGAACACCGCGTTAAAGCCACCCGAAGCCCCGTATAGCCAACCTCCAACCGTGGCTGAGAAAGAAGCCACGAAGAGAAAGGTCGACGCTACGCTAAAGTTGAGCGGGAAGTTCTTCATCCCGTAGGTTTTACCCATAAAGCCCGAGGACAAAACGGGCGTAAAACCATAGGAAAAACCGGCCAGCATAATGCCTGGCACAAAGAGCGCCGGCTGGTTTGTTACGCTGGAAAGAAGCATAAGCAGCGGCGTTAGCAGCGCCAAAACGCCCACTGTACGCATGGTGACTATGCTACCCTTCTTGTCGAAGAGCATGCCCGCTACAATCCGCCCAAAGCCGTTGGAGACTGAGGACACGCCCACCAGCATGACCGCTGTCACTTCCGCTATGCCCACATACATTCCCATGGGTCGCGCCATCGCTATCACGCAGGCGCCTACGGCAGCGATAAAGACTTCAAAACCATAAAAACGCCAGAACGATGAAAGCCGCAACACCTCAGACGTTTTGTAGTCCCTCGGACCATTTGGCTGCGCAGCTGCGGCCTCGCTCTCGCTTTTTGGCGGCGCAGGCTTTGGCGGCGGAGCCGGCCTAACCAAAAACGAGCATATGGCGAAAACCACAAGCATCGTGACGCCTATGCCAATATACATGCTGCGCCATCCAACGGCACTCATTATGGCGTTGGCTATGAAGCCGAATACCAGGGTGCTCGCGCCAAATCCCATCATTAGTATGCCGGACACGGTCGCACGCTTATCCGGAAACCACCCCATAATCGACGAGATAAGCGAGTTGTAGACAATACCTATGCCAAGGCCGCAGAAAACCGCGTAGGCTATGTAAAGAACCAAGATGTTGTTCCCACTCATCATACCGGTTATACTAAAACCGGCGCAGACCAGAACACCTGCCAAAATCATGATTGCGCGCAACGGCAATCTCTTCAGCAGAAACCCACCTGTAATCAAACCGGCGCAGAACGACCCCATCGTAAGTGTAAAGTTAAGCCCCAAAGCCGCCGGACTCCAGCCAAACTCTGTCTGGAACGGTGCGTTCAGAATAGACCACGCGTAGATGACACCTGCGAGCAAAAGCACGAGTGTACCGGCTGCAACGTATATATAGCGCTTATTTCCTGCCGACATGTGATTAGTCCTCTCCCAATTGTCTACACAGGTTCTAAAAGCAATCCCGCGTGTTTTTTATCGGAGAAAGGCTTTCATTTGCATGGTGCGTGCATGAATGAAAGCCCTTCGCTACTCTAGCTACCTACGCCTGCAATATGCTTGCAGGCTACATTTCGCTAACCGGCTCGTTGTCGCGGATAATGCGCAGTCCGCCAAGTGCCAGCGCAGTCATTTCGTGCTCGCCCGGCAAGACTTCTATCGGACCGATCCAGCCGGCAAATTCCTTGATTTTCTCGACCAGGAACTTGTTGTTGGCAAGGCCGCCTGTCAAGATTACCGCTTCAAACTTGCCGCCCAGCGAGGGCACGAGCGAGGCAATACCCTTGGCTACCTGGAATGCCATCGCCTCCATAACAAGTGCGGCGCGCGCGTCCCCGGCTTCCATCCTTTTGGCGATTTCGCGCCCGTCGGATGTTCCGAGCAGGTCGCGCATTCCGCCAAGGCCCCGGACTTTTCGCTGCATCTCTTTTTTGGTGAAGTTACCGCTAAAGCACAGCTCAATCAAATCAAGCCCCGGAACACCGCCCGAGCGCTCGGGTGAGAACGGCCCGTTGTCATCTGAGATAGTGTCGACCATTCTGCCGTTTTTGTGTGCGCTCAGACTACTACCACCGCCAAGATGCGCAACGATAACACTGATCTCTTCGTACTTCTTGCCCTTGGATTGCGCGTACCACCTGGAGACGGCCTTGCTGTTTAGCACATGGCAGAAGCTTCTGCGCACGATCTCCTTCATGCCGGTGATTTTGGCTATCTCGAGAAGTTCATCGGAGGATTCCGCGTCGTAGAAGTAGGCGCCCACACCGGCTTCCTTCGCGATTTCGTCCGCCAGCACCGACCCCAAGTTGGAGGCGTGCGGTGGAATTTTCTCGCCCATAACCAAATCCAGCGAGGTCTGGTTGACCTTGTAGCCGCCGGCCTTAATCGGCGGGAACAGCCCACCGCGACCCATAACAATCGACAGGTCGCTGACCTTGCAGCCATTCTTCTCCAGGGCTGCCATCACGTGCTTTTTGCGCATGGGAATCTCCTGGATGAGGCTGTCGAACTTCTCAATCTCCTCTTGAGGGTGAACAACGTTCTCGTTGAACACTTCTTCCTCGTTGTTAAAGAGGGCAATCTTCGTGGAGGTCGAACCGGGATTGATTACCAAAATCTTGTAATCCATCTTCCCCTCCCGCTATACTAGCTCGAGGCCGCGAGCAAGGGCCTTTTGGTTGAGCTCTATAAAGTTCTTTTTAACTTCGGCCGCGATAATGGCGTTCCAGTCAATGTCAGTAAGGTTCATCATCTTCACGATTGTACCCAGCAGAACAATGTTGAGCACCTTGGGATTACCAAGAGCCATAGCTTCATCGAATGCCTTAACAAATGTGATGTCGGCTACTTTGGCTGCCAGCTCATCGCCAATCTTATCTGAGTAGTCAGCTACACCGGAGACGACCGGCATTGGGTTGATCTGGTAATCGTTGACGACAGCTTTGCCGTCTTTGCGCAGATATTCCAGCCACCGCAAAGCTTCCATCTTTTCAAACGAGATCAGAATATCGGCGCCACCAAGTTCGATAACCGGGGACTCTACCCTTTTGCCGTAGCGCACCTGGCTGGAAACCGAACCGCCGCGCTGACTCATGCCGTGAATCTCACTCATCTTTACATCGTAGCCCGATTGCATAAGGCCGATTGTAAGCAGCTTACTGGCCAAAATGGTACCTTGGCCGCCTACGCCTACCAACAAAATGCTCTTTGTCATTTTACTTGACCTCCTTTGCGATTGCTTGTTTCGGGCAAATCTGAACGCATACGTCGCAGCCCACGCATTGAGGTGCGTCTATCTCTGCTTTCTTGATTGCTCTGTTCATAGACAGCGCCGGGCAACCGCACTTGATGCAGAGCTTACAGCCGATGCACTTGTCTTGATCTACTACGCACCGTGTTGTAAACGGGTTACCGAAAAGTCCGCGCTCTTCTTCGTCCATTCTCTTGAGCGGGCAGGGCCAAACAGTGACGATAACGGAGGCTTCATCCAGTGCCAACGCATCGGCAAATGTCTTCTTCATAGCCTTAATATCGTTGGGGTTGACTTCGAATACGTGCTTGAAGCCAAGCGCCTTAACAATATCCATGATCTTCATGACAGGCGCGGGATCGCCGCCCAGAAGACGACCGGAGCCCGGGTTTTCCTGGTGGCCGGTCATGCCGGTTATGCGGTTGTCCAGAATAACGCTGATAGCCTTGCTGCCGTTGTAGGCAATCTCCATGAGGGAGTTTATGCCGGTGTGGAAGAATGTGCTGTCACCAAGAACGCCTATTGCTCGGACGTTTTGGCCGCTGTGGTCGAACGCTTCCTGCATGCCGTGGGCCACACTGAAGGCTCCGCCCATGCACAGGCAGGTGTCCATAGCGTTGTACGGTGGTGCAAAGCCAAGGGTGTAGCAGCCGATATCACCGGAAATCGCTACATTCTTAAGCTTGCTCAGCTCGTAGAAGAATCCGCGGTGTGGGCAGCCTGCGCAGAGTGTTGGCGGTCTTGGCACGACAAGGCCCCTGTCGTAATCGATAACCGGGAGCTCTTCGCCACGTACAGCTTTGCGGATAACATCCGGTGTCATCTCGCCAAACGGCGGCAGTGTGTCTTTGCCCTTGCAGCTGTAACCTTGAGCTTTGACCCAGTTTTCGATGTAGGGGTCGTTCTCTTCGATAATGTAGACTTCGTCAACCATATCGTAAAACTTTGCCAGAAGGCCTGACGGCAGCGGGTTTGTGAAGCCCAGTTTTAGGTATGTTACGTCATCGCCGAATACTTCCCGTGCAAAGTGGTAGCACATACCGGAAGCGATTACGCCAATTTTTCCGCCTTTTTCTATGTAGTTAAACGGGCTTACCTCTGTGTACTCGGCAAGGTCGTTCATCCGCTGTTCGACCACGGCGCGGCGCATTCTCGCGTAGTGCGGAACCATCAGATTCTTCTCGGGCTGCTTTTTGTACGGCTTTGCAGCAACTTCTTTCCTGTCGCTGGTGTCGACAATGCTCTTAGAGTGGCAGATGCGGGTAGTAACACGCATCAGCACAGGCGCGTCGTACTTCTCGCTGATGTCGTAAGCCTCGGCAAGCATATCTCTGCACTCTTGGCTATTGGAGGGCTCAAACATTGGCAGCTTGGCAGATACCGCGTACCAGCGGTTGTCCTGCTCATTCTGGCTGGAGTGCTGGCCAGGCTCGTCGGCGGAGATAAGCACCATGCCACCGCTTACACCCATGTACGCGTAGGTAAACAAGGGGTCCGCAGCCACGTTAACGCCGACGTGCTTCATAGCGGCAATGCTGCGCACGCCACCGAGCGAAGCACCTATAGCGGCTTCCAGGGCTACCTTTTCGTTGGGAGCCCACTCGGACTTGATTTCTTTGTACCTTGCAACATTCGCTAGTATTTCAGAGCTGGGCGTACCCGGATAGGCTGAAGCAAACGCAACGCCCGCCTCCCACGCGCCGTGGGCTATGGCCTCGTTGCCTGTCAACAATCGTTTCATAAGACTTTCCTCTCTTTCGCTTAGTTTTTGAATATATCTTAAAATTGTATTCTTAAGAACCTGTATTCATAAACGAAGTGTGCCGGTGCGGCAGCGAGTTTTTCGCTGGGCAAGGAATTTTCTGCGGGAATACTGTATGTATTCCAAGGGAAACTGACGCAGCACGACGGAAAACTCGTTGCCGTAGCGGTGCGCTGAGTTATGAATATAGGTTCTAACCCGCTTTAAGGCAGAGCGTGATGGAGAGCAGCTTTTCCTCTGCGGTAGCACCGCGCGATACCAGCACGATCGGTACTTTTGCTCCCAGAACACAGCCGGCCATTTTGGCGCCACCCCAGTAAAGCAGCCCCTTGCAAAGGATATTGCCTGTCGCAACCCCGGGCACCAGCAGAATGTCCACTTCGCCTGTGATTTTGCTGGGGTGTTTCTTGATAGCTGCGGACTCCTTGCTGACCGAGATGTCGAAAGACAGCGGACCCTCTACGACACACTCGCCCAGCTCGCCGCGCCCGCACATGGCTTGCAGCTCAGCAGCAGCCTGTGTTTCCGGCATTTTTTCGCTTACGGCCTCGGCGGCGGCAAGCGCCGCGACTTGTGGCTTTTGTACGCCCAGCTTTTGGAAGAAACCAATAGCGTTCCGGGCGATGTCGGCTTTTTGCTCCAAGGTGGGGTGAGGAATCATCCCACCGTCGGTGACGGCAACCAGCTTGTGGTAACCGGGAACTTCAAGCACAGCCAAGTGTGACATTGTTCCGGTTCCCCGAATGCCGTTCTCTTTGTCCAGCGCCGCTTTTAGCAGAGTGCCGGTTTCGATTAAGCCCTTCATCAGTACATTGCCGCGGCCCTCGCGGATAAGGTCAATCGCTTTGCAAGCACAGGCCGCATCGTCAGCAGCGTCCACAATATCGCCTTCAGCCGGTGTCACGCCAAGCTCGCGGGATATCTCCAGAATCTTCGCCTTGTCGCCGACCAGGATGTACTTCATAGGCAGCGACTGCACGGCTTCGTATACCGCCTCCAACGTATGTTTGTCGTGGGCGGATGCCACAACAAGGGTCTTAGCTGCACTGGCCGAAAGGCTGTCTTTTAACTCTGTAAAGTTAGCAAACATGCGTTTTCCCCCCCCTTATATTTTCCAATATGCGTCTGCCACATCGCCGTAAATGAGTTCATTGCAGCTTCTGTATGCACTCTCTGTCGGCGTAATGCCCTGCTCCTTAGCGCGGTTAAGGTTCTTCCAGGTTTGGGTGGGCAACACTTCGCGAACAGCTTTGACAAGGTCATCGTTGTTCTTATCAAACCCGTGGACGTACTCCATGGCGGCTGCAAGAACGCCGGCACAGTTGTGCCACCAGTCTACTTGGAAGAGAATGCCGCGGTCTGCCAGGAGCTTTGCAAGCCTAAGTTCTTCTTCTTGGTTGGTGGCGCGCAGCTGGTTGTTTGCCGCTCCGATTATGTACTTGAATTTGACGGCCTTAATCTCTTCTTCGCCTAGGATACCGCCCATGGCGCTAGGGCTGAATATATCGGCGTCTACGTTGATAATCTCGCCGGTGGGCACAACTGTGATGTCGCGGCCAGGGTATGCCTTCACGAGCTTGTCAAGAGTCGCCTCGTTGATGTCGGCCACGAACAGCTTTGTCTTCTCTTGCAGGACGCACTCGGCCATCGCGTAACCAACGGCGCCAAGTCCCTGAATCGCTACCGACATGCCGTCCAAGCTCTCGGAGCCTGTCTTGAACTTAACCGCTTGTTTGAGGGCAAGGTATGCGCCCAGCGCGGTCGGGATAGCTGTGTCGCCCAAAGCGGAACCGGGGCCACCGACATACTGCATGGTGAAGTTCTTATTCATGACTGTGACCATCTCTTTAGGGAAAGCCATGTCCGGGCCGGTCAGGCAGCGTGTGGTGTCGCAGGCATACGCCATAAAACCCATGACTTCCATGTTGTTGATGTCGGGAGTGTCCATTTGTATAGTGGTTTTGCAGCCGCCGAAGGGAATGTCGGCGGCAATATTTTTGAAGGCCATCGAGCGGGAAAGGTTCAGTGCGTCAATGATGGCGTCGATCTCGGGAAGCGAGAGGTCTTTGCGGCGGGTAGCGCCGGCCATTGTGGCGTGGCTCTTGTTGTTAACACCGCGCTTGGGGCTGTGGATACCGCAGATAAACCGGATGTTAAACTTGTCGTTGTAAAACATGTCGATGCCAAAATGCTTGCCTTGGCGAACAAGATCTTGAACCCTATTTAGGTGCTCTGTTTGCCCATGCTTCTCAACCATTGCAATAACTGCTGCGGTGTTCAGGTAGACTGCGTCATCAGTCAAGTAGCTCCTCACATTGAACGTCTTGTTATACTTGGAAAAATCAGTGCTGGGCTCCCACTCCTTTGCTGCCACAAAGCGGAATACGTCCGTGCGAAAATCATAACGAATCCTCAGAGTTGTGAGCCCTTCTGCTTTGAGAACGTTGAACAAACTTGCCATCTCACTTGCCTCCCCATATTTTTATCACAATATTTGTTTAGCGCACCATAAAAGCTACCTGAGCTATCTTGGTTCCAAAGCAAAGCTGGAAGCGAGATGCGAAGGTATGTATCGTGCAGTGTGCACACTTTGACTCCCACACCACCCAGATAAATCTTTACCGGTAGCTATTTATCCTTTTGTAGGCATCTTAGACCCTTATCCTCAAAAAGTCAATTCTAAAATTTCACATATTTCGCACAATAATTCTATTTATTATAGATAAACAACAAAATGCAAGCCCATGTTTGATGGGTGCGCTAAGAGTGTCATTTGCGGACTGTTTCCATGTTTTTATAGTTTCGTAAAGCTTTAACACCAGCCTCACACCGTAGTCTAACAAACTGCACTTAGCTTAGGTTCCGCAAAATGTCTTGTATTCCCGCAAGGTGTCCTCGGGGGGCGAAGAATACGCCTCTGAATCTTCATATGGCTTGATTAGGGCGCTGAGCAGACTTTGCATAACGGTCAAGTCATCGTGCTCGGCTGCAGCCAAAGCTTCTTCGACCCTGTGGTTTCTCGGAATAACAGCCGGGTTGTGCTTTTTCATCAGCTCCACCGCGTGCTCTAGGTTTCGATACTCTCGGCTCAGCCTGCTGCGCCACTTTTCCAGCCAGGGGGCAAATTCGGCTACTTCAAGCGGTGCTTTGGCTTCACGACCTGCAAGCGCCAGCCAGCGGAAGGTGTTTGTATAATCCAGCTTATGCATCTCCATCAACCCCAATAACTCCGTGACGAGTTGAAGGTCTTCCCCACTCTCGCTGACAAGCCCTAGCTTAGCGCGCATACCGGCAAGCCAAAATTCATCATAGAGCTCCAGGTAACCTGAAATTTCGGCTTCTGCAAGTTCTATAGCCCTGTCTTGATTTTCATCTATTAACGGCAACAGCGACTGGGCAAACCTGGATAAATTCCAAGCGCCGATAGCCGGCTGGTTTTTGTAAGCGTAGCGCCCATAGGTGTCAATAGAGCTAAAAACGGTGTCCGGGCTGTAAGTGTCCATGAAAGCGCAGGGGCCATAATCTATTGTCTCGCCCGAAATTGTCATATTATCCGTATTCATTACTCCATGTATAAAGCCAACTAGCTGCCACTTGGCTATCAGAGATGCTTGACGTCGGCAAACCTCCCGCAAGAGCAAAAGGTATTTGCTCTTCTCTCCTGCAAGTCGCGGGAAGTGGCGGAGGATGCTGTAGTCGGCAAGTGCCTGCAAATCTTCTTTCGAGCCGTATGCGGAGGCATAATCGAAGGTTCCCACCCTTATATGGCTTGAGGCAACACGTGTCAAAATGGCACCTTGCAAGGCTTCTCCCCGATTGACGTTGCTGCCGGTAAGCACCACCGCCAAAGAGCGGGTTGTCGGGATACCCAAAGCAAACATCGCCTCGCTGATGATGTATTCCCTCAGCATGGGCGAGAGGGCTGCAAGGCCGTCGCCGCCGCGTGAATATGGCGTGCGCCCCGAGCCTTTGAGCTGTATGTCAAACTTGCGGCTATCCGGGGCAGAGTGCTCTCCCAACAGAACCGCCCGGCCATCCCCCAGCATGGCAAAGTGGCCGAATTGATACCCTGCATAAGCTTGGGATATGGGGCTCGCACCCTGGGGCAAAACACTGCCCGCAAACACTTCTGGGGAATCTTCCAGCGCGCCTGGATTCAGGCCCAGAGACCCCGCGAGAGTGTGGTTGAAAACGACCATTTGGGGAGCACGTGGGGCCGCCGGCCTTTGGTTGCAGTAAAACATCTGCGGAAGCTCCGCGTAAGTGTGCTCGAAGTTCCAGCCCTCTGTCGGCATAGTGATATTCCCTCCGGTTTATAAATGCAGTGCCATAATCTATATTGTGCGTATGATCGCTTGCGGTTATTCGGTGGGAGCCGAGGGTGTATTGCAATCGCTTTGCGCCCATACAAAGTCAAGCCTGTACAGGCAGGCGGCAATGTACCGCCAAAGCTCGGTTAGCAATGCGACCGCGCGCTCGTAGTCTCCGGCGGAGTTTAAGCGAGTAGCAGTGAGCTCGCCGGCCAAGTCCGCGAGCAGTTTGCCGCCGTGTTCAAGTCCGGCCAAAGCGAAGGTACGGCTTTGCTCTTCGAGTTCTTTGCTTATGGGGCCGGTGCTTGCCAGGCCGTGTTCGAACAAAACGCCCAGCAGGTCTCGCGCTTCTTCTAAAATCTCGAGCATGCTTTCGTAAGGCATGGCTAGACGCTCCAGTCGTAGTAATCTTTTTTGCCGCGCTTTGCCCTCTCCCGTTCAAAGCCGAGCTCTATAATGCTCTCCGCGTAAAGTGTGACAGGAAATGCCACAAGCCGGCCTTTGTCCATCCATATGCGCGCAAGCAGGCCCACGCCGTTTTCACGCTCTTTTGGCAGATACTTCGCAAGGTTCTCAATGAGCTTTTTTGTGCTGGGTTCGTAGCGCACTTGTAGCGTCAGCGGGCAGCCGTCCTGGTCGTAGATGATACAACTCCAAATCTGATCTATCTGATCAAACCGGCTCTGCGACCAAGTGCTTGGGTGCAAAATAGCTACCATTTCCTGCTGGCCGCGCTCCCTGGCGTCCCAGAGTGCGGACGCAAGGCCCGCGAATTTTTGGAAAAGGATGGGTGCAAACTCCAGGCTAGTGTAGTCCACGCTCCCTAGAACGCGGGCGCGGCCCTCGTCAGACGATGATAGCTGTCCATAACCGTTCAGCTTGCCACTGGTAAGGGCCAGAGACACGTGGCAGATAGCCCGCAGGTTACCGGGAATCCCCCACGGCGCGCTTGAATCTAACATTCGCTCGGGTGCTGGGTTCGCGCTGTCGGGCAGTGCCAGCGTGTAGCGCAGCGTCTGCGCCCCCTGTGGCTCGTAGAAAAACAGCGTGACGCCGGTATACCCGCCCGTAGAGTGCCACTGATACGCACCGAGACCATGCAGTGTCAGGCTGGCCTGGCGCTGATATTTCTCTCGGAAGACGCCTAGCGTCTCTTTGTCGCGGGCGCCCGCCTCTATTGCCAGACAGAGCGAGTAAATATCCGAAAGGTCGCCAAGCGTGGCCTCCCGCTCAAAGGCCGCATTCTTCGCGGAAAGCAGCCCGAGCTGGCCCGCTACGCGGTTGCAAAGCCGCTCAAGTCGTGGCAGGCGCGCACCGTGGCAGATGGTGGCGAGCTGCAAAAATCGGCCGGGCATGTCATCAGGCAGGCGGGCAAGGCCAATCTCCAGCGTCTGGCAGACAAAGTCGCGCACTAAAGGTGCGGGCGCGTCGCTGAAAACAGGCTCAGCTTCCGCCGTATCCAAAGCAAATGATGGATCGAGCGAGCCGCCGTCCCGCAGCATAACATGCAGCACAGCCTGCGTCCTATGGATACAAAAATCCGACGACTTGCAGCTGCATCCCGCCCCCTCAAGGCCGTCGGATGGGAGAAAGCGTACAACATGGCCAGTATCGCGAAGCCGCACGGTCAGGGTGCTGCCCTCTTCGACCTCGGATTCTTGCCCACACCCTACAGCTATTACCGCGGCGGTAAAGACCCGCTTGCCAGCCAGCTTTTCGAGGGCGTCTGCACTGGTCGCCGCTATATACGAGAAGTCGGGCGGTGGGGCGGCTTCGGGCTCGCTTTCGCCCGGCGGCTCATTCTGGGCGGTGAGCACAGCCATAAGCAGGTGCTTGCACACAGCGCGCGAGGGGCAGCTACAGCTGTAATTCTGAACCGTGCCTTCAATTGTAAGCGAGGTCTCGTCCGCAAAGGCGACGATCAGGCGATCCCCCTCCCAAGAAACGCTGACACCGGCACTGGGCAGCTCACGCAGGGCGCGGGCCAGCAAGCCCTTATTGCTGAGGGCAATGAGGAAGTTTTCATCCGCGTGTTGAATGGCCGCATTTAGCGACATTATTTGATCACCTCGCCAATCCAGTTTGCCAGCTCGCCCGGTGTGAGTGACGCCACCGAGGCACCCATAGCGGTGAGGCGTTTAGCGGCGGTTTTGTCGTAACTGCCGACACAATCTCGGTCTAGGGCAGTCAGGCAGATTATCTTAACGCCGGCTTCAATCATAGAGGCTATGTGCGCGTACATCGGCTGGTAACCGCCGCCATCAAACAAATCCGAAATCAGCACCAGTATTGTTCGGGCCGGCGTGACTACCAAGCTCTCGCAGTAAGCAAGGGCTTTACCTATATCGGTGCCGCCACCCAACTGAACGCTCATAAGCGCTTCCACTGGGTCGCTCGCGTGCCCGCTGAGGTCAACCACCTCGGTGTCGAATATCACAAGCTTGGTCGTAATGGCTGGCAGCTTTGCGAATATTCCGGCCATTACGGCGGCGTGTACCACGTTTTCGAGCATACTGCCGCTCTCGTCCACACAGAGGATTACATTCCACGGGTTGTAGCGCTGCAGGTTCCGGAAAAAGTAGACTCGCTCGAGCACGAGGGTGTGTGTCTCCGGGTCGTAGTGCCTCAGGTTTTTGCGGATAGTGCGCTTGAAATCGAGGTCGCGCGAACTCCCCATTGTTGTGGATGTGTTGCGGTTTCTCCTGCCCATGACTGCGTTGCGCACTTGGTTTTCGAGCTTGCGGGTGAGCTCGTCAACAACCTTCGCGACGATGCCGCGGGCGGTCGCCAGAACCTCAGGGCTCATCATCCCCTTGAACGACAATATCTGCTTTAGCAGCGCCATATTCGGCTCGAGCTTTTCGAGCACACGGGCATCTGTCAGCAGCTCGGTGAGATCGTATTTTTCGAGGGCGTGGCGTTCCAACCGCTCGACTGTTTCCTTGGGGAACAGCTCTTGAATCTTGTTTATCCACGACGGCACGGTGAGCTGCGAAGGGCCTTTGCCGCCTTCCCTGCTTTCCGCCTCGCCGTCTTGCTCCTCCCCACGGATACCGCGGCCTTCGCCGTATTCGCGTCCGTACAGGAAGTCCATCAGCTCGTCAATTTCGGCAAACCGGGCGGACAGCCCGCCGCCAAGTCCCTGCTCGGCGTACTTGCCCAGAACCAGCCGCCAGCGGCCTAGCTGTTGCTCTTTATCCATGCGCTCCTCCTCCCCTCGGCGTATGCGTTGAGCTCGCGCCCGAGCAGCAAAAGCTCTTCGGGTACGGCCTTCTTTTGGAGCTCGCGGGTAGTGACGCCCAGCAACTCCGCCACCACCCGGGCCAGCCTGTCGGTCTGCGAGGGAGAAAGGACCGAGAACGCCAACCGCAAATCAGGCAGCGCAACCAAAAAGTCTTCATGGGAAAGGCGAGAGAGCATATCCGAAAGGCCCTCAACAAAGCCGCTGTGCGAGAACAGCAAATCCCACGCGCTCATCAGCAGACCTGTGAAGAACATGCCCGCCTTACGCACAATCTCACCTGACCCGAATAGGTATGCCTTTGCGTAGCCGATGGCCTGTTCGGCGTCTAAAATCCCAGCGCTGTACAAAAAGCCTACCGCTGCCCCATGCAAAATAACGGGCGGCTCATCCTGCGAGACAAGCTGGAGTAAGGCGTCGGTAAAGAGACCTGTATCCATGCCGGACCGGCGCGAGATCTGGTAGAGCGATTTGAGCGCCCGCGCAAACTCCGCGTCTTCATCCGGGTTGGCAGTGCTGAGCGAACAGAGCTCGGCGCAGGATTTCTCGTACACCTGTAACAGCAGCTCCTCCGCCTGCGGGATTGCCGGCAGCTCTAGCAGAGTGCATGCGTTCTCAAGGAAACAGAGGTGCGCGCCCGCCCCGGTCAGAGAAAAAAACGAGCTATCTAGCGCGATGACCTCGCCGAGTCCGGCTGCCATCGGCACAAGTTGCTCGGTCAGCCCCATGACTACGGCATCAATCAGCAGGCGTGTTGCCGCCCCAGATGAGGTTTGCCCCGCGCGCTGCCCAAGCAGTTTTGTCAGCGCCGCCTCGCGGATGGTACCGCCCAGGTGCGAGACGTCGACAAGTGCGCCGATCACCCGAGCACTTCCTGCGTAACTCCACTTCTCGCGCACCCGCGAGGTATCGAGGGAGGAGTAGTCCGGCCCGTAGCAGCGCTCGGCAAAGCCCACGTCCAAAAACGCAAGGCAGTAGAAAAACGCCGACATCTCTCGGTGCCTCTGCCTGTTTAGAATCTCAAGCGTCACCTCGCGGCGGGTAGTTGACTGCTTTAACTTAAAGTTGCTGAGCTGCTTTTCAAAGTCAAGCAGCAGCGGAATTTTCTCCACACCTGCCGAGACCTTGCCCATCTTGTCGCCGCGCAGTATTTCGGTCGTAACCGCAAAAATCGTGGATGAGGCAGCGTTTGCTTCGCCTTTCATATACGCGCTGAGAACGCCATCCAACAGCTCGTACACTCCGGGTTGGGCCTTGTCGCGCAGCCCGGCCAGCCCCCGCGCCTGTATAACCGAGGCCACCTCATCTGCGATTGAGACCGGCTGACCTCGTCTGCGGAGTGCGCCGCCAATCTTGGCTAGGTACTGCGTTATGGCGTGCTGGGACGCGGTCTCGGGCTCATCCAAGTTCTCGTACACCGCTTGGTAATACGCAGGGTACGGCATTCCGGAAGAGTAGCCCATAAGTTGGTCGCACTCGGCCATTGAGTAGGCAATCAAGTAACTGTCGGAGGTTGCAAGGCTCCGCTTTCCCCTTGCAGGAGAACTTGGCTGTGCTATTAGCCTCTCAAGCACCTCGGTGTGAAACCCGCCGGTGACTACCAGCACCTTGCAGTGCACCTTCATCGCCTCGCGGATTTTCTCCGCCATAAAGTCCTCGCGTGCGGCACAGCCATCCTTCTGCAAAAGCTCGTCCGGATACTCCACCCGCGAGAAATGGCAGAAGGCTCGCATATTGGCTACAAAAGCCGATGTGTCCAGGCTCAGCCCGCCAATCTCAAAGAGCTTCTCCCAGAGTTCGCTGTAGTGGCGGCAGTTCTGCTTCTCGCACAGGCGTTCGATATAGCGACTGCGCGAGATGTAATAGTCGTCGAAGTAGGACTCCTTGCCCTCTTCGCCGACTGCACGCGCGTCAATCCGAGCAAGCTCGCCATATGGCAAGTCTATGAAACTTGTGGATATACTGTTCGCCGCACCATAGCGGATTGCCACAAGCTCGGGCGAGTAGTCCATCAGCGGGAAGTAGCAGGCATGGCGGCGGGTGGCACCGTCCTCGTTTTCGCTGGTACACTGGTAGTATATGCTGAGTGGGGCAAGGCTATCGGGAGCGCTTATATGCGCGATAAGATGGTCTGAATCGCACGGTCCTTCCACCAGAATCGCGTCCGGCTGGTAGTCTCGCAGTGTCCGCTCGAGATGCCAGGCGCAGGCCGGGCTGTGGTGGCGCACCGGGAAAAACAGCACGGGAGCAGTGAGGTCGTAGCCACTTCCCGCTAACGTATCCACTTGCGAGCCTCGTAAAGCGCCTGCCACAAGCGGTCTTTTTCCCCGCGCTTCTTGACTACTGAGGAGAAGTAACTTCGCAGGCGGGGCAGGTCGTCCTTGCTCTCCTTTAGGACAGCCGCGCACAGGTTTTGAGCGAGTGTGTCCATCGAGAGTCGCTCTCCGTAAAAGTGGGCGGAAAGCGCAGTTTGGTGGTAAAGACTGACGGCCTCGGCCGTGCTCATAACGGCCGCGGGGGATTCGATCTTGACGCCCTCGGCCGTCTGCCCCTCGCGCAGCTCGTGGAAGGTTGTGGCCAGCAGCTCGACCACATCGGTGTCGATTGGTATGCCCAAGGCCGTGTCGTCGAGCAGCATCCGGCACTGGCGCTCGATGATCTCGCACTCCAGTCGGACAGACGAGATTGGGTTGACTGTCTCAAAGTTAAACCGCCGCTTGAGGGCAGAGGACATCTCGTTAACGCCCCGATCGCGTATATTCGCGGTCGCGATGATGTTAAATCCGGGTTTTGCAAAAAGCACGCCGTCCTCGCCAAACTCGGGAATGTTCAGCACCTTGTCGCTCATCACCGAGATGAGGGTATCCTGCACCTCACTTGGGCAGCGGGTTATCTCCTCAAACCGGGTGATGATACCGTTTTTCATCCCGTGGTAGAGCGGGGCGGGAACAAGAGCCTCGGGCACCGGGCCGCGCGCGAGCAGCAAGGCATAGTTCCAGCTGTATTTAATTAGGTCGTCGGTGGTACCGGCTGTGCCCTGCACAGTGTTGGTCGACACCCCGCTAACCGCCACGGACAGCAGCTCCGAGAGCATAGTCTTGGCGGTACCCGGCTCGCCTACAAGCATAAGCCCTCGGCTGCCCGCAAGCGTGATAATGCAGCGCTCGACCAGGGTATCGTCGCCGTAGAACTTCTTCTCGATCACAATCTTTTCGCCGTCCACCTTGAGCGGCCCCGCGCTGCCCAAAATAAAGGTGCGTACCGCCTTGGGCGAGAGCCGCCAGCCTTGGGGCTTTGGGTTGCCCTCATCACTCTTCTCAAGTGCCGCGAGCTCCTGCCGATATAAAACTTCAACCGGCGGCTTTATCTGGTCTCTCGTCATTTAATCTTCCACCCTTCGCATTCACTACGCCAGTTGTCGTCTGTCTCAGTTGACTTCCCGGTCGCGTTTGTCAGGTCGAGTATAATCTCCGAGAAGAGGCGGCGTGGTAGTGTACTTATTTCAAACAAATCATCTGCCTTCACATCATCGTAGACGTAGCTGCCGCGCTCGATGCTGCCGGCCTTATAGAATCCGAGTTGACCCACCGTGATAACTTCATCCGGCATGGGCGAGACATACATGTGCGTAAAGTACAGCTGCGCGCCAATTTCGCCGATCTCGCGGTACATGGTGTTGAAGCCGCCAGCGTCCTGTACGCTGCCTTTGAACCAGTCGGCCTTTTGCAGCTTTCCCAGCAGCGTGACACCGAGCAAGCGCTTGCCCGCGAATCGTTCTATAACCCGAGTTTCGCCGGGCTGAGGCAGAAATACAGGGCGGCCCAGCTGGACAAGTGGCTGCTTTATATCGTAGTCGTCAAACTGCTGTCGCCAGAGTGCGAGTAATTTTTCGTTCATATCAAGCGGGTGCACAAGGCCGACCCTGCACTCGTCAACCTCGTCAAACGAGAACTCGCACTCGTCGGATGTGGTGAGCGTGCCGTCCTCCATGTAACGGAAGGTCTCGCGCAGGGCATGGCCTTCGTACACGCCCCAAACAAGGCCGGTGGCAAAGCTGTGCATAATCGGGTTGCGCACAAACAGCTGCTCCCAGGCAGTGGCGTCCCAGTAGCGCCCAGCAGCCAGCGCCTGTTCCAGGCGGGCGCTCTGGGCCTGCACAACTGCCTTTAGGCTTTTCTTGAGCGCGACAAACTCGGCCTTTGCGCGCTCGGCGACCTCAGCGTCGTCCTTGACTCCGGGCTTTGGCAGGGAGGCTATTTTCTTGCCCGTAGCGTCGCGCAGTTCGACACTCAGCGCGGGGGTAAGCAATGCGGTGAACTGTCGTGTTCCATAGTCAATAATCTTCTCGCCGCGCAGGTCAAAGCCCAGCGTCGGAATTATGCGGTCACCCAGAGCCTCTGGCGTAACGCCTAAAGCTGCCGCTGCCACACCGAACGTCTCTCCCGCAGCCTTGCGCACCGCTTTGTTTTTGAATTTGCGGGCCATAGCGTCCACGCTCATCAGCGCGAGGTCGCTGCCGCCAAGAGCCAGAGCGCGAGCAGCGTCGGAGGCAAGCGCCCCACGAGAGGCACCTGCCCAGGCTTCAATCTGCTTCACCAGCGTCGTGACCTGGGCATCTCGAGCGTGGAGACCGTAAAAGAGCACTGCTGCCTTTTGTTTTGCGGGGGCGCCCTCGGCCAGCCAGGCTTCGTATATATCAATCGCCAGCGCGTTCAGGTCGTCCGCGTTTAGTTCGGCGCGAATCTCTAATATTTTCGGCGGGAGGTCAAAACTCTTGCTCGCAAGGATGCTATGCAAGTAGAACAATATTATTTTCTCATCCGCGGGAGCTGAGCTGCTCGCCAAGCGAATGGTCGGTATTCCTCCAGGCAGCGCCCAAACCAGCGCGTTTGCAGCGTTCTTGGGGAGGTTTCGGGTGCAGTAAGCGGCAATCTCACTACTGCTGGCGTCGCCACTGTCGGTACCGCCCGAACCAACGCCCCCTTCGTATGCAACGATAAGCTGCTCCGCTGCCTCTCGAACACCCTTCTTTTTAGCCTCGGTCAGCGGACGCATCTGGTCAATCAGCTCGCTGCGGGGCCGCAGATAATCAAGCGCACACTCTCGGATTTTTTTCGAGGAATCGCCCAGAGCTGCAATCAGGATAGCTGGGTCGTGGCCAGGCGCGGCATCGTACATAGCGCTGAGAATGCGCAGGCGGACCTCAATGCTTAGCTGCTTATCTCCCACTGCCTGGGCCACCCAGTCGGGATTGTGCAATGCGAGTGTTTGCAAACAATCGGTTATAACAGGCGGCTCGGAGACGTTGTAAAAATAGGATTCAGCCGCGCCGCACAGAATGTCATATCCTCCGCCAAGCTCTACAACTCTGCCTGCTATCGCAGCACCGTACTGCCCACGCATCTCGCCCATATACTGCAGCGCTGTAGTGACCCTGGCAAACCCGGAATTTAGCGTCGCGATATACCACAGGTACCGCACCCACAAGTCCGAAGACACAGGCAGACTGAGAATGGCGGAATGCACGGCCGGGCCTTGATAACCACGATATGCATTTTGATGGTATTTTTCAAGGCGCGGAAGTTCATCTGGCCTGCCGCCACCATGAATGAACCACTCGAGCACCGCGTCTACATCCGCAGCTGACTCGTACATACTCATCCTCTCCCGCAACTCCGACATACAGAGCTCCTCGCACTTCTCCGCCGGCATCGGTTCCCCAAGCTCTTCGAGCAGGATATTCAGCTGTACTTGGGTGGCAGGGTCGGCAAACTCAAGGGCCGCGCGGGTCGTATCCTTGTAGCGGGCTTCCCATACACTTCGCCAAGGCCTTTTGGCAAACAGCATCTGATTCGCGATATAGGCGCACATACGCCCCCGCATTATACCCATTTTTTGGCAGGCCGCCTCCGTCTGTGCGAAGCACTCTTCGCATTCTCGCTTTTCCTTCTCGCTTGCGCGCTCATACGCAAAACTGTTGGTAAGCAATGTGGCCACGTTACCTCTGTGCATCATGGTCAACAGCAGCAAGATGAACCTTTCCATGTGGGCGTCGGATATATGTCGGGCCAGCGCGTTTACTGCGGGAACCCTAGAGCCGGCCAGCAAAATCGCATCAAACACGACGGAGTCGTGCAGTTCACCCTTGACATGTCCTCGATTGCGACCGTCCTTGGCCTCAAGCGCCCATCTGTTTGTCATCGCGGTGGCCGCGGCTACCACCTCTTTGGTAAAACTGTTTAGCGTATCGCCAAAAAGCCCGGCTTTTGGAAGCTCACTGCGCCCCGCCAGAAAACCCAGTATCGGTAACCGCCCAGGCGAAGATTTATCCTTCGCAAATTCGCGCAAAGCCCTGGGGTTGCGCTCCGCAATAATCTCCAAGTACCTCAGCGTTTCCTGCGACGTGAGCACCATATGGCGGAGACAGAATATATATTCAAGCAGCCAGCTCTCGTCCAGCTCGCTTTCGAGAAAGAGCTGCTCAAAGCTCATGCCGGCGTTTTGTAGCTGGGCTATAACATTGATGTAAAGTCGCTCATCTATGCCGTGTATCAGCACTAGGTACCGCCCGACACGTGGGAGCAGTTTGGGCTCCTTTGCGCACTCCCGTGCAATTTCTCGCAAGCCGCGTGTAACACTGTACCACTTTAGCTTTACCCCGCTGAATATGGGCGATACCTTCCCCAACTTCTCCTGCCCTGTCAGATACCCGCCAATCAGCCGAATTTGCTCGTCGGTAAACTTCCGGTTTGCCACTTCCATTAGTTGATCAATCATCGCGTTCATTTGAGCGCCCACCTTTTTAAGCAAAATAGAATCGTCATGCCGTGCTGCAATTATATAGTTAACTATAGCACCTTTGGGTGCCGAACTCAATCGTTATCTGGGTCAAAACGTTAGAAAGCCGCAGACCCTGGGAGTGCAGTATCTGCGGCTTAATCTCTATGTATATCGTTCGGTCACATTCCCCTCGCGAGCAACCATTCCAGAAGCTCGCCGTGAGAAGCAACTTGAATATCCGCCTGCGAGGTGTCCTGCACATGCTCGGACCCTTTGTACCCTGCGACCATGATCCCTGCGTTTTTCGCCGCCCTGATTCCAATTGGCGAATCCTCTACAATCAAGCAGTCCGATGGAGCTAGCCCCAAATATTCGGTAGCTTTTAAGTATCCTTCCGGCGATGGCTTTGTCTTTTCCACCATGTCGCCGCACACTATCGCGTCAAAGTATCTCAGTATAGAGAGTCGGTTTAGGACAAACAAGACGTTTTGCGAGTGCGTGGACGACACAACAGCCATGCGTTTGCCATGGTCGCACAGGTGCTCCAATAATTCTACGACCCCCGGCATGGGCGACATCGGGCCCTCCATGTAATAATTGCCACTGAGTCGCCTATGCTCCAAGCGGAACTCGTCGACACTCTGCCCAAAGCTATACTTTTCAATAAGCTCGGCATAAATATCATTGCTGGTCACACCGGTGTAACGCTCCAGCAAATCTTCGAGCGTTATTTCCGCTCCTTTTTTCACAAGCGTGTTTCTCAGCAGGCTGAAAGAAGGGATTTCGCTATCCAGCAAGACTCCGTCCATATCGAACAATACAGCTTTCATATTACCCCTCCAAACGCTGCGGCTTTAACGAACAGCAGGCCCGCTTGCAACGGCTCCATTGTAGCATTATCCAGCGTGCATTGCAAGCTATCGTTAAGTGTACTGCCTAAGCTTTTTTGCCTTACGTTTTGTCTTGGCTAAGGCAGAGCTCACACTTTAAAGCGCAACTACTCAATTATGGTGCTGGAACAACTTGACAAAACATAGCCGCGGGTATTAAGATGATTTGGAGATAAGCAAAATATTCCGCAATAGGCACGTGTACTAAGAAACAAAACAGTAAACCTCAAAAATATTAAGGAGGATAAGAAGATATGCAGACGTTCGATTTTTATTCCCCAACCAAAGTGGTGTTCGGTAAAGGTACCGAAGAGCGTGCCGGCAGCGAGATTAAGGTATTCGGCGGCAGCCGCGTGTTTGTAATCTACGGCGGCAGCACAAAGAAGAGCGGCTTGATTGACCGCGTTACCAAATCACTCGAGCAAAATGGACTGACCTATGAACTGTGCACAGGCGTGCTCCCCAACCCGCGCTTGTCCTTCGCAAGAGACGCCGTTAAGAAGGCCCTCGCCTTTAAGGCAGACTTTGTGCTGGCGGTGGGCGGCGGCAGTGTTATCGACACTGCAAAAGCGGTCGCGAACGGGACCGCTAACCCCGGAACTGACATCTGGGATTTTTGGTCGGCAAAAACGCCGCTGACAAGCGCTCTGCCGGTTGGTGTCGTTCTCACCATTTCCGCCGCGGGCAGCGAGACAAGCTCGTCCGCCGTTATAACAAACGATGAAACCGATTCTAAACGTGGTCTTACCAGCACTTTTCAGCGGCCTAAATTCGCTATACTCAACCCCGAGCTAACATACACTTTGCCGGTTTATCAGGTCGCGTGCGGCGTAGTCGACATACTTATGCACACGCTTGATCGCTACTTCACTCCCTCGAAGGGCAACGAGCTGACCGACCAGATAGCCGAAGCGGTTATGCGCGTGACATTCGAGTATGGCAAGGTTGCTGTACAAAACCCTAAGGATTACGACGCAGCCAGCGAACTTATGTGGGCAGGCAGTGTCTCGCATAACGACATGACCGGGCTTGGCAACGTGGGAGACTTCGCCCCTCACCAGTTCGGCCACGAACTCTCGGCAATGTTTGACGTGGCTCACGGCGCCTCGCTCTCAGCAATATGGGGATCGTGGGCAACCTATGTCTACAAGACAAACCCGGCCCGCTTTGCTCGGTACGGTCGCAATGTGTGGGGTCTCACCGGCGGCGGTGACGAAGAGATCGCGCTCGCAGCCATCGAGAAGACTGTGGAATACTTTAAGGCGATAGACATGCCGACATGCCTGGGCGAAGTCAAGGAAATGGGCGTTGTCAGCGACGGTGTGCTGCGCAAGCTGGTCGATAACTGTTTGTTCCGGGGGGCGCGCCAGGCCATCGGAAACTTTAAGAAGCTGAGCAGTGAGGATATTTACGAAGTGCTAAAGCTCGCCAACCGCTAAATTGATATAACGTGCATACGGAAGCCTACAGACGCGATAAAACGCCTCTGTAGGCTTCCTTTTTGTTACACCGATATAGCGCTTTGGTCATACTTCACATGCGCAATGTATAAATTTCAGATTAACGTCAATTGACTTTTACTAAACCAATCCGCTACAATGAAAAAAATGGTTTCTAGCGGGTCCATAAGGGCTTTTGCATGAGCAGATTTCCACGACAAAATTACTAAGCAAAGGCAGTTGCTGATTATGAAGAAATATGTGCTGGGCTTTGATGGAGGAACGGGCGGAGTGAGGGCCGGTATTTATGACAAGCAGGGCAACGAGATTTCCTTCGCCTCGACCGAGTACCCGACTTATCACCCACATTCGGGCTGGGCTGAGCAAGACCCGGCCGATTGGTGGAGCTGTCTTGCCCAAAGCGTAGGCAAAGCGATAAAGGCCGCGGGGGTAACCAAGGAAGAAATTGTGGCGGTCTCCTACGAAACTACTTGTTGCAGTGTGATGCTCTGCATGAATGACGGCACGCCCCTGCGCAACTCGCTGATTTGGATGGACGTGCGCTCCTCGCAGGAGGCCGCTTTTCTCGCCTCTACGGGCAACCCGGCGCTTAAATTCAACGGCTACGGCAATGTCTCCGCCGAGTGGATGCCCTGCAAAGCCCTCTGGCTGAAAAGGAACGAGCCCGAAAGCTACGCCCGGGCCGAAAAGCTCTGCGAGTACGCCGACTGGATTACATTCAAGCTGGCCGGCCAGTGGACAGCCAACCTCTGCAACATGTCTACCCGGTGGTACTATGACGCGAGAAATGGCGGGTTTCCAATAGACTTTTACGAGCAGATCGGGCTGGGCGACGCGCTCGGAAAGTTCCCGCAAAAGATACACCATATCGGTGACGTGCTTGGCAAAATAACCAAGGAGGCGGCAGCGCACCTCGGCCTCAGCGAGGACACCATCGTGGGACAGGGCGGGGTTGACGCTTATGTCGGTATACTGGGCCTGGGAGTTACTGCTCCGGGCAAAATCGGGCTGATAACCGGTTCATCCCATCTCATTCTCGGCCTGACCGATGTCTTCAATTACAGGAAGGGCGGCGTGTTCGGCCCCTACCCCGACTCTGTCATTAAAGGGCTTGGGCTGGTGGAGGGCGGGCAGACCTCTTCCGGGTCAATTTTGAGTTGGTATATTAAGCATTTTTGCAAAGACCTGGATACCTTGCCCGGCGGAGCCTACGCTGTCTTAAACCGGGAGGCCACAAAAATTCCGCCCGGCGCCGACGGTTTACTTGTCTTGGACTGGTGGCAGGGCAACCGCACGCCCTACACCGAACCCGATCTGCGCGGAATAATTTACGGGCTCTCGCTGAGCCACACCCAGGCGCATCTCTTCCGCGCAATAATGGAGGGCGTGGCCTTTGGCACCGAGAATGTTTTCGCGTCGTTCAGGCAGGCAGGCTACCCGGTAGATGAAATATACATGGGCGGCGGCACCACAAATTCCGACTTGTTCATGCAGATACACGCGGACGTTTCTAACGTTACGATTCACGTGCCCGAAAACCCGCAGGCACCCACTTTGGGCTCGGCTATCCTGGCAGCTAAAGCGGCGGGCTTTTACGACACTGTCGATCAGGCCACCACGGCCATGGTGCGCTACGCCAAAACTATCCGGCCAAACCCCGAAAACCACGAAAAGTATAAAGCGATATTTGCGCAGTACCAAAAGGCCTACCCCGAATTCGGCCGGTGGATGAAGGAGACACGTTTAGCCTATGGAAAGTGATATCCGGTACCGGCTAAACCTGTACGAAAAGGCCATGCCGGATGAAATGGATCTTGTGGAAAAATTCTTGCAAGCGCGCCGGTGCGGCTTCGACAGCGTTGAAATATGCATAGACGCCTACGAGGCCAGGCAACAGCGGCTTTTCTGGAGCGAGCGCCAAGTAATGGAACTTGCCGCACAGCTGTCGCAGCACGATATACGGGTGTATACGGTATCTCTCAGCCTGCTGCGCAGCTGTCCGCTCGGGGTTCTGTGCGAGAGCGAAAACGCCAAAGCGTTGTATATACTGAGGCGCGGTGTTGAATTCACCTCCGCCGTAGGAGCACGGGTGATGCTGATAAACGGCTACGATGTTTACGACCAGCCCTCTACCCCGCAGACCATCCGGCGCTTTGAGCTAAATCTGAAAAAGACATCACTGATAGCTGCCGCGAACGGGGTCATAATCGGCGTCGAGAACGCTGAGATGCCATTCATTGATTCGGTCGAAAAGGCGGCGCATTGGGCCGCGCGCGCTGGCAGCCCTTACATCTGCGTTTACGCCGATACCGGCAACACCTACAACGCGGTAGGTGGCGATACCCCGCTGGCTATCAGGGATTTTGAGTGCGGCATGGGTAGGATAGCGGCGGTACACCTCAAAGACAGTTTGCCCGGCGAGTGGCGGTATGTGGGCTACGGCAAGGGCCACGTGGACTTTGGGGCTTGCGTTCCAAAGCTTTTGGAGCTCGGGGTGCGGATATTCACAGCCGAGCTGTTCTGGCAGCCCGGCATCAATTGGGAAAAAGAGGCCGTACACGCGGGACAATTCCTGCGCGGCTTGCTCGATAAGTGAAACCACAAAACTACCAGTAAACGAAAGGGGCCTGACAAATGAACGAGATTAGAGAGCGGCTGCGTAAGCTCACAGCCCTGGTCGGCATTTCATCCCGGGAGGACGATGTGGTAAAGTATATGGCCGGCGCGTTTTTGCAGTGCACCGACAATGTTGAAGTTGATATGCTTGGCAATGTGACAGCAGCTTTTTTGAGCGGGCACGTAGACGCGCAAAAGATAATATTTTTCGCGCATATGGACGAAGTGGGCATGATGGTAAAGAAAGTCGAGGACAACGGCTTCCTACGGCTTGAGCGCCTTTCGGCCGTCAATAGTCATGTTTTGTTGGGTGCTGTCTACAATGTTCGTACCCACAACGGCAAGTTGATCAAGGGTGTTATCGGGGCCAAAGCACACCATGTCATGAGCGCTGAAGAAAAATCCAGGCTGCCGGAAATCTCACAGCTCTTCCTGGATATAGGCTGCCGCAGTGCGCGCGAGGCAGAAGAGCTGGGCGTCACCGCCGGGTGTGTGGTCGCCTTTGAGCACCAGTTTGTCGAGATGCCGGGCAACATCGTGGCCACCAAAAGCCTGGACGACAGAGTCGGGCTTGTGGTTCTCCTCGGGCTTGCCGACCACTTAAAGGGCAAATCACTCCCCTTTGACGTTTACTTGACCGCGAGCGTGCAGGAGGAGTTCAGCATCCGCGGTATAATGCCGGCAGTGCGCAAAATAGACCCCGACATCGCCATAGGTATCGACATAACCCCGGCGGCCGACACCCCAGACCTTGCCGGATTCAACGAATCAAAGCTGGGCGGCGGCCCCGCGCTGACTTATTACAACTACCACGGCAGGGGCACCCTTAACGGGATAATTCCAAACGAAAAGCTTGTGCAGTTCTTCGAGGCCACCTGCAATAAGGAGAGCATCACCTTCCAGCGCGAAGTCTGTCGCGGGGTGCTCAACGAAACCGCTTACATTGCCATCTCCGGCGAAAAGGGCGTGGCCACCGCAAGCGTTTGCATACCCACCCGGTACGCGCACACCCCTGTAGAAGCAGCCTGCCTTGATGACATCGCCGCGACCACAAAGCTACTCTGCGCCTTCACAGACACATGGAATCCTGAGATAAACTTGCGCAAGCATATGTGATTTTTTAGCTGTTCGGCACCGTCTTGCTTATTTTTTGCTTAACATTTTCATAATATCTTAGCAAACCAGGATTGAGGGAGCTCACCATGACCAATAAGGAGTTAGCAAAAATCACAGGTGTATCACCTGCGACAGTTTCTATCGTACTTAACAACAAAGGCGGAGTAGGCGAAGAAACCAGGGCGCGGGTTTTACAGGCCGCAAAAGAAAACGGCTACAGCATAAACAAAAGCAACCGAAAGAAGATGAAGGGCGTTTTGCTCCTTAAATACTGGGGTAGCGGAATGATTGTAGAGGAAAACCAGAGCTTCGTCTCGACAATCATAGACGCGATTAGCAGTGAACTCTTTTTGCATAACCACAGGCTGACAATGCATATCGTAAAAGATTCGCTCAGAGAGGCTCTCAAAGAAATCGACTTCGACAGCTTTTGCTCTGCTATTGTGGTCGCCACCGAGATTACGCGCGAGCTGTACGAAGTGCTCGACCAAATCCCCATCCCATATGTCATGGTAGATAACGCGGTTTTTGGAGTAAACTGCAACAGCGTCAGCATAGACAACTCCTCAAACGTTTACATCGCCCTTGCCTACCTAAAAGAAAATGGGCACAAGCAAATCGGATACCTTAGAAGCTCTACCATGATAGAAAACTTCGCGGAAAGAAGCGAGGCTTTTAGCAAATGGACTAAAGTCCTTGGCTTTGACTTTGTCGAACAAGCACAATTTTTCCTGACTCCGACACTTGAAGGTGCTTACAAAGACATGTGCATTGAACTTAAAAGCGGTATGGCCCTGCCAACCTGCCTGTATGCTGACAACGACACCATCGCAATCGGTGCAATAAAGGCACTCAAGGAGCACGGCTACAGAGTCCCCGGAGATGTGTCGGTGATTGCCATGGACGATATTCCGTTCGCGTCAGTAAACTCCCCCGCACTGACAACGGTACGCGTGCAAAAGGAAATGATTGGGCAGATCGCTGTCTCACAGCTCTTCACACTGCTAAACAACCCCGCCTACGGAAACGTCAAGACCCGAATATCAGGAACTCTAATAGTCCGTTCCAGCGTTTTGAATTTATTAAATCAAGGCTAATGTTTATTGAAAAATCATAGTTGTGCAATGGCCAGATTAATTTCTTTGTCGTTTTTACTAGAAATTCATTTTAAAATTTTCACTAAATATCATTGACTTCCCATTTAATATATGGCAAAATCACAAGTAAAAGCGAGACCCCCAAATAAGTTTAGTTGAATAATGTGTTTGTTTATTAAATAACATTATCAAAGCATATAACTATTACACGGGGAGGTTTTAGCAACTATGTCGTGGTTGAAATCTGTAATCGGAACCGAAAAGGCAATCATAGCCATGTGCCATATGCCGGCAATGCCCGGCGACCCCTCCTTTGACAAGGCGGCGGGTATGGACAAAGTGTACGAGTACACTTACAAAGAGCTGACCGCCCTGCAAGAGGGCGGCGTGGACAGCGTGATGTTCTCCAACGAGTTCAGCCTGCCATACCTCACTGATGTCAAAACCGAGACTGTGGCCGCTATGGCACGGGTTATCGGTCAGCTTATGCCGTACATAAAAGTGCCTTTCGGCGTAAACGTGCTGTGGGACCCCTGCAAGTCCATAGACCTCGCTATGGCGGTAGGCGCTAAATTCGTGCGGGAGATATTCACGGGAGCATACGCCAGCGACTTCGGCATATGGAACACCAATTGCGGCGCAGTGGTGCGCCACAAAATGGCAATCGGCGCAGATGACGTTAAGCTGCTCTTCAATATCGTGCCGGAGGCCGCGAAGTATCTATCCGAGCGCGAGATTACAGACATTGCGCGCTCCACTGTCTTCAACAACAAACCAGACGCTCTCTGCGTTTCCGGCTTGACCGCCGGCGCCGAAACCGACAGCGCTATACTTAAAAAAGTTAAGGACACCGTACCAGGCACTATGGTACTGGCCAACACCGGCTGCCGTGCAGACAACATAGAAAGACAGCTATCTATCGCTGACGGCGCGGTGGTGGGCACCACATTTAAGGTCGACGGCAAATTCGCGAACCCGGTAGATAAAGCTCGCGTAACCGAGTTTATGGACAAAGTCAAATCTTTCCGTAAGTAATGGAAAAGAAATATGTAATCGGATGCGACTTTGGTACGCTCTCAATGCGTGCCGTATTAGTCGATGCTGTTGATGGCCGCACTCTGGCTGAAGATACTTACACCTACAGTGGCGGCGTAATTACCGATCACCTACCGGACAGCGACATAATATTGGAGGGGCCGGACTGGGCGCTGCAAAACCCGGACGACTACTTGAGTGCGCTTGTGCAGTGCATCCCAGCGGTTGTGCGCAAAGGCGGTATAGACCCCGAGCAAGTTGTGGGGATTGGTGTGGACTTCACCACCTGCACCGTTGTGCCGATGGACAAAAACGGCGATGCGCTCTGCAAAAACCCTACTTTTCGCGACCACCCACATGCCTGGGTGAAGTTGTGGAAAAACCACACCGCGCAAAAAGAAGCCGACGATATAACAGATTATGTGAAGAGCAATAAACTCAGCGTGCTCGATGGCAACGGATTGCGGGCCTCGTCGGAGTACTTTTTCCCAAAAGTGCTGGAAATCTTTCGCAAAGACCGGGAGGCGTACGAGGCGGCGCATACATACATGGAAGGCGGCGACTTTGTCGTTTCCAAGCTGTGCGGCAAACCAGTACGCGGCGGTGTGACAGCCGGAGCCAAGGGTTTCCACGACAACGAGACTATGAGCTACCCGGACAAAGCGTTTTTTGGCGGTCTTGAGCCGGGATTTGAAAATGTTGTAGCGGATAAACATTTGACAGGTGTGCTGCCCGTCGGGTCGCCCGCCGGCAATCTAGAGCCTGAAATGGCGCGGTTGTTGGGCCTTACTACCGACACCGTAGTCTGCGTAGCCCATGCCGACGCGGCGGTCGCGCTTCCTGGGTGCGGCGTTGTAACACCCAATATCATGACGTTTATCATGGGCACTTCCACCTGCCACATCATGATGTCGAAAGAGAAGATTATTATTCCGGGCATAAGCGCCGTGTTCTACGAGGGTGTTTTGCCGGGCTACTACACTTACGAAACCGGGCAGAGTGCCGTTGGCGATATTTTTGAGTGGTTTTGCAAGCACTATCTGCCCGCGGGTTACGCAGATGAAGCCAAGCGGCGTAGCATAAGCCCTCTGACTCTCATGGATGAGAAGGCGGCAGCGCTCAGGGTCGGTCAAAGCGGCCTGGTAGCGCTGGACTGGATGAACGGCAACCGCTGCCTTTTGCAAGACTCTGATTTGTCAGGACTGATTGTCGGGCTTACCCTGGCCACCAAACCGGAAGAAATCTACCGTGCGTTGCTGGAATCGACCGCTTTTGGAACAAAGATCATAATTGACAGGTTTGTCGAATATGGTATTGCAGTCAACGAAGCGTACGCCTGCGGCGGTCTTGCGCACAAAAGTCCTGTACTGATGCAAATGTACGCGGACATCCTGGGGTTCCCTATCAAGATATCCGCTTATAAACACACATCGGCGCTGGCTTCGGCACTCTTTGCGGCGGTTGCCGCGGGGGTGTACGACGACCACAAGACAGCTGCGGCAAATATGATCCCGAGCCCGGCCATAGAGTACAAACCCAACTCAAGCAACGCTGCAAAATACAGCGAATTATTTGGCCTTTATAAGCAGCTCCACGACTATTTTGGCGATGGCGGCGGCGCGATAATGAAAAAACTGAAAAGTCTCTAGGCATGTTTCCAGGTATACCCTAACTCCATAGCGTGTGTTGACCGTAAATACGGATGACATAATACACTAACAAAAGGAGACGGTTATCATGAAAAAGTTTAAGAGATACTTAAAACCGATGCTCGCTCTGGTCCTAGTATTCGTGCTTGTCGCCTGCGCTGGCGGCGACACCACACCACCTCCCGCTGCTGCACCCCCTGCCACCACACCCGGAGGAGACGCTCCCGCCACTGCACCAGACAGCGACCAAGTATTTACAATCGCGACTGTCGTAAAGCTGACCGGCGTAGCATGGTTTGATCGCATGGAAGAGGGTGTTAGAAGGTTCGCCGCCGACACCGGCCACGACGCCTTCCAGACCGGCCACATCACTGCCGATCCGGCCGAGCAGGTCAGGATCATCGAAGACCTTATCGCCCAAGGCGTGGATGCGATAACCGTAGTTCCCAACTCCACTCCGGCACTTGAGGCAGTACTTGCAAGAGCACGTGCAGAGGGCATCGTGGTCATCTCCCACGAGGCTACCGACATCATCAACGCCGACTTTAACATTGAAGCCTTTACCAACGAAGATTACGGCGCGCAATTCGGCCGCGCACTTGCCGAGATGATGGGCGGCGAAGGCCAGTTCACCACATTTGTCGGCTCGCTGACAGCCACCTCCCACAATGAGTGGGTGGACGGCTCCCTCGCCTATCTCGCCGCCAACCACCCCGGAATGGTTCTTGTAGCCGACAGAAACGAGTCGGCTGAAGATGCCACAAACGCTTACAACAGAGCACTCGAGCTGTTCATGGCGTACCCCGACCTTGTTGGCTTCCAGGGTTCGGCTTCGACCGACGTTGCCGGCATTGGCAGAGCTGTCGAAGAGCTTGGCCGCGAGGATACAACTTTTGTAGTCGGCACCTCCGTCGTGTCGGTTGCGGGTCAGTTCCTCGAGTCCGGCGCCATTAATATGATCGGCTTTTGGGATCCCGCCGAGGCCGGCTACGCGATGAACGAGCTAGCACTTCGTGTTCTGATGGGCGAGCCTATCTATGATGGCATGAGCCTGCGTGCCCAAGGGTACCAAAACCTCACCCTTGTTGATGACCAGTTCCTATTCGGTTCGGGCTGGGTGTTTGTAACAAGAGAGAACATGCATGAATTCGACTTCTAATATTTGAACGCTGTACGTACAACGGGAAACGCATCGCTCACCGGTGCGTTTCCCGTTAGCACAAAGTGGAGTTTTCGCTTTCAAGGGAAGGTGACTTATGGCATTTATTACACTAACCGGCATCTCAAAATCTTTTGCCGGAGTCAGGGCGTTGCAAAATGTTGATATGGTCATCAACAAAGGAGAGATCCGCTGCCTCGCCGGCGAAAACGGTGGAGGCAAGTCCACGCTTATCAAAGTTATCTCGGGCTTTTATACCCCCGACGAAGGTCAAATTGAAATAAACGGCAAGCTGTACAAAAAGCTAACGCCACAGCAGGCCATCAAGGAAGGCATACAGATAATCTACCAGGACTTTTCGGTGTTCCCCAATCTTACTGTTGCGGAAAATATTGCGCTCAACCACGAAAGGTTGCTCGGCAAGTGGCTGGTCAATTGGAAAAGTATTCGCGAAAACGCACAGCGTGCTCTAGATATGATTGGCGTGCAAATGGATCTCGACGCGCTGGTGGGCAGTCTATCGGTAGCCGATAAACAGCTCGTCGCTATCTGCCGCGCCCTGCTGCAGGACGCCAAGCTGCTGGTGATGGACGAACCCACCACAGCCCTTACCCGCAAAGAGGTCGACGCTCTATTTGCTGTTACTAGAGATTTGCAGGCAAAGGGGATTTCGATCCTATTCGTCAGCCACAAGCTGGAGGAAGTGTTTGAGATTGCCGAAGAGTTGACTATCTTGCGCAACGGCGCAAAGGTCATAGAAGGACCGATGAAAGAGTTCGACCGGGCCAAGTTTATCTACCACATGACCGGACGCACGATAGAGCCCACACAGTTTGAGAGCCCCGTCACTTCTGGTGAGCCACTGATGAAGGTTGAAAACATTGGCATAACTGACCTGTTCGATGACATATCGTTTGAGCTTTATGCCGGTGAAGTGATGGCTATAACAGGGCTGCTCGGCTCGGGGCGCAGCGAGCTTGCGAGGGCGCTGTTCGGACTGGATAAGCTGACCAGCGGACGTATATTTATTGAGGGCAAACAAATTACCTTGGGCAACGTCAAAGACGCTATAGAAAGCGGCATTGCCTACGTACCCGAGGACAGGTTGACAGAAGGCTTGTTTTTACCACACAGTATCGATAACAATGTGATTTCAGCCACTATCGATGGTGTTCTCAACAAACAGCGAATGCTAAGCGCCAAAAAGACAAAAACGCTCTCCAGTTCGTGGATTGAAGAGCTTAAGATAGTGACGCCGTCAGGCAATATGCCCGCACAGACACTGTCCGGAGGGAACCAACAGCGGGTGGTGCTGGCCAAGTGGCTCTCCTCTCACCCTAAGATTCTGATACTCAACGGGCCCACCGTCGGCGTGGACATAGGCTCAAAGACCGACATACACAGCTACACCAGGGAGCTCGCAAAAAAAGGCATGGGTGTAATAATTATCTCCGATGATATACCCGAGGTTTTGGAGAACTGTAACCGAGTTCTACTGATGAAAAAGGGCCAAATAATCGAAAAGATGTCATGCGAGGGATTGACAGAAGAAGCGCTATCTCGCAAGCTTACCGACGTGGTTGAGGAGGTGGCCCGATGAAAACAGCGCTAACTAAAGCCGTGAGATCCAACGAGTTTTACGTAGCCCTGGCGGTTGTTATTTTGTGCCTAATAATTGGGATGCGAAACCCCGCGTTCTTTACCATTCACACGGCGTTTAACCTGACCAGAGCGGCAGTTGTTCCCGGTATAATGGTGTTTGCTGTAATGCTCGGAATTATCGCCGGCGGAATAGATGTCTCCTTCCCCGCTATCGCCGTATCGTCGATGTTTTTAACAAGCCGATTCTTTGAATCTATTGAATTCACTGGCCCGGTAATCTTGCCGATTTTGATGTCGATTGCCATAGGTACGGCACTTGGCCTGTTCAATGGTGTTATCATTGCGTTTTTTAAATTGCCGGCCTTTATCGTCACCTTGGGGACGGCGCATCTTTTTCATGGGGTGTTTGTCTGGCTTATCGGCGCGAGGCCTGTCCACCGTCTGCCTCCCCCAATGGAGGACATGAGCCGCGCCGAACTTATCCGCATAACCGGCGAGGTTCACGTATCAAGTGTGCCGGTTACCGTCCTCTTCCTTTTAGGGATCATCGCTGTTGTTTACTTCATTCTTAACTATACTATGCTTGGGCGGGGTATTTACGCCATTGGCGGCGATAGGGTTTCGGCTGAGCGCGCGGGGTTTTCGGTCAAGGGCATCACCATATTCGTGTACGCATTTATCGGCTTTGCGTCTGGGCTGGCGGGTATACTGCACACCATACACAGCCGCCTGAGTATCCCCACCGACCTCATCGGCTCGGAGCTGCTTATTATCGCGGCAGCGGTGCTTGGGGGAACACACATTGGCGGCGGCAGAGGCACGGTACTGGGAAGTATTCTCGGTCTCGCACTGATTACAATCGCGCGCAACAACCTGGTTATGATGGGAGTTCCATCCACTGCGCAAACTCTGGTGGTTGGGGTCATCATAGTTATCGGCACAGGAATATCGGCCTACCAGGCGATGAAGAAGGCCAACAAGCTGCCACGCATCTTGGAAAAAACCGCTGACGCAGGAGGTGGCACTGTTGCAAAAGGATAAACTTTTGGGTAGAGACGGCAAGCTCGCTATGATGACGGATGGCAAGCTTAATGGCCTGCTGGCCGATTCCAATCTTGTAAGGCTGGCCCTTATCATGGTGGGGGCGTTCACTCTAATGGCAGTTCTCAATCCTCAGCTCTACTTGACTGTGAGAAACTTCCAGTCGATGGCCTTCCAGTTTCCGGAGATAGGGCTTATGTCCATAGCTGTTATGATTGCCATGCTTATGGGCGGCATCAACCTTTCGGTGCTCGGTATAGCTAATCTCAGCACTATTATAGCGGCTTATGTTATGATTGCTACCGAACCTCATATTGGCGGCTGGGGCGCTACTTTTCTTGGAATCGCGACCGCCCTTGCGATCGGTGTGGTTTGTGGCGCACTTAACGGCGCCCTGATTGCATGGGTTGGTATTCCTGCTATATTAGCCACGCTCGGCACAATGGAAATTTTCACAGGTATAGCGGTGTACATAACCGGCGGTTCCGCTGTTTTTGGGCTGCCCGCACAGTTCGCGTATATAGGTTCCGGCAGGATCGGGCCGGTGCCAATGCCACTTATAGTATTCGCCGGGATTGTTGCTCTCTGCATCATAGTTCTCCAGCGCAAAAAATTTGGGCTGGAAGTTTACCTGATGGGCACCAACCAGAAAGCTGCAACGTTTACCGGAATTCTCACCGAGCGCGTTATAATCAAAGCTCACATTATGAGCGGAGTCCTCGCCGCCATGGGTGGGATTATCATGTCATCCCGCGCGGTGTCCGCTAAGGCAGATTACGGCTCGTCGTATACGATCATGGCCATTCTGGTTGCCGTGCTTGGCGGCACCAACCCATTTGGTGGTTTTGGCAAAGTAATGGGCGTGGTCATGTCGATTATGACTATTCAGTTCCTTGCCAGCGGATTCAACATTCTCCGCGTGGATGCATATTTCAGGACCTTTATCTGGGGTGCGCTTCTGGTTGCAATGCTGCTAATAAACTACTACGGTAATAAAATTTCTGAAAAAAAACAGATAAAAGCAACGCGTGCCGCGAGCAGCGACGCTTCTGCATAACGCCAAAACAAATATTTTGAGGAGGACATAAAAGTGAAGAAAATTTTAAACACGCCGGAAGGCTATGTCGACGATATGCTTAGCGGCATCTACAAAGCGCACAAGGATATGGTCGCGCCGGTTAGTGATAAGTTGCGCTGCTACCATGCGGTCAAAAAAACGCCGGGCAAGGTGGGAATCGTCACGGGAGGCGGTTCCGGACATCTGCCGCTGTTTTTGGGCTATGTCGGCCAGGGAATGTTGGACGGATGCGCTGTCGGCGGTGTATTCCAGTCCCCCAGCGCCGAGGAAATGTACGAAGTGACCAAAGCTGTTGACGGCGGCGCGGGTGTGCTCTACCTTTTCGGTAACTATTCGGGCGATATTCTCAACTTTGAAATGGCCGGTGAGCTCGCAGACATGGATGGTATTAAGACATGTATTGTTGTCGGCAACGATGACGTGGCCTCCGCAGCAAAGGGCAACGAATCTGTCCGGCGCGGGGTTGCCGGGATATTCTTCATGTATAAATGCGCGGGCGCAAAGGCCGAGCAGATGGCGAGCCTTGAGGAAGTAAAAATCTTGGCCGAAAAAGTTGGCTCCCGTGTGCGGACGATGGGCTTCGCGCTCTCGCCCTGCGTTATACCGGAGGTTGGCCACCCGAACTTTACGGTAGGAGAGAGCGATATCTCCATAGGCATGGGGATTCATGGCGAGCCCGGTATCCGGGTGCAATCAATGATGACCTCCAAGGAAATTGCCCAAGAGGCCCTGGATACTATTTTGCAGGATATGCCCTTCCAACCCGGTGAGCAGGCAGCTGTGTTAATAAACGGTCTTGGCTCCACGCCTCTGGATGAGCTTTATATTCTTTATAACGACGTGGCGCAGATTCTAGAGCAAAAAGGCATCGACGTGTTCAAGGTTTGGGCCGGTGAATTCGCCACCTCAATGGAAATGGCAGGCGCGTCTATCTCAGTCCTGCGGATGGATGAAGAGATAAAGGCGCTGCTATCCAAACCCGCGCATACACCTTTTTACAGCAACCCTCAACTATAAGGAGCAGGCGGAATGACTCAGGTTGATAAAGATGGACTGATAAAAATTCTCGGTTGCGTCGCAAAGGTCATGACGGAAAATCGCGACTTGCTGTGTAAGCTGGATGCTGAAATGGGCGACGGTGACCTCGGGCTTACAATGTCTAAAGCTTTTCCCGCCGCTGAAAAAGAAGCGATCGAGAGCGACGAAACCGACCTTGGCAAGCTAATGATGAAATGCGGTATGAAGATGAACTCGGCAGCTCCCTCCACTATGGGAACGCTAATGTCCTCTGGTTTTGTCTACGCGGGAAAAGCACTGGCCGGTAAAACCGCGCTGAGTGCGGACGATTTTGCGAAGCTATACATGTTGTTTGCGGACGGCGTGGCCGCTCGCGGCAAAGCCCAAAGAGGAGAGCGAACAGTGCTGGACACTTTGTATCCTGCGGCGGACACTGCTGCACAAGCGCTTTTAGATGGTGCAGGCATCGCCGGAATTGCCTCAGCTGCACTTGCGGGAGCCCAAAACGGCCTGGAAGCAACAAAAGATATGCTGCCCAAATACGGAAAAGCGGCTGTATTCGTCGCCTCCGCACAAGGGAAAATCGACCAGGGGGCGCTTGCCGGAGCCTTATTCATCGAGGGCATCAGAGACGCGGTTGCCGGTTAGCAGACAGCTGTAGTCACCAAACTTCTTAGCAGGCGGGGAGGCGCGGGAGCCTTCTCGCCTGTTATTGTGCCCCGAAACCCCCGGCTGTGTCGGGAATTTCCGGGTACAGTAAAACACGCCCCCAAAACTGGGAGCGTGAAAAAATTCCGGCAGCTTACCGGTGGAGCGGGTAATGGGAATCGAACCCACACTCTCAGCTTGGGAAGCTGATGTTCTGCCACTAAACCATACCCGCGTATTTTGTATCGGCAGGAATATTGTAACAGAAATGGGATGCGAATGCAATATGGCAAATTTCTTTTTTTGCCTGCCAGACAAGGCGCTCGCCCCACTTGACAACAAATTCTTGGTAGACTATGATTGGTATGCACAATGCTAGAGTGTATCTTCAAGCACTTGCGCAAACAAGTTTAGGATGTACAGCTTAAATCGGCAAGGAGGTCGCGTTGTGAAGCCATGGGGTAGCCTTAATGGCCCGCCGGTCAAGCTTATTATGTTGTTGCTCTTTCTGGTTGTCGGCTTGGCAGTGGCCCTCGCACAGCCCTTTTATGGGCTGGATGAGGTGGGGAACAAAGTTCTCGGCACTATGATAGCTGCCCTCGCCACTTGGATCTTCCGCCCAGAGAGTGGGACATTTGTCATTGGTGCCGGAATTATTTTTCTGGGCGGCACACTCGCCGGTATGCCAATGTCCGACCTTGCGGTTGGGTTTTCCAGCCCAGCCTTTTGGCTGCTTGTTCCGGCTATGTTCCTTGGGGCAGCGCTTATGAAAACCGGCCTTGGCAAGCGGATGGTTTACGCGCTTTTTAGGCAATTTAACCTTACATACCCCAAAATTCTACTAGGCTGGTTTGTGGTGTGCATTCTCTTCGCTCTTATTACCCCTTCGGCTACCGTACGCTTTCTTATCGCGACGCCAATCGCTGTCAGTGTTGCCGACGCTTGTCATTTGGAAAATGGCTGTCGGGGCCGCTCACTTATCGTTATCTCGGCGTGTATGCTCAGCATTTTTCCGTCAATAGCCTGGATAAACGGCTCCCTTTTTGGGCCGATGTTCTCATCGTTTTTACCTGAAGGAGCTATGCGCGAGATGGCCACACCTGAAATGTGGTTTAGGGTAATGGCGCCCTGGCTGCTATTTGGGGTAGTTTTTATAATCGCACTCTACTTCGTGCTCAAGCCCGAGAAGCCGATCTCGATAACCAGAGAGCAAGTCTCCAAAATGTACAATGAATTGGGCCCCATCACTAAAGCCGAAAAAGGTTGCCTTGTTGTCTTTGTGTTCTTGGTGGTCTCCTTGGTTTTGCAGCGCTTTTTCCCCTTTACCACAAACCAGGCGATTCTCGCCGCGTTTGTATTGCTGCTGCTTTTGGGTGTGCTCACAGCTAAGGATATATCGTCTGGCGTCAGTTGGGACACTATTATGTTCTTTGGCGTTATACTCAGCTTTGTGCACATATTTTACGTTTCCGGGATCACCGCCTGGCTGACCCCATACCTTGTCTTGCTTATAAGGCCGATTGCCTTCTCGCCACTTTTGTTTATACTCGCGCTTTATATAATCTGCCTGGTTATCCGGTTTATCGACGTATCTCAGGGCTGGATAAGCTCGGCCATACTAGCGATGGCAACCCCCATGCTGCTGGCCGATTTTGGTCTGCATCCGCTTATCTCTATTATGGTGTTTATCTGCGCGTCGTGCCTATTTTTCTTCCGGTATCACCAGCCATGGATAGTCCAGGTAGAATCGGTCTGTGGCAGCTCCGGCTGGAACCCACGGCATTTGGCAACTGCCTCTATTCTGTATGCGGGACTAGCGGTCGTGTTTCTCGTCTTCTGCTACTTCTATTGGCAGTTTGTGGGGGTCTTGTAGGGGCACGCGTTGCGCGTCCGTGTGGCATGACAAGCGTATACGGTTAATCGCGGACGGCCAATGGCCGCCCCTGCAAAGTTTTGGGCATTTTGTATGTTCATGCGATTGCCGTGTTGTAGGGGGCCGTCTCTTATTGCAAGGCACAACGTTATATGGTACAGTTATATGAGCGCGCAGCGCCGCTTTAAACCCACGAATGGAGTGATTCGCCATGAAAATAGGCAGTAGGCTAATCGATTTTTCTCAAGGAACAATGTTCATGGGAATTTTAAACGTGACACCGGATTCCTTTTCAGACGGCGGGCTATACGCCAACCTGGACGCCGCCCTCGCGCAAACGCAGACTTTGGTTGAAGAGGGCGCGGACATAATAGACGTAGGCGGTGAATCTACCCGCCCTGGCCACCAACCGGTAAGTGGCCAGGAGGAGCTCGAGCGTGTTGCTCCGGTAATCGAGGCAATCCGACAAAGATTTGACATACCCATTTCTGTTGACACCTACAAGGCCCAGGTGGCTGAGGCCGGAGTTCTGGCCGGCGCGGACATGATAAACGATGTCTGGGGCTTTAAAGCCGACCCGGAAATCGCCCGTGTGGCGGCAAAGCACGGCGTCCCCTGCTGCCTGAGCCACAACAAGCAGAACAAAAACTACCCCAACCTCGTACAAGACGTGATAGACGACCTGCGCGAGAGTGTAGAGATAGCCACCGGTGCCGGGGTAAGCACAGACAAAATTATCGTCGACCCAGGGCTGGGCTTCGCAAAGGAATACGAGCACAACCTGATTCTTATGAATAACCTGGAAAAACTACACGTTTTGGGTTACCCCATACTGCTGGGTGCTTCGCGCAAAAGCTTTATAGGCCTTGCTACAGGCAACACAAACGCCGCCGAGCGGGACGTCGCCACTGTGGCAACGACCGTAATCGGAATAATGAAGGGATGTCAGATAATCCGCGTGCACAACGTGGCCATGAACAAAGAAGCCGCAAAACTTGCGGACACCGTGCTAAAACAGGAGGATCGGCAATGAGTGCGCTTTCCAAGCTGATTATAGAGGATCTTGAGGTGTTTGCCCACCACGGGGTGCATACTGAAGAAAAGAAGCTGGGGCAAAAGTTCGTCGTTTCCTTGGAAATATGGTTCGAGATGGGGCGGGCCGCGGCTGAAGATAAGATCGAGAGCACTATCCACTACGGGGAGTTTTGCAGGTCTGTCGGCGCCTTTCTTAAGAGCAAAAGCTACGATTTAATCGAGGCCGCCGCTCAGGGTCTCTGCGAGCAGCTGCTGCTTGAATATCCGCTGGTGAAAAAACTTAAAGTTTACCTAAAAAAGCCGTGGGCGCCAATTCATCAGCACCTTACGTCTGTGGGGGTGGAGGTGGAGCGCGGCCGGCATCTCGTGTATATCGCTCTAGGTTCCAATCTGGGAGATCGGGAAAAGAACCTGCGCGACGCCCTGACCACTCTGGAAAATCACCCGTGCTGCGAGATTATCGATCATTCGGACTTTTGTGAGACCGACCCTATAGGGTATGAAGACCAGGGCAAGTTCCTGAACGGTGTGGCGGAAATAGAGACCACCTGCTCCCCCACCGAATTAATGGAGCTTTTACTCGAAATCGAAGCGTCCTTGGGGCGAGAGCGTACAATCCACTGGGGCCCGCGCACTATCGATTTGGACATACTACTTTACGACGACTTGGTTTCGCCCGACCCATACGTCACCATTCCTCACCCACACATGGCGCAGCGGTTGTTTGTCATGCAGCCGCTCTGTCAACTCGCGCCCTATGCTGTGCACCCGATTTTACGCAGGACAATGCGTGATATCCTAGATGATATCACGGGTGGCGAAGCATGAGCAGGCGCGCACGAATCGCCTGGGGTATCACCGGCGCGGGGCATTTTCTAGAGGACTGTGTTAAGCTGATTCTAGCCCACGAGCAGTGTGATGTTTTTCTCTCACGCGCAGGGCTCCAAGTGCTTAAGTTGCATGGCCTGTACCGCGAATTACAGGACTGCGGGCACGAAATATTCTTGGATGAAGACGCGGCCGGTTTTAGGGCCACGCGGCTGTACGGTGGCAGGTATGACCTTGTGGTAATAGCGCCGGCTACTTCGAACACCGTGGCCAAGATGGTAGCAGCGATTGCCGACGGCTTGGTGACCAGCTTATTCGCCACTGCCGGCAAGTGTAAAATTCCGGCGGTAATCTTGCCATGTGATGTGTCCGGAGAGGTTGTCTCGACCACCCACAAGGGCAAGGAAATCCGCGTGCACGTAAGGCCAATTGACCAGCAAAACACTGAGGCTCTGGCTAGTTTCGAGGGCGTTCGCGTAGTCCATAGCCCCAATCAGCTGGCGGAGGTTATCTCAAACTGGCCGGGCCCGGATGCACAATCAAAAATAACGGGAGGCTAAACCGTGATTGATAAAAAGAAGATAGAAAACGCTGTGCGCGATATTTTGGAAGCTATAGGTGAGGACTCAGCCAGGGAAGGTCTTGTCGGGACGCCGGAGCGGGTGTCCCGTTTTTACGAGGAAGCCTTTGCCGGGCTAACCCAAGACCCGACTGAAATTTTGTCGAAGATGTTTACCGAAAATCACGAAGAGATGGTGCTGGTAAAGGACATCCCCATCTACTCGATGTGCGAGCATCACTTACTGCCCTTCGTAGGGCACGCCCACATAGCTTATATACCCAGGGGCGGGAAGGTCGCCGGGCTCTCCAAGCTTGCCCGAGTAGCGGAAGCCTTTGCAAGACGTCCACAGCTGCAAGAGCGCCTGACCGGCCAGATAGCGGACACCATCGTAGAGGTTATGGATCCAATTGGGGTGCTGGTGGTGATTGAGGCAGAGCACATGTGTATGACAATCCGCGGGATAAAGAAGCCAGGGTCGAAAACGGTGACAAGTGCGCTGCGGGGTATCTTCCGTAATAACAAGGCTACAAGGGCGGAGGCGTTTGCGCTGATTCGGGAGGGGTAAGCATCACTCCCCTACTCCTCCTCGTACTCCGGCCTGTCCGGCTCAATTAGCAACGGCGCGGCTTCTGCTCCCGTCAACTCCTCCACCGAGCGCAGCGTCCGGTTAATCGCCCTCGTCCGCCGACCAACAATCTCTTCAAGCGTCTTGTCCGCCGTTTGAATCTGCTTGTGTGCCCGGTCGAGTATATCGCCGAACTTCACAAACTCGGACTTTACCGCCCGCAGTGTGTCCCACACTTCCTGGGAACGCTGCTCGATAGCGAGGGTTTTGAACCCCATTTGCAGCGAGCTCAAGAACGCTGACAGCGTAGTCGCGCCCACTGCGGTTACTTTGTATTTGTCGCGCAACTCTTCAAAGAGGGCAGCGTTTTGCACAACCTCGGCATACAGTCCTTCAGTTGGCAGAAACATGAGTGCAAAGTCGGTCGTCTTAGGCGGGAGTATGTACTTCTCGTAGATATCCCTTGCGAAGGCGCGTATTTTCTGCGCAATGGCGCGACGGGCCTCGTCCATGCCGGATTTGTCTTCGGCGTCGAGCAGGCGGTTATAGTCCTCTATTGGGAACTTGGAATCGATGGGCAGCAACAGTGGGGCGTCGCCGTTACCGGGCAGCTTGATCGCAAACTCTACTCGCCTGCCCAGTGAGATTTCGGCATTGACTTCGTACTGACTGGGCGCCAAGATGTCGCTGAGCAGTTTTTCCAGACGCACTTCGCCGTAGGTGCCACGCTCCTTTACATTGGTGAGCGCGTTTTTTAAGCTTCGCGCGTCTGCGGCAAGGTTTTTCATTTCGCCCAGGCCCTGCTGTACGCTCTCCAACTGCTTGCTCACGAGCTCAAAAGATTGCGCCAGACGCGCTTCCAGTGTCTTTTGCAGCTTCTCGTCCACCACGCCCTGCATTTGTTCCAGGCGTTTTTCATTGCTCTCCTGCAACGACTTCATCTTGAATTCAAGAGTGGCGTTGATTTTCTCGACGCTCTCGGCTCCGGCCCGCTGCACCGACAGCAGCCGGCCATCGAGCTTGTCCTGTATAGCGGACAAGCGGGCGTCCAGCTGCACCGAAAACTTCGATAGCTGCTCGTTTGTCTCGGCGCGGTTTTCTCCAAGGGTTTTGTTGATGCTCTCCTGAATAATCCCAAACCGCCGGAATTGCTCGGTAGCACCATCATTAATTTGCCTGGCTACGCTCTCTCGCTGTTCGTTTCCGGAACGGCTAAGCAGAGCGGTAATCTCGCTGAGGTCGGTTTGTTTTTTAACTTTGAGCAGGATTATCACATTTAGAGCCAGCGAAAAGATTATAACAGCAATCAGAATCGCTACTATTCCCACAATCGTGGAGCCTCCTTTATTTATATGTTATACTTACCATTATGCTACGAAGACACAAATAAATCAAGGGGCGGGCATGTGGCCCGGGCTCCATGAACACAATCTTGACAACGCTGCGTAAAAACACTTGCAATTTCTCCAGATTTATTTTATAATGAGCTTTGTGCTGCCGGCGAGGCGTAGCTCAGTTTGGTAGAGTGCTTGGTTTGGGACCAAGATGCCGCAGGTTCGAGTCCTGTCGCCTCGACCAAGGGAAACCCGCATCAAACCGCATGGTTGTGCGGGTTTTCTCTTTCGCATTTTTCGTCGCGCATTATGAAATAACAGAAAATACTATAAATAGTGCAAGTCAAAACCTGTAGGCGGCCAAGAAATTTGGCAAAAAATCTCAAGATAATTGTCAAAATAGAAGTTTATATAAGCAAGAGAGGAGACAAGTATGCCCCCTCTTTTTTATTGTGCAATAATGCAGAATCGCTTCTGCATTATTGCATGCTGAACAAAGGTGTATAAGCGGTTTAATTGTCGCACCCGTGCCAAGAAAATGACACAGGGGGAGTTCCTAGCCTGGTCGGAGCAAGCACGGAAGCTTAGGGATGAGTGTATGGAGGGTACGTTGCCATTGGAATGGTTGGAACAGTGGTAGGATTAGGAGGAAGAGGCGCGACAGTAGCAAGGGCTAACAAATTGGTGTTGGCGGCACGATTATCTGCGTAGCGTAGACTTTCGACAGCTTGTGTGATAAACTTTACACAAAATGCCCAATCGGAGACGGAGGGAACGCTGTGATTACAGGCGGGCTTAAAAGCAAAGTCGATAAACTCTGGGAGATGCTCTAGACAGGCGGGTTGGCAATATTTCACAATAACGGAGTGTATACAATGAACAGCGAAATAGTTCAAAACATAACGAACAAACTGCATTAAACGGAAGTTGACTACCAAGTCAAAATACCATTGGCTATTGAATCAGGCAGCCGTGGCTGTGGATTTGCTGCCACAAACTCCGACTACGACTGCCCGCTTTCTTTACGTCCACAACAAAGACTGGTACCTGAGCGTGTTTGAAAACTTCGTCGCCTTCAAAATGTTCTTTGTCGTGATATGTAGAGGAGGAGAAGGCGTGGAACGCTGTATTTTGATTGTGTTGTTAGGCGCTGTGCTACTGGTGAGTGCTTGCCAGGCCGCTCCCGCGGAAGTGGTGTCGAAAGAACAAAGTAATATATACCCAGCGCAAGCAGTAGAAGAGACTCAGCCTGAAGACGGTGGTCTGACCCAGCCGCTAGAAGACGATTTACAGTTTGTTGAGGTGGAAGAGCTGCCGACATCAACCGAGCAGGCACTCACTGAGACCGTCTTTTCAGCAGAAGAAGTTGGATACTTTATACGCCAAGCCGAATTTTTGGCTGACCACTTGATAACTTTATCGTACTTTAGAGGAGAGTTTTGTAGAAACACTTTTGTGCTGATTGCAGGGGCAAGCCTTGAGTTGGGACAAGGGCGCCTCGCTGACAGTATTTCTATCGGCAACCCTGAGTACACCCTATTTGATTCATTCGGTTTTGTCCGTGAGCCATCGTCACAGTGGGAAGAGTACGAATTCTTTTGCCCCGTAGAAAGCGTTAATCGCATAGTCTATGAAGTGTTTGGGGAAGAATCATGGGTGCTTATAGGCCCAGATGTTTTGCTTGACGAGGAACAGAAGGTCTTCCAAACTAGTCTGGGGTTTTGTATCAATACTTTCAACCACGGATGGAGAGGAATGACTGCCAAATTGCTTGAAAATCCTACCAGAGTTGCGGTCAGCTTTGATTTGCTCTATCCTACAAGCATTGACGGCGACCCCGGCCTAGCATATGGTGGTCGACATACAATTACTTTTCAACTAATGCGTGATGAACAGCGGGCGTTTTTGCGACTGCTGGACATGGAGCAAAGGTAAGCCACAGTTTGCTATTTTTGCAAAGGAGTGAACAGCCTTGAAATACTTATTACTTTTACTTACTCTCCTGGCCTTGCTGTTTGCGGCCTGTGGTGCTGCACCTGTAGAAATAGTTCCTGCGCTAGAGTTGGAACAACAGCAATCACCCTTTGTACCAGAGCCGCAAATAGAACCCGAGCATCAAGGACTCGAGAGCGATGCTCCGGAAATCGCAGATACCAATATCACCCTGCCCAACTTTGCAAAGCTTTTGATCACGTATGGCAACTTGCTCCCAGATGCTATCTATGAGATATCGCTCCCGCTAGGGTATATTTTTCAACCGCATATGAACGCAGTTGGCGACCTAGCGGGCAATGGTCTGGATGACCTCGTCATTGTGATCACCGAGTATTATGACACTTCTGATACTGATGGCTCACAGCATCTCGGTCGCAGACATTTGTATATTATGCTGGCGCTGCCGGACGGCGGATTTGAATTTGGCTGGCATTCCGGCGATGTTATGATGCACGCAAGGTCTGCGGGACGTTTCGTCGATGGCTTTACAAGCATGGAGATTGAGGACGGTGTACTCAGCATAGAGCATATCTGGGGGAGTGCGCATTCGGCGCACGGCATTGTCAGCTACGCGGTTAGGGACAGCGAACTGATTCTGGTACGCGAAGAGATCTCAGCTTTCCATTCGACAGCCGGCAATAAATACACCGAGATATACTACCCCAAAACCGGCAGCGTCGAGATTTTTACGCAGATTAGGTCAGGCGAATCTGAAGAGGAGCGACTGGTGCTGTTCAGCCACACCACCACCCCAAACCGTATCTACGAGTTCAGCCGCGATGCTCACCGCGAAAGCGTTCGCAGGGGGTGGCAGGATGACATCGAATGGCAACACGCACGGAAGTTGTTTGTCTGGGGACCTTTAGAGCATATGTACTCCTCGTTCCCTTTTGGCTCGCGGGTTTTGGGTGAGGTAAACATAAACGCATCGCAGGCGCTTACCATGGTGCGGAATGAGCATTTTCCAGAGTTCACACGAGTTGAACTTTTGCTCTCAGCAGAGGCCATGGAAAGCTTTGATATTATCTCCGGCTACGAGGTTCCGCGGTTCTTTTACACGGACGGTGAGCGTATATTGCTGCACGGCATGTTAAGTCAAATTGAAGATAGCGACGAGAAGCTTCACCGCATTTACTTGCGCGAACCGAGGGAGACTGACTGGGGAATCTGGCTTGGCCAGGTTAATCTGATAATTGTATACGATGCCACCGGTGAGATTGCGATTTTGTAGCTTTAGCTTACTACAATATATTGCACCTGATTTGAGGGAGACATATTATGCGTAGGTTTGTCTTTACTGTTATAGCTGCCATACTATTACTGGTACTCGCGGGGTGCTCGGGTGAATACCATCCGAAACAGCTTGAAGTATATGCGGACAATGGTGAGGCGCCTGCATATCTCGATGACCTACAACTGCCGGAAGTGCGGCCCGGTCAAGCAGACTTCTACGAGGAATTGCGTGAGCACGGCTCGCTTATAACAGCGGCGTTTGACTTTGATGAGTTCAGTGTCTGGTTTGCGATCACGCCGGGGTATGTTTACTCGCAACATTTGGGCGTATATGAATGGAATATTCTCCACCCAACCAGACCCACGATTGCGGCGGTTGTCCGCAATGAAGGTGACCGCTAT